>JAJEIH010000024.1 GCA_022827685.1 Alphaproteobacteria bacterium
TTCTGACAATAAGGCTGCGCCAATCCGCTTCCGCCTGAAAATCAGCCGCTGCCCTCGCCCCGAACGCCCGAACACAAGACCAAACCGACCTCACCAATGGGCAACCGAGAGCCAAAAAACACCACAGCGCAAATTTCTTTCCACGTTCATGTCGATGGCAATCTCCCGGCCGCCATGGCAGACGATCAACGCGCCACCCTCGCCCGCCGCCGGGAGCGAAATCGTCAGCGTCGCCACCATCCCGGGCGCCTTCTCGCTGTCGCGATGCGAAGAGAAAAAACCGCCGCGCTCGTAAATCAGCAGCTTGTAGAGCTGCGCCTCAAGACGCTCGACCGGGCAGCCCAGCCCCGACGCAGACCGTTCCAGTATACCCGCGAACGTCTCCGGCCAAGCCCCTCCCGACAGAGCGATCCGCTCCGCGCCGATCTGCCAGCAGTCGCGGACCGAGGTATCGATCACCGTTTCCGGTCCCCTGCCGTACGGAGCCTGTCCGGCCGTCTCGATCAGCCTCTGTAGTTGCGCTTCGGGGACCGGAAAGGCCACCATGCCCACGCCGTCCACTTCCAACCTCGGCATCGGCGCGTACAGCCTTCCGTGGACACAGAAATCGCCCGGGCGGTCGACCAGGCGCAGCAAATCCTCGATCGCCGCGTCCGACCCGTATTCCAGATCGATCACCCCCATGAACCGTTCCTCCAGAGTATGTCCGGGACGATACTATTGGACCTTGCCTCCGATGCCACGAGATCGTGTCATTCCGAGGCATGGATGCGTGAGGCGAGAACCCTACCGGGCCTCGCGAAGGGCTCGCGGACTGGCGCGGAAGACCCGCAAGAACCCGTCTCGCCGCCAGCAACCCGGTTCCTGGCCGACCGGGCAGCCGCGGAGCAGGATCTCGACATGGCCGCGCACCTGAACGGGCCGTGCCGGCCTTGCGTTCACGCAACGACAGCACCCCTTCTGCCCGCGAACCAGCGCAGCGTCGTATAGCCGACGATCCCGGACAGCAGCGAGCCCGACAGCACTCCGATCCGGACCGCCGCCTGGTGCGCCGGGTCTTCGAAGGCGAGCGCGCCGATGAACAGGCTCATGGTGAAGCCGATGCCCGCCAGCGCCGAGGCGCCGTAGACATGCAGCCACGTCACCCCTTCGGGCAGTCGGCAGAACCCGAGCCGCACGCCGGCCCATGTCAGGCCGAAAATACCGAGTTGATTGCCGACCAACAGCCCGGCGGCGATACCGAGCGGCACCGGCGACAGGAAATTGCCGGGCGAGAGGCCGCCCAGATGCACGCCGGCATTCGCGAAGGCGAAGACCGGCATGACAAACAGCGCGACGAACCCGTGCAGACCGTGCTCCGCCCTCAGCAGGGGCGGCTTCGTCGAGACATCGCTCGTGCGCAGCGGTATGAAGAACGCGACGACCACGCCGGCAAGGGTCGCATGCACGCCCGATTTGAGCACCGCCACCCACATGACGACGCCTACGAGAATGTAGGGCAGCAAACGCGTCGCGCCTGCCAGGTTCAGGGCCAGCAGCACAGCGGCGGCAGCGCCCGCGATGGCGAGCGACGTCAATGAAAGATCGGCCGTATAGAAGACCGCGATAATGAGGATCGCGCCCAGATCGTCGATCACAGCCACCGCCAGCAGGAACACCTTCAGCCCCGCCGGAACCCGGCTGCCGAGCAGGGCCAGTATGCCGACGGCGAAGGCGATGTCCGTCGCGGCCGGGATCGCCCAGCCGCGCAGCGCGACCGGGTCGCCGGCGTTGAGCGCCGTGTAGATCAGCGCCGGCGCCGCCATGCCCCCGACCGCGCCCATAGCCGGCAGCACGGCCTGGCGCCACGAGGACAGGTTGCCGTCCAGGAGCTCGCGCTTGATTTCCAGTCCGACCAGGAGGAAGAACAGGGCCATCAATCCGTCGTTGATCCAGAGAAGCAGCGGCTTTCCCAGCGTCAGGGTGCCGACCTGCACGACCACCGGGACCGTAAGCAAGGCATCGTAAAGATGGGCTAGCGGCGAGTTGTCGAGAGCCAGCGCCGCCGCCGCAGCCAGCATCAGCAGCACGCCGCCGGCAGCTTCGTGCTTCAGCAGTGCCGGGAGGCGACCGATCATTATGAACATGAATGCCCGTCCGATGCTGCGGAATCGACCGGCGACATGCCATGCCCAGGGGCAGACAAGCCGGCCGGAGCTTTTCATTATGGAGAGTGCGACGGGGCTGTTGAAGTACAGCGGTTCTGCCGGCAAAGGGCCCTAAGGGCGCTTGGGGGTTCCAGTAGCCCTCGTCCACGTCCAGCGAAAATCTCCTAACCTCCCGGTCGAGCCGGCTGTTGAGAAGCGGAAGGTTGCGCTCCAGCGCCAGCCCGACGGCTTCCTCCATCGTAAGCTCGCAGGCATTGCGGTCGCAGGCGGGGCGTTCGTCGCCTTCGCCGGGCGTAGGGGCGGAAAGCAGCGCCCAGAGAACGGGAGGGCGGCGCCGGCGCCGAAAGCTTGCAAGGCCGGCCCGAGGCCATGAAACGAACGGGGTCGTAAACCGGACTGCCGCCGTCCATGGTCCGGACGGTTCGGGCTGCATGCCCTGTAACGCTGTTCCTCGGCTCCGGGCCTCGTTCCACGTGCCCGCCTATGAACGCCATTGCCGCCACCGCCCTTCACCGCTGCGCCGCGCCGATCAACAGAAGCCGTCCATAGGCAAGCACGAACCCGGCAAAGCCGCAGCACCACAGAAGGCCCGCAAGCGTCCATAAGATCGTCGCGTACTCCGGGAGCATGCCGCCGGCGAGCCGCGCGAACACCGAGGCGACAACCAGCAGATAGAGCGCCGCCGTTCCCGAACCCGCCGTAACCTTGCAGCCGCTGTGGCCGAGTGTTGCGCGGGTCATCACGGCAAGCGTCATGACCCCGATGGCGCCCGCCATCCACAGATGCTGCGCGGACGCCAGTGCCAGGGTGTTGGGCCACAGGATGGCCGCGCCCACCCCCAGCATGCCGAGTGGGACGAACGCATATCCCACATGCAGGATCCAGAGCAGGGGTTCGCGGCCGGTATCCAGTCCCCGCCAGCGCGAGAGCCGCATGGCCTGCGCCAGGCCCGAGGCAAGCAGCAGGTATCCCGTCTCCGGCGTATCGGGGATCGCAACCCACGCCGCCATGGCAAGCAGGGTAAGCGCAAGCGCCAGCCCGTCGAGACGCCCGAACGCCGCCGGGAGAACCCGGCTGCCGCGCGCCGCCAGCCAGTTTCGGGTAAACGCGGGCACGATGCGTCCACCGATCACCGAGATCATCATGATCGCGGCGGCAAGGCCGATGCGCAGCCCATAGCCGGACGCCGCATACGCACCCTCGGCGGCCTCCCAATGGAACAGCGCGTTACCCGCGACGAATACACCGATCATCGCGATCACCACGAGGTTGCGCCAGTTCCTGCCGGCGACGATCTCGCGCAGCACGAAGACGGCCAGGACGACGAGGCAGGAGAGGTCAATCATTGCCACGACCAGAGGTGTGAGCCATTCCGACGCCGCGACCGCAATTCGACCGAGAACCCAGAGCGTGAGCAGGCCGGCCAGAGGCCACCCCGCGAGCGGAGGCCGGCCTGTCCAGCTCGGCACCGCAGTGAGCAGGAACCCCGCAAGCACCGCGCCGAGATAGCCGAACAGCGCTTCGTGGGCATGCCAGGACATCGGGTCGAAGGCGCTCGACAGTTCGAGCGTCCCGGCGAGCAGCGCGAGCCAGAGCGCCATGGCGAGCAGCGCCCACAGCGCCGCGGACAGGAAGAAGGGCCGGAAGCCAGAGGACAGGAACGCATGCACCGAGGCCGCAGTCCGGGATTGTTGCGCGTTCGTCACCAAGCCCGCTCCCGATAGCGATAGAGCCGACAGATCAAAGTCGCGCTCGATATAAGCGCGACAACCATCGGAGAGCTACCGTTCATGTCGAAACATTTCGAAGAATGCATGTTCTTCGGGCGAATGAAGCTTCCCCTCTATGGTTCGCAGATGCGAAACCTCGACAAGGTGCCCGTTCATGGTGGTGCCTCGTCAGGATTGGAATTGCGCACCGGACTCCGCGCAGTACATGCGTTCGCTTCGCTTGAGGGACAGCAACCCGGCGCTACCCTGCCACTCCATGACAACCGTGGAGGCTTCCAAACCCGTGATCGCTGTCGGCGGCTGCGCCGACGGCGTAAAGTGCCGTGACCGCAAGCTTGGAGGTCTCATGAAGAAGCTGGCCGCATCGCTGATCCTCGCTCTGCTGTCGCTTGCGCCCGCGTTCGGCGGGGACACGGTGCCGGACAGGCTCCGCATCGGTGTCGATCCCGCCTATCCGCCGTTCAGCGACATCGACGATGCGGACCGGCTCGTCGGATTCGACATCGATATCGCGCTCGCGCTCTGCGCGCGCATGAAGGCCGAATGCGCGTTCGTCCGCCAGGAATGGGAGGGTCTGATCCCGGCATTGCTGGCCGGCAGGTTCGACGCCATCGTCTCCAGCATGTCGATCACCGGGAAACGCCGCCGGCTGGTGGCGTTCACGGATCGCTACTACAGCAGCGGCGTTCGCTTCGTGGCCCGGAAAGGCTCGGACTTCGATCCCGAAGACCCGGCGGGCCGGATCGTGGGCGCAATGCGCGCGACGATCGCCTCGGACTGGCTGGAAGACAACCGCTCGAAGTTTGCCGACATAAGGCTGTATGCCGACCAGGGGGCGCTCGACCGGGCGCTGATCGAAGGCCGCGTGGACGCGGTGTTCGGCGACGCGCTCGGCTTCTGGAAGTGGCTCAAGAGCCCCGAGGGCGCGGGCTTCGCCTATGCGGGCGATGCTTACCGCCTCGACGAGGGCATCGGCATCGCCGTCCGCAAGGAGGACGACGCATTGCGCCGGCACCTCAACCGGGCGCTCCGGGCGATTCTCGCCGACGGCACCTACGGGAAGATCAACGCCCGATATTTTCCGTTCGACATCTACTGATGCGGCTGACCGACCGCACCGATTACGCGTCTCGCGTGCTGATGTATCTCGCCGTGAGCGGCACGGGCCTCGCCACCGTGCGGGAGATCGCGAAGCGTTACGGGGTGTCGAAGAACCACCTGGCCAAGGTCGCATGGGAACTCGGCCGCGCCGGGTTTATCGAGACGGTCCGCGGCAGGAGCGGCGGGCTGAGGTTGGCCGGGCCAGCGGAGACGATCTCGGTGGGTGCGGTGGCGCGACACATCGAGCGGACGATTCCGCTCGCCGAGTGCTTCCCGGACGGCGCCGGCGCCTGCCGGATTGTTTCGAGTTGCGTTTACAGGCACGTTCTCGTCGAGGCTGAGGAGGCGTTTTTCGCGGTCCTGGACCGCTACAGCGTCCAAGACCTGGTCGAGCACAACCCGGTGCTCCGTGCTGTTCTCCTGCCGAACTCGCGGTGACCGGGATCGGGGGCTGCGCAACCGAGCGGCCTTCGCGGAGCGGGCGCATGCTGACCTTCACGGAAGAAGTCCTGCTGCTGCTGGGCGATGAGGAAGGTGCGCTCCTTCCGGTGGACAAGCATGCCTTCGACTGCGCTCTGGCGGGCGCAGCACTGCTGGACCTGGCGTTCGCGTACAGGATCGATACCGACCTGCAGGCTCTCGTGGTAACCGATTCAGCGCCAACCGGGATGCCCTTCCTCGACCGCATCCTCGCCAGGATCGCATCGCGCGCGGACACGGTGGATGCTGCGACATGGATCCGGGAGCTGTCCACGGACGATGCCGAAACCGTTCGCAAGCAGGCGCTGGCCAACCTCGTGCAGCGGGGAATCCTGGAAAGAAAGGAAGAGCCTTTCCTGTGGGTTTTCCGTCCCGTCCGCTATCCGACGATCGATAGGGAAGCGGTGCATGGGATCAAGCTACGGATCGAGGAAGTGCTGTCCGACAATATTCCCGATCCCCGGGACGTCGCCCTGATGAGCCTGGTGGACGCGTGCCAGATCCTCCCCGACCTCTTCCCCGACCGGAAGCTCGGCGAGGCGGCTGCCCGCATCGCGCTGCTGCGCAAGATGGACCTTATCGGGCGCGAAGTCGCCGGCACCATCGCCAATATCCAGCGCACGATCGTTCTCGCGGCCCGGGCGGAGGCGGCCCGGTTCAGGAAGCTGCGGCTGATCCTCGCCACCCTCGGCGGCGCCGCGGCCGCCGTCACGCTCCTCGCGCCGAGAGTTCCGCTCCCGGACAGTTACGGTCCGGACCTGCTCGAACATCTCTGGTTCGACGGAATCTGGCGGCAATGGAGCGGATATTTAATCCTCGGCCTCGCTGTCGTCGGGTTGGCCATCGCAATCGTCATCAAGAAGCGGCTGGTCACGCGGATCGCCCGTTCCCATCGATGGAGGCTCTCGCATTTCGTCCTCGGCGTGGGCTGTGTGCTCGTCCTGTTCGCCCATACCGGGTTTCGCGTGGGCTCCGACCTCAACGCGGCGCTCATGGGCTGCTTCCTCGCGGTACTGCTCTCGGGCGCACTCGCCGAAATCTGCACCGGCGCCCCGTCCCGGCTGCGGGCGGTCGGCATCGCCAGGCCCGCCAGGCTGCGCCGGTCCCTGATGTGGCTCCACGTCATGGCCATATGTCCCCTGCCGGCGCTCCTGATCGTCCATATCCTCACGGCCTACCGTTACTGAGGGAACCGGCCGATGTCCCGGAGAACCGTATGGTGGCTTGTCTCGGGGACGTTGCTGGCTTCCGCCTTCGTCGTTGCATCGATGTTCGTGAGCGGCGACCGGCGGATATTGCCGGCCGGCGCCATGACCGACGCCCACCACCAGCTGGAGATATCCTGCGAAACCTGTCACGGAACCCCGGACTTTGCCGATACGGCCGCAGCCGAGAAGGCGCTGAACAGGTCCTGTCTGGGCTGTCACGAGGACGAGCTGAAGGCCGCTGACGACAGCCATCCGCGCAAGACATTCCGCAACCCGAGAATGGCCGCCTACTGGGACAGGCTCGACGCGCGACTTTGCACCACCTGTCACGTGGAGCATCGCCCGGAGATCACCAGGGTGGGCGCGGTCACCGTGGCGATGGATTTCTGCATGGCCTGCCACGCCGAGGGCGAACAGGACGTGCGGGTCGAGCGGCCGAGCCATGCGGGCCTGACCTTCGACAGCTGTGCGTCGAGCGGCTGCCACAACTACCATGACAACCGCGCACTCTATGAGGATTTCCTGGTCAAGCACTCCCACGGGGCCTGGCTCGCGCTGACCCCGATGCATGCGCTTGCCGCACGGGCCCGCGCGGCGGGGCAATCCGGGGCAACGCCGCTCGCACCGGGCGACGCCGTGGCGCCCGCGTCCGCGCTCGCCGATCCCGCCGTCCTCGAAGACTGGGCCCGATCCGGCCATGCGGCGGCGGGGATCAACTGCGGCGCCTGCCATGCGCCCGCCGCCGGGGACGCCTCTCCAGACGCGGTCGAAGCGCATTGGGCCGACACGCCGGCAATGTCGGTCTGCGAAGACTGCCACAGGACGCAGGCACGGACATTCGTTAGGGGCCGGCACGGCATGCGCCGGCATCCGCGGATCGCGAAGCCGCGCGATCCGCACCGCGCCCTGAGGGAGCTGGGGCTCGACGGCGTGCTCCCGGAAACGGTCATGGTATGGCTCGAGGACCCGGCCGTGCCCGAACGCATGGCCGCCGGGGAGGCGCGGCTTCCCATGCGCGGCGACGCCGCCCACCGGGCGCTCGATTGCGGCACCTGTCACATGCCTCACGCGGTCGACGTCGTGCGGGCAGCGGTCGAAGCCTGCACCTACTGCCATGACGACGAGCACAGCCGCGCCTTTTTCGACAGCCCTCACCACGCGCTCTGGCTGGCGGAGCGCAACGGCCTAGCGGAGCCGGGCACCGGCGTCAGTTGCGCCACCTGCCACATGAGCAAGATCGAGCGCCGCGGAAAGATCGCGACCAATCACAACCAGAACGACAATCTGCGACCGAACGAGAAGATGATCCGGACCGTGTGCCTTGACTGCCACGGCCTCGCCTTCTCTCTGGACGCGCTCGCGGATACCGACCTGATCCGCCGCAATTTCTCCGGCCGGCCGACGGTCCATGTCGAGAGCATCGATTGGGCGGTGCGCCGGGCGAAGGCGCAAAGGCAGAAGGGCGGCAATTGAAAGGCGCTGGAGTGCGAGTGCGTATTCGTCAATCGGAGCCCCGAACACAGGGAGGACAAGCAGGATGAAACGAAAATCGTTCTGGATCGCCGGGCTTGCGCTTGGCCTTGGAGCGGCGACGGCGGCAGCCGCGGCCGACGGGCTTCCATACCAGCGGGTGGCCGACATGCTGTATCGGGTGATGTCGGCGGACCGGGAAGTCTATACCCGCATGGTGGTTCAGCGCCTCACGGTCGACGAGAAGGTCATAACCGCGTCGGAGCATTTCGGCGACGACGCGGCACTACCCCTGCCGGCGCAGATGTTCCGCTTCGGCGCCGAGAAGGTGATGGACGAAACCGAGGCGTTCTCCTACTCGCTGCTCTCGCTGGATCCGATCAACAGGAAGAACGGCCCGGGCACGCCGTTGGAGAAGGAAGGCCTCGAATTCGTGGCCGACAACCCCGATGAGACCTTCTACGGCGAGGAGGAGCTCGGAGGCCAGCGGTATTTCACGGCGGTCTATCCCGACCATGCGGTCGTCGAAGCCTGCGTCGTCTGCCACAACAACCACAAGGACTCCCCCCGCACCGACCTCGAGGTCGGAGACGTGATGGGCGGCGTGGTCATCCGCATCGCGATGGATTGACCGCATCTCCGCTTTTTCGGAGGCAGACAACGCCGGCGTTCGCCTCCGCCCGGTCTCGGCCGGCATTGGCGATGAAGCGCAGGAACCCGGACAGGGCCATGACGGCGCAGCCCTGACGGGGCTTCAGCGGCATGTCCGCATCCGACAGCCTGCCCGGCAGCTTGCCAGGGACACCCGGTATGGCGGCAGGCGGGCGGGACGCCGCCCTGTAAAGCCTTCGACACTGCCGAAGAAGGCCTTCGCGCCCCGGCCCATCACGGTCCACCAGCGTAACGTCCAATCCCTACTCCTTACAGATAGAGTGCGCAGCCGATGTTGACCCTGCCGGCCCCGACCGCCGCGACGGGCAGTTCGCTGTCCCTATTTTCGGCTCCGGTCTCGCGCGGGTGAAGCAAGCGTCGCATATTGCGCTGGCACAACCAACGCGGATTGGCGGGCGGATGAACGGCGCACTTGATCCAGTACCGGTGTCATGCGCGGACTGCGGTGCCATGCGCAAGGCATCCCGAAAAATCGGCGGCAGGGGCGAGAAGATGACCGATTCGAAGACGCGTTCCATCAGGAGGGTCTGGTCGATCGGTCCGCTGCTTGCCGCCTTCATGATCATGACATTGCAGGCACCTGCGCAGACGGTCCCGGCTTCGGGAGCCGGCGTTGCTGCAAAGGAAGCCAAATCCGCGACAATGGTGCCGGCGTTGCCGGAATCGCTCACGCGCCGGACCATCCGCGACGTCCTGTCGGGTCTGAACGACGCCCAGGCCCGGGAACTGCTGATCCGGGAACTCGACCGCAGGGCCGCAATGCAAGAGGAAGCGCGAGCCGCAGGCGACCGGCCGCTTGTCAGGGTGTTGAATGAATGGGCCGCTGCGCTGAGCCTCAGTTGGGCGTCTGCCGTCGAGGGTACGCCCGCATTGCCTGGAGTCGCCATAGCGGCCTTCGAAGGATTCCAGGCCCGCCGGGGCGATGCCGGTCTTTGGCGCCTCTCCGGCACGGTCCTGCTCTGCCTTCTGGCCGGTGCAGCGACCGCCCTGGGTATCCGTCGCCTGATACGCAGATGGGAAAACCGGCTGTATGGCCTGCGCCCGGCCGGCCTTCGCTCGCAGGTCGGCATCATCGCCGCGCGCTTTCTGGTTCAGGCCCTGCGGCTTATCGCATTCCTGGTGGCAGCCCAGGCTGTCGATGGGATCGTCAACCGTTCCGCGCCCGCGGATAGCACGGTGGCCGGGTTCGTGATCGGAACGCTGGGCTGGGCCTGGTTTGCAATAATGGCGGCGCGGTTCGTCCTGTCGCCGGCGCGCGCCCATCTGCGGTTGACCGCGATCGATGACGAGACTGCGTGGCTTCTGACCTGGAGCATCGGATTGATCTTCGGGTGGTCCGCTTTTTCTGCCGGGCTGCTGCAACTGGTGAACGAGTTCGGCAGCGTGCCCGGAGACGGGTCTCTCGGTTTCTGGCTTTCCGCAATCTACCACGGCCTCATCGCGCTGACGCTGTGGCGGGCCCGGACGGGTATCGTCCGGATGGTTCTCGGCCGTGGAGACAGCGGTCTTGCCTGGCGGCGATTCGCTTCGGCCTGGCCGATGATCGCGATTGCGCTGATCCTGCTTCAGTGGTTGATCGTGGAGCTGTTTGCGGCCACCGGCAACCTCGATGAGCTTTCGGTAACGGCGCTGAACGTTTCGACGGCAATCCTTCTGGCGCTGCCGCTGATCGAGTTGGCCATTGGCCGGCTCGTAGAGGCGGTCTGGCCCGAAGATACGGAACAGGAACCGTCGCTGCGCGCCGCCCACAAGGAGACGCAGAGCGGCCTCGTGCGCTGCGCGCGGATTGTCGTGGTCGTTGCGGCGCTGCTTTTCCTCACCCGCCTGTGGGGGCTCGATCTGCGCGATCTGGCCTCACAGGGAGTCGGGGCGCAGTTCGCCGGTGCCATGATCGAAGTGCTCGTAATCGGGCTGATCGCTTACGGTCTTTGGGAACTGCTTGAAATCATGGCCGACCGCCAGGTCGCGATAGAGCGCGCGACTTTGGGAATCGGAGACGAGGCCGAGGAACCGATGGAGGGCGAGGGCGGCCGGGGCGGCACCCGCCTCGGCACAGTCATGCCGCTTCTCCGCCGCACCGGCCAGGCGATCATAGCGGGGCTGGCGTTGCTTGCCATACTCGGACAGGTCGGCGTCAACGTGACCCCCCTGCTGGCCGGCGCCGGTGTCATTGGCCTGGCGGTCGGCTTCGGTGCCCAGGCTCTCGTCAGGGATATTCTCTCGGGCGTGTTTTTCCTCATCGACGATGCCTTTCGCCAAGGCGAGTATATCGACATCGGCTCGGTCAAGGGCACGGTAGAGAAGATATCAATCCGTTCGATGCAGCTACGCCACCAGAACGGCCCGCTGAATACCATTCCCTTCGGCGAAATCAGGCATCTGACCAACTACTCGCGCGACTGGGTGCTGATGAAGCTGCCGTTGCGTGTGACCTACGACACCGATGTGGAGAAGGTGCGCAAGTCGATCAAGAAGCTGGGCCAGGAGCTCATGCAGGATCCGGAACTCGGTCCGAAGTTTCTGCAACCGCTGAAGTCCCAGGGCGTTATCCAGATGGAAGATTCCGCCATGATTATCCGGGTCAAGTTCATGACCCGGCCGGGAGACCAGTGGATCTTACGAAACAGGGTTTTCGCGCGCATCCGCGAATTGTTCGAGCTTGAGGGCATCAAATTTGCCCATCGCGAAGTCACGGTGCGTATTGCCGATCCGGGTACCGCTCCATCATTGAGCGGTGCCGGGAATGAGGCGGCAGCGGCGGCGGCAGCGGCGCGTGTCGCTGTTGAATCCGATGAAGCCGGCACGGAGCACAGGCGTTGACGGTCGTTTCCCGACCGCACCCGCGGAAGCGCGCCCAGCCGTGCATATCAGCGCATACGCATGGACGAGGCGCGAAGACCGGAACTGCCGGCCACCTGCGGGATTCACCGACATAGCCCTTCGTACCCCGCCAGGTGTAGTCGTAGCCGTCTGGATGAGCTGGCATGCGGCTTCCCGAATGCTCCGGCTGATGAATACAGCAAGCGGAGGTTCGGGATTCCCTCGGGCTGCAAATGACAATGGGGCCAGCAAGGCCCGGCCATTCCTGACCCTACGACCTCAGAGACACAGACCGCATTTCGGAGCAGAGCGGCATGGCCGCGTCTCTGCGGCTACTTCCCGTACACATATTCCGGCAGCCACAACACGATCTGGGGGAAAGTCATGATCAAGGCAAGACCGGCCAACTGGATCACCATGAACTGCATCATGCCGATATAGATGTCCTTCAGGTCCCATTCGGGCACCACGCCCTTGAGGAAATAGGCCGACAGGGCGACAGGCGGCGATAGCCAGGCTGTCTGGAGGTTCACCGCCACCAGGATGCCGAACCAGGTCAGATTGATTTCCATCTTGTCCAGCAGCGGAATCAGGATTGGGACAATGATCAGAACGATTGGTACCCATTCCAGCGGCCAGCCGAGGATAAAGATCAGCGCCATGATGACGATCAGCACCTCGATCTGGGACAGCTCGAGCGCCAGCAGGGCATTGGTCAACATGGTGGGTGTGCCAAGCCGGGAAAAGACAGCGCCGAAGAAGTTGGATGCCGCCACCAGAAAGAGGATCAGCACCGAGATTTCCAAGGTCTTGACCAGGGCCTCCTGGAACCGCGCCAGGTTCATTCTCCGATAGGCAATGGTCATCAACAGCGCCCCGAAGGCGCCGCAGGCTGCGCCCTCCGTCGGGGTCGCCCAGCCGAGCAGGATCGAGCCGAGAGCGAACGCCACCAGCAAGGCCGGGGGCACCAGGCCCAGATAGAACTCGGTCCACACTTCGCTGACATAAAAGCCGAGCGGCCGGTTGGTCAGCAGCCATCGGTGCGCCCGCTTCAGGGCGAAGAACACGGCCCCGTATGCCAGGAGATAGAGCACCAGCACCAGCAGCCTGAGCAGCAGTCCCTGTACGGCCAACGCCGTCGAGACGCCGTGAACGACGACTGTGACGACGGCGAACAGGACCGCCGGGACGACGATGGCGGCTATGAACTCCAGCCACATACGGCCTGAGGTCTGCGGGCGTTCGTCCTCCGGCAGCGGCGGTCCGAGCGCCGGATTCACCCAGCACCGGATCAAGGAATAGGCGGTGTACAGGCAGGCAAGCATAACTCCGGGAACGATCGCAGCGGCGAACAGGTCGGTGACCGGCACCTCAAGCACCGGCCCCATGACCACCAGCATGATCGACGGTGGAATCAGGATTCCCAATGTGCCGCCGGCAGTGATGGTGCCGGCCGCAAGTTTCACATCGTAGTTGGACCGGTTCATGGTCTTGGCCGCCATGATGCCGAGAATAGTCACCGACGCCCCGACGATGCCGGTAGCGGCCGCGAAGATTGTGGAGACGAACAACACCGCAATGTAAAGGGAGCCGCGGGTGCGCGAGAGCATGAGCTGCACTGCACGGAACAGGCGTTCCATGAGCCCGGCCTGCTCCATGAGGATGCCCATGAAAACGAACAACGGCACCGCCGCCAGCGTCTGCTCCAGCATCACATTGTTGAATTGCAACGTCATGAGATAGACGACGAGCTTGGGTCCGAACCCCCAGGATCCGAACGCCAGCCCCAGGAAGATGAGGGTAAAGGAGATCGGGAAGCCGACGAAGATCGCCAGCAGCATCACGGCGATCATGATGAATCCGATGACCTCCGGGCTCATGCTACGGCCACCGGTTGTTCTTCATCGTGTAGATGCACTTCAGCAATTCCGAGATCCCCTGGACGATCAGCAGCGCGGCACCGACGGGCATGGCGGCGCGAACCGGCGCCACCGGCGCCATGAATGCGGTGTCCATGACAAGTTCCCAGCGAATCCAGGCCTTCTCGGCGTAGCCAAAAGAGATGAACAGGAAGAAGATCATCGCGGGAAAGAACAGGGCCACATAAAGCATCGCGTCGACCGCTGCCTGCCGGCGCGGCGCCCAGTTCCGGTAGAGGAAGTCCGCCCGGATGTGGACGCCGCGCATCAGGGCGTAGCCGGCGCCGATCATGAACAGCGCCCCGTTCAGCATCCGGCTTATGTCGTACGCCCACATCGTGGGCGCAACGAAGAGCTTGCGGGCCACCACCTCCCACACCATGGCCAGCATGAGCGGGACCAGCAGCCAGCAGAAGACGCGCCCGCTCCAGAGGCTGAACATGTCGAGCCAGGTAACAGCTGCACGCATCCAGCCGGCCATATCGTCCGGCAAGTCCCCCGGCGCGCGGTTTCGCCGCTCGGCGATCAACTCGTCGGTGATGTCCAGCTCTTCGGGTGCGTCGGACACCGCTGGCGTTCTCCCTCGCTGGCGATCAAAAAGGCTTTCCGCGTCCGCATTAACGCAGCCGAAGGTTCAAACCGCCCGCTCTTCCTGCGCCGGGCCTGCCAGCCCCCGGACGCCTGGCGAGAGTGCCGGTTGTGCGGCGAAGACGGCGCTCCGCCGCACAACCGAGTGCTCTGTAACCAAGCCCGTACGCGCGCTACTGAAGCGACTTGGCGAACGCCTGCCCCAGGTTCGCATTCGAGGTCTGGGCGCCGGCCCAGAAGGGCACCGCAATCTCTGCAAACGCCCGCTGGGAATCCCAGACGGTCTTGAAAAAGGCGTTCTCCGCCGCGTTCTTCTCCAGCGACGCCTTGGCGGCGTTCATGTACTCGCTGAAATAGTCCGTGGGCGTGTCGTGGAGTTGAACGCCGTGATTCTCGGTCAGATCCTTGAGCGCCTTGCCGTTCTCATAGATGCGATACGCCAGGGCCTTGGTGAGCGAAGCGTTCGCCGCGACCTCAATGGCCTTCTTCTGGTGATCGGTAAGCGAGTTGTAGACATCGCCGTTTATGTAGAGGTCCGCGTTGACGACCACTTGGTGAAGGCCCTGCAGGTAGTAGTGCTTCAGCACCTTCTGGAACCCGAACACGCTATCCGGCTTCGGGCAGCACCACTCGGCCGCGTCGATGGTGCCTTTCTCGAGCGCCGGGAGAATGTCGCCACCGCCCATCGCTACAGCCGCGACCCCGATGTCATTGTAGGTCTGCCCGGGAATTCCGGGTGGGGTACGGAACCGGTACTTGCGGAAATCGTCCATTGACTCGATCGGCTCCTTGAACCAGCCGAGAGCCTCCGGTCCGACCGGCTGGAGCATGAAGCCCTTGACGTTGACGCCCATCTCATTCCAGAGTTGGTCGTAGAGTTCCTTGCCGCCGCCGTAAAGGAACCACGACATGAAGGCGATGTTGTCGATGCCGACGCCGGCGCCTGCCACCGGCGACCCGAACAGCATCGCTGCGGGATGTTTGCCCGACCAGTAATGGGTCCATGCGAACCCGCCCTCGACGAGTCCGGCATCGACCGCGTCCAGCGTCTCCTTTACGCCCACAACCGCACCGGCCGGCAATATCTCGATGACGACCTCGCCATTGGTCAGATCGCTCACATCCTGAGCGAACTCCTTGAGCATGTGTACTTCGTCCGCCTTGGAAGGGATCACAGACTGGACACGGATTTTCGTCTCGGCGAATGCCGCCGAGGAGGCGATTACCGCCGCGGCCGTCAGCCCTGCAATTCCTGTCGACCTTAGGGTTGGCTTGCGCATTGTCTCAACTCCCGCTGTGGTTGGAACAATCCAGGGACATACGAAGCGACCATGGACAGCTGCAAAGTTTGCTCTGGATACGACCGGACGGAGTTGCAGCGCCGATTTTCCATGAAACGTCCCGTTATTCCGTTCCCCGCATGCTCGTCTTCCGGCCCAGAGGCGCGGAAACGACAGGGAGTTTGGATGCAGGGGGAGTTCGGCGCAAGCAGGAATCGAACCCCCGGATCGGCGATCTGTGAGGTGGGTGGAAGGTCGTGAGGGTCATAACCTGCAATGATCTGGCTAAAGGGCGGCGGTGTCGATGACTGGAATGCGTCCGGACGGTTCGCCCGGACCGGCTCAGGCCGCCGGGGGCCCGGTCGCGACACGTTGCCGTTCATCCCGCGCAAACAACACAAAATAGAGCACAGGGGCCGCCACCAGCGTAAGGAGGGACGCGAAGGCAAGGCCGCTCATGATCGTCACCGCCATCGACACGAAGAAAGCGTCGGTCAGCAGCGGCACCATGCCGAGGATCGTGGTCGCCGTCGCCAGGACCACGGGGCGCAGCCGCGATGTGCATGCCGTCTCGATCGCCTCGTTCAGTGCTTTGCCCTCACGGCGGACAAGGTCGATTTCCTCGACCAGAACAATGCCGTTCTTGATCAGCATCCCGGAGAGGCTGAGCAACCCGAGCAGAGCAGTGAAGGTAAAGGGCAGGCCGGTTCCGAGAAGCCCGATGACAACGCCGTTGACCGCCATCGGAACCAGCAGCCAGATGATGAGCGGCTGGCGCAGGGCATTGAACAGGAGGATCGAGATCAGCACCATGACGATGAAGCTCACGGGCAACTGCCCCGCAAGACTGGATCTCGCATTGCCCGAGGCTTCGAACTCCCCGCCCCATGCCATCCGGTAGCCCGGGGGCAACGGTATGTCCTCGACCGGTTTACGGATCGCGGCGTGAACTTCGGTGGCGGTCCTGCCGCGCGGGATGTCGGCCGACACCGTCAGGGTCGGCAGACGGTCGCGGCGGTGAACCAGTGTATCCTGCGCCTTCCAGGCAAAGCCGCCGATCGCCTGTTCGATCGGGATGAAGGCCCCAACCGTGGCCGAATAGACCATTTGGTCGCTCAGCCCGAGCCCGGAATCCCGGGGCAAACGCACCGTGATCGGGATCAGCCGCTCGCCTTCCCGATACACCCCGGCGCGGATGCCGTCGGTTGCGAACTTCAATGTCGAGGCAATGTCCTCGCGCGCAACTCCGGCGGCCTGCGCCCGGTCGGCGGCATAGACGGGCGAGATGACCAGTTCCCGTTCGCGCCAGTTCGTCCGCAGGGTCTTCACGTCCGCCGAAGCGGCCGCCATCCGCGACATCGCCTCCTGCCCGAGCTTGCGAAGCATCTTGGGATCGCTGCCGGAGAAGCGGACTTCGATCGGGTCGCCGCCTCCCGGACCGAAGACCAGACGACGGGTGCGGAGCTCGCCGTCGGGAAGGCTGTTGCGGGCGAAAGCTTCCAGGTCCGCCTGCAACGCCGGAATCCGGTCGAGGCTGCGGGTCCGGACGATCAGATGGCCGTAGCTCGGATTCGGCTTCCGGGCCGAATAGGTCAGGACAAAACGCGCGGCGCCCCGACCGACGAAGGTCGCAACGGACTCGACCTCCTCCCGCCCAGCCAGCCACGCCTCGACCCTTGCAAGGTCTTCGGACACGCGGGCGATGGCGGTTCCCTGCGGCAGCTTGTAATGAACGAAGAAGACCGGCGTGTTCGAGTCCGGGAAAAACTGCTGCCTGAGTTGGGTAAATCCGAACATGGAGACCGCTGTCAGCGCGACCAGGACAGCGATTGCCGGCCAGCGCATTTTCAGCGCGCCGCGCAGGAGCGCGCCATAGGCCCGGAACGGAAGGCTGCCGTAGGCGGCTTTCTCCGGTCCGCTGCCCCGCCTGAAAAAATAGTGCCCCAGCAACGGCGTGACGGTTACCGCAAGCACCCAGGAAAGCAGGAGGGAGATGCCGATCACGGCGAACAGGGAAAACAGGAACTCGCCGGTCGAGTCCGGACTGAGGCCGATCCCCGCGAACGCCATGATGCCGATGACGGTGGCGCCGAGGAGCGGGATCTGCGTTCTGGAAGCCGCCTCGTCGGCGGCGTCGCGCGAAGACCTGCCCCGCAGCATGGCGATCTGCATCCCCTCCGCGACCACGATGGCGTTATCCACCAGCATCCCCATCGCGATAATCAGGCCGCCCAGAGAAATACGCTCCATCTCGATGGAGAAGACCATCATGAACAGAAGCGTGCCGGCGACCGTCAGCAGCAGCGTCGATCCGACGACCGCGCCCGCGCGCCATCCCATGAACAGGGCGAGCACGATCGTCACGATCCCGACGGACATCGCCAGATTGACGAGAAAGCCGTTCGACGCTTCCTCGACAACCCGGTGCTGGCGGTAGATCGGATGCAATTCGACGCCTACCGGTATGTCCCGCTCAAGTCGTACAAGATGCCGCTCCACCCGCTTGCCGACGGCCACGATATTCTCGGTTGCGAGGCCGGCGACGCCGATCGTGAAGGCTTCGACGCCGTCGAAGCGCACGATCAGGCCGGGGTCGGATCGCCGGCCCCTGCTGACCTCGGCGAGATCGGCCAGGTTGATCGTTTCGCCGCCGACGCCGACGGCAAGGCCCGCGATCTCGGAGACCGTGTCGGATCCCGCAGGCGCCGCGATCCGCGTGCTGTCGGTCGCCCCGGCATCGACCACGGAATTGGCGTTGGCTATCGCCCGGGCGATGACTTGCGGCGGGACGTTCAGATTGACGGCAAGGGCGAGCTTCGGTTCCACGAAAATCGCCTCTTCCGGAAGGCCCCCGATGCCGACATCGGCAACGCCCTCGACCGCAAGCAGTTCGCGCCGCAGAAAACTGGCCAGCCGGTGTTTCTCCGCATCGGTAAAGCCCTCGGCCGTGACCGCATAGAAGATGCCGAACACGTCGCCGAAGCGGTCATTGACCAGAGGGGCCCCGACCCCGGGCGGCAATCGCCGCGCGGCGTCGCCGAGCCTTGCCCGGAGCTTCGTCCAGATCGCCGGAAGTTCGGAGCCGTCGAACTCCGACTTGATATGCACCTCGATCAGCGAGACCCCGGGCCGGTTGACCGACGCAATCCGGTCGACCTCGCCCATCTTCTGAATGGCCGACTCCAGCGGTTCGGAGACTTCATCGGCCACCTGTTGCGCCGACGCCCCGGGATAACGGGTCTCCACAACCGCCTGCTTGATCGTGAAGGCCGGGTCCTCCAGCCGTCCGAGGGAAAGGAAGGCCCAGATGCCGCCGGCCAGGCAGACCAGAATGACAATCCAGGTCGGAAGCGGCCTTTCGATACTGCCGCGCGCGATCTTCATGGCAAGGAAGTCAGTTCGCCAGCCCGCGGAACCGGCGCACCCTGGCGCCGTCCTTCAGGGCGTTGACGCCGGCCGCCACGATTTCCTCGCCGGAAACCAGGCCGTCGATCATCTGAAGGCTACCGTCGCTTCCGACCGAGAGCCTGACCCGGCGTAACGACAAAACGCCTTCGTCCTCCTGAACCTCGCGAAAAACCAACACCGAGGCAGTGCCATCGCTGTCAACCGTCACGGCGGATGCCGGGAGGACCATCCCTGAACGAGGGAGGCGCACACTTGCCAGAATGGTAACGGATGAGCCGGGGAGAATGTTCAGCCCTTCGGGCGGGGGCATGCCGAGTGTCACGCGGAAGGTCTGGCCGATCCGGGACGTCTCGGCATTGAACTCGCGCAGCTCGACCGGAAACAACTCGTCGCTGGCGGGAAATCGTGCGGCCAGCGCGATATTCGGATCCCGGCCCGCGCGCTGAAACAGGACCTCGGGAACGTCGATCTCGATCCGGATTTCCGACATGTCATGGAGCCGGACGACCGGCGTCCCCGCATTGACCGTCGTATATCTTGCAACGCTGCGGCGCGCCACCAGCGCATCGAACGGCGCATGGAGCGTGGCGTGCTTCAGCGCGTATTCGGCATTGCGCAGGTTGATTTCGGCAAGACCGGCTTCCGTCTCCGCGTCCTCGACACTCGCTCGTTTGACCGCACTCCCCCGAAGCTTCCTGAGACGCTCCGCTCGCCTGCGGGCCCGATCCCTTTGCAGGCGCCTCTGCTCCAGAGACAGCTCGAACGGCTCTAGATCGAGCTGCGCGATCATCCCGCCCGCAGGAACGATCTGCCCTTCCACCGCCGGAAACCTCACAATCTGGCCCGCAGTCTGGAAGGCGAGATCGACGGTCTGCCTTGCAACGACCTTGCCGAAAAACTGCCGCGTCACGGAGGTGGAGGACGCCTCGACCGCGATCAGCTTTACCGGGCGGGGGACGTCCTGCGCCATGACCGGAGCGGCGCATGCCGCCAGCCCGGCGGCGAGCAGGGACAGGAGACGTTTCATTCCATCTGTATCCGGATCGACTTCCCGACATTCGCAACTTTCCACCCTTTACAGAAGGCAAGCAGCGGCTTCAAACATTGTCCTGCACCCGGCCGCTGGCGCGCCTCTCGATCGAAACGTCATCAAGACCTGGACACAAACGAAGATCTAAGCGATGCCAGCCTGCGGATTCGGCGGAGAGTTGCGCGGCACGCCGACGCGCTCGTTCAGGGGACGAGTTTGAAAACGTCGATTTCTCCGATCCGGCCCTTGACGGCGTGGCTTCCGGCCGGTGTCGGAACGAATCCGGGTCCCAGAGCTTCCGCCGTCGTTCCGCTGATAAGAATGGCCGTTTCGCTGCCTTCGGGAAACAGCGTCCTGCAGAGTTGTTCGAGACGCTGGCCGACATTCACGGCGTCGCCGATGATCGTATAGTTGACCCGGCCCGGCGAGCCGATATTGCCGACCGTGGCGGTGCCGGTATGGATGCCGATACGGATACGGAGCGGCGCTTCGTCCCCAGCTTGTCGCCGGATATTTTCTTCCCGGATTCCATCGGCGACCGCGAGCGCGGCACGGCAGGCGCGTTCGGCGGCATCGGGCTGTGTTTCCGGCGCTCCCCAGAAAGCCATCACCGAATCGCCGATGAACTTGTCGACCGTGCCGTCCTCGGCCTCGATGCAACCGGCAACGATCTCGAAATGACGATTGACGAGGGCGGCGACATCCGGGGCCGACAGATTTTCGGCCAACGACGAAAATCCGGCGATATCGGTGAACATGACCGTAATTTCGCGAGCCGACGAACCCGTCTCTTCGATACCGCCCTGTCTGACTAACCGTTCGACTATCTTCCTGGGAATATAGAGTTCGAACCATCGCAGGGCGCGCAGCATGGCGTTGAATGCCCTCGCCTGTCGGTCAAGTTCCCGGAAGACGCTGCCTGGAAGTTCGCCTATGTCCGCGATATCCAGGTTCCGGACCTGATCCGCTGCCGCCGAGAAACGCACGATCGGCCGGGCTATCCGGCGGCCGAGGATCACGGCAGCGACGATCGACACCACAAGGGCGCCGAGCCCGACCAGAAACGCGACGACCATCCGCCGAAGTTCGGTACTGATGTCTCCGGTGTGGAAATAGATGCCGACCGTGAGCGGCTGCGACCCAAAGCCGTCCAGGCGGCGAAATATGAAGATATAGTCTTCTCCACCGATCCGGACCGAATGTCCGTTCGTGTCCGCTGCAAGCGAAACAACCAGGTCGGATCGGTTCTCCTTCTGCCATATCCCTGCCAGGACAGGGTCCTGAAATTCCGCCAGTGGAGGCAGCGGACTGTCGATAGAAAGACCGGGATAGCCGCGCGCCATGAGCGGATGGGCCAATACGCGGTCCGGCCCGTAAAGGACGAACCTCGTGCCGTGGTCGATCTCGCCAACCTTGCGAACATGGGCCGAGAGTTCCCGGATCGACACCGTCGCAACCGTGGCCCCGAAAAATCTGCCGCCCTGCCAGAGCGGATGCGACCGGCTGAAGAAGGTCCTTTCATGCCGCTCGAACCAGAACGGTATCGTCCAATGCGGCTCTTCCGGCATATTCGCCAGATAGTTGCGGAACCTCGGATCGTCCGAGTGATCCAACTCGCCCAACTCGAGGCGGCGGCCTTCACGACGCGCGGCATAGAAGGATTTCAGGTCGGTATCGAAGAAGGATATCGATTCGATCTGCGGCACGCCGGCGAGAGCGCCCGTAAGCAGGCGGCCGAATGTCTGGCGGTCGCCGGGATCGATCTCGCCCTTCTCGATCCGCTCGGCGACGAAACGGGACTGGTCTTCGGCCGGCAGCAGATGCTGTTCGATCCGGTCGGCCGTGTATGCGATGCTCCGATTGGCGTTGGCGCTCATCAACGCCAGGGTGTTCTTGCCGGCGAGCCAGATGCCGACGCCAAGCACGCTGCCGACCGATACGAGAACGAGAAGGGAGATTGCCGTTGCGAGCGTGACCGTGATCGA
This sequence comes from Alphaproteobacteria bacterium, assembly GCA_022827685.1. Taxonomy (GTDB): domain Bacteria; phylum Pseudomonadota; class Alphaproteobacteria; order Bin95; family Bin95; genus Bin95. Next base: position 21,839 of record JAJEIH010000024.1, read on the forward strand.
AAGCCGCCCGTTCCACCGGGCCGGGGAAAGGCAGTTCAGCTTGCCGGATTTGGTTGACATGGCGGATACAGCCGTCCAGTCCGTGTCGCAAGCAAGGGGAAGCGCTGGTCTGGATAGCACAGGCTCGGGACTGGCGCAGTCCCGGTCTTCCGTCTGGTCGCGGGCAGCGCCGGAGTCCGTAGAAAAGGACGACGAACCTCGTAAGCGTGGGATGGCATGCGCACCGCCGCACGCGATGGGATAAGCTTCGCCCATGGTCGCGACGGTTATCAATCTCACCTCGGCTTCCTCGACGGTGCATTATTTCCGCCGCGAGGGGCACGGGCTGGGCGCGCCGGCAAACGATGATGACGGCGACGACTACTACGCCCGCAGCGATGACGAGCACCGCAAGGCGAGCCGGTGGCGCGGCAGCGGGGCGGCGGCGCTGGGCCTGAAGGGCCATGTGGAGCCCGGAGAGTTCCGGCGGGTGCTTCAGGGATACGTTCCCGGCACGGACATTCGTCTCGGGCGGCTGCGCGATGGCGCGCACGAGCACCGGCCCGGTATCGACATCACGCTTTCGGCGCCGAAATCCGTCTCGCTGGAGGCGCTGCTGGGCGGTGCGGGCGCGGCGCGGGCAATGCGGGCGCACGATGCAGCGGTGCGGGCGACGCTGGACTACATCGAGGCGCGGCTTTTGCGGACCCGGCGCTGGAGCCGGGAGGAGCGGCGCTCGGTGCAGGTGAACGCGCCCATGCTTGTGGCGGCGACGTTCCGGCATATCACCAGCCGCAACAACGACCCGCAGCTTCACACGCACTGCGTGGTCGCGAACATGACGCGCGACGGCGGGCAGTGGCGGAGCGCCGAGATCGGCCTGCTGCACCGCTCGGAGAAGCTGATCGGGGCCTTCTACCGCAACGAACTGGCGCACGGGCTAAGGAAGGCGGGCTTTGCGCTCAGGCCGTCGATGATCGGGCGCGTGCCGGGTTTCGAGATATCCGGCTGGCCACGGGCGGCGCTGGAGGCGTTTTCGAGCCGCCGGCGGCAGATCCTGGACTATATCCGCGAGAAGGGCTGGTGCTATGACGCGCGCACGGCGCAGGCGGCGACGCTCGCGACGCGGGCGCGCAAGAACGAGCCGCGCCGGGCGGAGCTTGAGGCGCTGTGGCGGGATTTCGCCGAGGAGCACGGGCTTGCCAAGCGGACGCTCCGGAAGATCGGGGTGCGCCGCCCGGAGCCGCCGACGGCGCTTGAGATCGCCTGGCGGGCGCTGGAGCAACTGGAGGAGCGGGCGAGCGTGTTCCCGGCGCGCGACGCTCTGGCGCTGGCGCTGGCTCATACGCCCGGCCTCTACCGGCTTGAGGAGATCGAGGGGGCGTTTGCCGAGCTTCAGCGCGACAAGCACCTGCTTCCGGCGATCCGTCGCGGGGTAAGCGAGGCGTGGACGACGGCGCGGGCGGCGGGCGCCGAGCGCGAGGTGCTGATGCGCATGAGGGCGGGCATGGGCGCGGTCGGGCCGCTCGCCCGGGGCCCCGTCCCCCAAGAGGTGCTGTCGGGTCTGAGCGAAGGCCAGCGCGAGGCGGTGCGTCTGGTGATGGAGAGCCGCGACCGTGCGGTGGGCGTGCAGGGCCATGCCGGCAGCGGCAAGACGGTCATGCTGCGATGCGCGGCCTCGCTGGTGGCGGGGCGGCGTGTGCTCGGGCTGGCGCCGTCGGCCTCGGCGGCGCGGACGCTCTCGCGCGAGACGGGGCTGGCCTGCCGGACGCTGCAATGGTTCCTCGCGCGCTGCCGGGAGGTAGCGGACGGGGTGGCGGACAGGGAGACGCTGGCCGCGCTGAAGGAACGCTATTCCGGCGCGGTGGTGGTGGTTGACGAGATGTCGCTTGCGGGCACGGCGCAGGCGCGCTCGTTGCTGAGGATTGCGGAGCGCCTCGATATCGCCCGCCTCGTGCTGGTGGGCGACAGGCGGCAGTTGCGGGGCGTGGAGGCGGGCCAGCCCTTCCGGCAGATGCAGCAGGCGGGCATGGCCGTGGTCGAGATGGACGAGTTGCGCCGGCAGCGCGACCCGGACCTGAGGGCGGCGGTCGCGGAGATGATCGAGGGGGAGCCGGGCGCGGCGCTGGAGCGGCTCGGGAGCAATCTCCGGGAAGTGCCGGCGGAGGAGATCGCGGAGATGGCGGCCGGTCTCTGGCTCAGGCTGTCGGCCGACGCGCGGGCGGGGACGGCGCTGCTTGTGCCGACGCGCGCGCTCAGGGCGGAGGTCGAGGCGGCGGTGCGCGAGGGGCTGGAGGCCGAGGGCGCGCTCGGCGGACGCGCCATGGAGATCGAAACCCTGGTGCCGCTCAATCTCACCCGCGCCGAGACGGGCGACGTGCGCAACTGGCGCGAGGGCGACATCGCGCTCTTCAACCGCGACATGAAGCATTACCGCATCGCCAGGGACGACGCCTGCACGGTGGTGGAGGTGGAGGAGGACCGGGTGAGGCTCGCCCACCCCGACGCCAGGCCCCGCCACCTGAAGCCCGGCAGCGACCTGCGCTACCGGCTCGACCTGTTCGAGGCGAGGACGCTCACCGTCCGCGAGGGCGAACGGCTGCGCTGGACGCGCAACGACAAGGAGCGCGGGTTCGCCAACGGGGACCGGGTGCAGGTCCTGGAGACAGGCGCCAAGACGCTCCGCCTGCGGCTTGCCGACGGGCGGGAGACGGTCTTCGCGCGGGACGACCCGCAGCTTCGCCATCTTGCATATGCCTATGCGTCCACCGTGCATGCGGCGCAGGGGCAGACGCACGACCGGGTGATCGCGGTGCTGGACACGGGAGCCGGGCCGCTGGTGAACCGGCAGACGCTCTATGTGCAGCTCAGCCGGGCGCGGGAGCAGGCGCTGGTGCTGACCGACAACCGCGAGCAGCTGGTGGAGACGCTGGAGGCGAACACGGGCGAGCGGCTGACGGCGCTGGAGGCCATCGGCGAGGCGGAAACGGCGGTTCCGGCGAAACCCGCCATCCGTGCGGAGAGCGCCGTGGCGTTCCTGGACGGCCTGCGGGCGGAACGGGAGCGCCGGGCCGGGGCGGAGGCGGCGCTGGCGGAGGCGGAGACGGCGCTTGCGGCGGCGCGGGCCCTTGCGGAGGAGGCCGGACGCGCGTTTGCGGCGCTGCCGGCGGGCGGGCTGGCGGACAGGCAGGCGCTGCGGGAGCGGATTGCGGCGGCCGAACGGCTGGGGGACGCGGAGGCCGGCGTCGCCGCCGCCGCCGGGGCGTTCGCGGAAGCGGCTGCTGCTGCCGGCCGCGCGCCCGGCGGGGACGGTATCGGGACGGCGGCGACGGGCCGGTCCGCCATGCAGGTGCGGCTCCGGGCCTGGCGTTCCCTTGACGCGGCGCTGGCGGCGGCGGATGCGGCCTGGGAGCAGCTGGCACCGGCCGGGGCGCTGTCCGACAGGGAGATCGACACGGCCTCGATAAAGCGCCACGGCGCGGCCGCCCGGGAGGCGGCGACGGCCTTCAGCGCTCTGGCCGGCAGGGCTCTCGTGGCGGGCGAGGCGGCGCTGGGGCGTGACGCCCGGGCGCGGCAGCGGGCGCTCGATCTGCAGACGCAATACTGGATCTACAGGCTGACCGGGCGCCGGATCTCCGAGGAGGTTCGGGCAGAGCGGGAGATGGCGCCGCCGCTGACCGTAGCGGACGCGCAGGCATGGCGGCGGCTGCGGGCGCAGCGAACGTCGGCGCATGGCGGCGCGTCCGCGATCGCCGAAACGATCGCGGACACCCTGGAAGCCAGATATCCCGAAGCAGCAGCCGCATGGCGCGACCGGTCGGAGCGGCACCGGGATCGGGCCATGACGACAGGAGGCGCGCAGACGGCGTTCGACCGTCTGGAGGCGCGCATCCTGACCGCGGCGGCCGCGCCGGAGGATGCGGCGGCATGGGGTGCGGCGGCGGACGCGGCGGAGGCGCTCATGGAGGGCGCGGGCCATGCGCTCCGGGAGGAGGCGGAGGCGGCCGCCGGCAGGGCGGCGCGCCGGGAGGAGGCCGAGGCGGCCCGGGGCTGCCAGAGCATCCGCGACGCCTTCGACGAGGCCGACGCCGCCGCCGGCGGGGGCGCCCTCATCTACCGGCCCGGCATCGAGCCGCTGGGCGCCGAGGCCGCGCGGCTGCTCTCGGCGCCCCGGCTCTCCGACGACGACCGCCGCTACCTCGAGCAGTTCCAGGCGGTGATCGAAAGCGAAATCCGTGTCCGCGACATGATGCGGGACGCGATCGGGCGGGCCCGGGCCCATCTCCAGGCATACCCCGCCATTCTCGACCGCGCCCTTGCCCCGGAACCGCCGCCGCCCGCCCCGGAGGAGCCGGCCTCCCGTCCGGGGCTCGTCGGCCGCGCCCGCCGGCTGTTCGGGGCCGAAGAGGACAGTCCCGCCCGCCCGGCGCCCGAACCCGCGCCCCGCGCCCTCAACCAGGTCGATCCGGAATACCGCAGGTGGGACGTCCGGGCGGAGCAGTTCGTCAATACCTTCCGCAACTGGCGCGCCATCGACGACCCCGCCCACCGCGACCATCTCGACCGCCGCTGGATCGACATGGCCGACCTCACGGCCGAGATCGAGGCGATCCGCCGCGCCGCCCGCGATCCGAAGGCGCAGCCCCACCGGATCGAACTCTCCGACGCCGGCGCGTTCGCCGCCGCCGACCAGCGCCACGATCCCGACCGCCTCGACATGCTGATGCGCGCCGTCGCAAGGCCCGAAGACGAGCGCGACCGCGATGCGCTGGTCGAACTCGCCCGCAGGAACCGCGCCTGGCCCGATGAGACCCGCGCCGCCTTCCGCCGCCATGTCCGCGAGGCGGTCGATCCCGACGACAGGCTCTCCCTGTTCCGGCTGGCGCAGGGCCTGCCCGCCGATCTCGCCCGGAGCTTCGAGAACCTCTCCAGGGAATGCTGGCGGCACATGGGCGAGGCCCTCGGGCGGCGCCAGCAGCTCACAAGGGGGCACGGCCTCTCATACTGATGTGCAAGCGCGCTGCGCCCCCTCGCGCGCAGGCTGAAGGCGGCCTTCGGGACCGACGCCGAACAGGGCGCCTCCGCCAAAGACACGGTTCATCGTCAGCGCTATCGAGACACCCTGGACCCCGCGGCGTGCCTCACTTCAGCGAGAGCAGCGGCGTGGCGCCGTCGTCGAGCACGGTCGTCGGCAATACGCCGTTCCAGCGCTTGGCGCGGGTCAGCTCTATATAGCGCGGCGAGCGGGCCAGCTGCCCGGTCACCAGCCGGATCGCCTCGGCCTCGGCGGCTGCCTCCGTGGTGACCCGGAACGCCTCCGCTTCCGCCTCGATGCGCTTGGCACGCGCATTCGCCTCGGCGCTGTTGACCGCTTGCAGCGCGATCAGCCGCTGGCGCTCCAGCGCATGCTTCTCACGCTCGGCGTTCTCGCGCGAACGCTCCTTCTCCAGCACCGCCTCGGCATATTGCGGCGGCAGTTCGATATTCTCGATCTGCGGCGAGTTGATGGTGACCGGGAAAATCTCGAGTTCGGCCGTCATGTTGCTCATGATGGCGGCGACGGCGTCCTGGCGGTTGCGGATCAGGCGGTCTGCGGGAAATTTCGACAGCGCCGCCTTGGCGGCCGAGCGCAGCTTGGGATCGAGGATACGGGCCTCGAACTGGTCGAGCCCGCCATAGGCGATAAAGAGGTCCATGGCGGATTCGCGGTTGACGGTCCAGTTGATGGAGACGCTGGCGGTGATCGGGAGCTGGTTCTCGGTGGCGGCGCGCAGTTCCTCGACATTCTTGCGCTGCCGGACCTCGATCTTCTCGATGCTGTCGGCGACCGGGACGATGAAGTGGAAGCCGGGGTCGAGTTGGGCAACGGCCTTGCCCCAGCGCTTGACGATGCCGACATGGCCCTCGTCGATGATGGTGACGCCGAAGGCGACGAGGAACAGCAGTACGACGGCGCCTGTGGAGACGGGAATGAACAGGCCGCGCCGTTTCCTTTTCCGGGCGTTCGGGTCTGTCTGCGGGTCGGTTGTCATGCGGTCGATCTCCTTTTCCGTGTTCGGGGTCCATGCGGCGGCGATCCGGTTCGTCATCGGTTGCGTTGCCCGGTAAGATACGATAACGTCGTTATCGCTTGTCAAGACAACCCGCCGCCGCAGGAACCGCCATGCCCGAGGAAATGACCGCGAACCGCCTGGCGCCCGTGCCGCCCCTGACGGAGTGGTTCGCCGGGATCGAGAGCGGCCACAACCGCAGGGGCTATCTGCGCGATGTCGGGGAGTTCATGCGCCATGCCGGCCTCCGCGAACCGGAGGAGCTGCGGGACGCGGCGGCGGAGCAGGTGGAGGCCTGGCGCGACGAGCTGCTTGCGCGCCCGCTCAGGCCGGCGACCGTGCGCCGCAAGCTCTCGGCGCTCTCGTCTCTGTTCGACGAGCTGCTCGCCCGGGGCGCGGCGGCGGCCAACCCGGTCCGGGGCGTGGAGAGGCCGGCGGACGAGGAAGGCAGGCATGCAGCGCCGGTGCTGACCGGCGAGCAGGCGCGCCGGCTCCTCGACGCGCCGCCCGGGAACACTATCAAGGGCCTGCGCGACCGCGCTATCCTCGCCGTCATGCTCTGCCAGGGGCTGACCCGCGAGGAACTTTGCGGGCTGAGCGTGGGCGACCTGGTGCTCATGGACGGCCAGCCCCGCCTGAATGTCGCGGGCAACCGGGGCCGGATGCGCATTGCCGCGCTGCATCCCGAGGCGGAGCAGCGGATCGGAGACTATCTCGGCCGGGCGGGCCACGGACGGGACCCCTCCGCTCCGCTCTTCCGCCCGGTAGCCAACAATCGCGGCGGCGGCAGGCTCGACCGCGCGCTCGATCCGGGCTCGGTCTACAGCAATGTGGTGCGCTACCACGCGGACCGCGCCGGTCTCACGCGCGAGGTCGAGGGGCTGTGCGCGCATTCGCTGAGGGCGACGGCGGCGGCGACCGCGCTTCGCGAGGGCGCGCGGCCCGAGGCGGTCAGGGACTGGCTCGGCCACACCGACCTCGCCGCCACCCTGCGCTACTACCGGTCTCCGGCGAGCGAGTGCATCGCCCCGGCCTTGCGCATCTCCTATCCCGGGCCTGCGCCGGACCATGAAGAGCCGCCGCCCTCGGCCGCCGCAGCACGGGCGCCCGCTGCATGAGCGCGGGCAATGAAGCATCCGCCGCGGAGACCCCCGCATGAACGCCGTAACGGACTGGCGAAGCCGCGAAGTCGAACGGCTCCGCGCCGAGGTCGAGGGCCTTCGCGAGGAGAACGCCGGGCTGCGGAAAGAGCTTGTCGAGGCCCGCAGGATACCGATTCTGGACGTGCCGACCGTGGTGGGTGCCGGCCTGCTCTTCGTGCTGGCGGCGCTGCAGACCTGCGAATGGAAATGGAAAAGCGCATCGCCGGACAGTCCCGGGGAACGAGGCGCCGTTTCCGCTCCGGAGAAGCCCGGGACGGGCCCAGCCGCCGGCATGTCCGGCCCGCAGGGCCCGGCATGAACGGCAGGCCCGAAAGCGAAGACGGCGGGATCGAGCGGCTGCGCGCCGAGGTGGAGGTCCTGCGCGGCACGCTCCGCCGGCTCGAATGCGCCGGGCCGCCCTGCGGGTACCGCTGCCCGTACTGCTCGTATGAACCGCCGTTCTTCAACCCGCTGTCCACGGGCCTGCTCGGCCTGTCGCTTTCAATATTCGCGTTCTTCGCGATACTCGCGCTGTTCGGATGAGAGGCCCGCCGCCGGACAGTCGCGGGAAACCGGGCGCCGTGTCCGCCCCGGCGCGAGACCGGGATCGGGCGCCGCAAGAGCATGGAACGGGCCCGACCGGCGGCATGTCCGGCCCGGAGAGCCCGGCATGAACGACAGGCCCGAAAGCGAAGACGCCGAAATCGAACGGCTGCGCGCCGAGGCCGCCGACCTTCGCGGCAGGATCGACCGCCTCGAAGGCGACCGGTGCGGATGCCCGGACTGCCGCCACCCCCCGGTCCGGTCGCATTGGTCGACCTGGCCGGAGTCGCCGTGGTTCATACATCCGCTGGCAGCATCCCTGATCAACTTCGTGTCCATCGCGACGATCATATTCGCGATCGTGGCGTTCCTGTGACGGCATCGGCGTCCGGATGGGAGGCCCGGCCCGACAGCGCCGCGCAGACCATGATACTGGTGAGAAATGCGAGTTGACCGAGCATCCCCCGGACGGCGGGCTGCCCGTTCGGTGCTACCCGTCAGGCGCGCAGCTCAGGCGGGTCTATGAGGTGATCTGGAACTCCTCGCTCGACCCCGGCAACTTCCAGCGCCATGTGCGCGAGAGCGGGGCCTTCGAGCAACGCGCCCCGCAGCCCCCGCCGAAGGCCGGGCAAGGCGCGCGGCCGGAGCGCGGCCGGCCCGCATCGCTGTGGGCGGCGCGGCGGACGGAAGCCGGGCGCCCGGCGACGGCGACCCGAACGCTCGCCAGGCCGGGACGTTCGTCGCAGGCCGATGCATCGCTTCCGGCCGGAAACCGACGATAAGGGCCTCCTTGTCCGGCGACAGGCGTGGCGCTCCAGCAGTCGGCGCCGCAGCCGCCGGAGCCCGGTCCAGTGTGGCGAGTGGCCAACGCATGTGCAGCGCAAGCTCACGGCAGGTCGAATCGGACACGGAGGACAGGTGATGCCGGGCGGCAAGGCCGGTCGCCTGTTCCCCACGTTCGAGAACCGTGCCTTGACGCAACTCTGAACAGCTTCCATCGTGACCCGGACAGGGGGGCCTTTCAGGAGCATGTGAACCCGTGACCGGATTCGAGCAGGCATTCGACGACGCGGAACAGGCTGCCGAGGCGGCGCGAAGGGCAGCGGCACGCCTGGTTTCCACCGCAAATGCGGTGAAAAAAGCAGCTCAGACGGGCAATATTGCGGCGATGCGGCGAGAGCAGGGCAAGCTTGGCGAAGCGCTGGACGCGTTGCGGGAAGAGGTCGGACGCGCCGCCGCCTGCTGGCCCTTTTCGGAGGCGGAAGAGGCGGGCTATCTGAAGGAAGGATATGGCCCGGAATTGCTGGAGGCGGCCGCCGGGAAGGGCCTGAGCATTTACGAGCGCGACGGACAGCTCATATCCCCGCCGTCCATCCTTCGGATCCTGCCGGACAGCCGCTCCGTCCAGCTGGACAGGAAACGTATCCCTACCATCCGTCCAAGCTGGCTTGCGGATTTGCTGCTGCGCAACCGGGGCAAATCCAGCGGGTTCACTCCGCAACGGTTTCTGGAGGCGCTCTACTCCGTGTACGCGGACATAACCGGCCCGTCGGCACTGCTGTCCAAACAGGGCGACGGCGTCGTGCCCCTCGCCCGCATATACCGGCTCATGACCGCCTTGCCAGGCGTCGGCCGCGACTACGACCGGATGGATTTCGGCAGGGACCTCTACATGCTGGATTCAGGAGGGCCGCGCAGAACAAGGAAGGGCGCGGAAGTGTCCTTTTCATCATCCGGAGGTAAGTATCGCCCGCGCGACCTGTTCTATTTCGTCGACCCGGCCGGCGTCAGCATCGACTATTACGGGATCCGCTTCAGGGACGTCGGCGAATGAACAACAGGATTCCGCTTGAAGACTGGCTTGCTGTCATCGACCGGGAATATCTGTCCACCTTCATCGGCAACGGTGGCGCGGCCGTCAAGTTCGCTGTTGCGGACGATGACCGCAGGGCGGGGCTGCGCGAAGCATTGAAGTCGCATGGCGAATCGCACGGATACCTGTTCGTGGGCCTGGATGCGGCGACAAGCCGGGCTTATATGCCGCAAGACCTGTTTTTCGGCGTTGCACGCCAGGTTGATTGGCGGTTGCTGGCCCGCCGCGTGATCCTGGGCTATCTGGCCGAAGAAGGCTTCGCCATCGAGGGCATCGAAGCGCAGGACCCGGACGCGGTGGAGACGGCTATCGCCAGGAATGCCTCCGGGCGGGATTATGCGGGCGGTGTGCTGAGGCCGTACCTTGAAAACCGGATTTTCAGGAACGCCGACCTCGCCAAAGCTTTTCGCATCGCCATGCTGCATCTCTGCCGTTTCGAGCTCCAGCAAGCAGCCGGGACCGACGGGTACGCCGGCCAGGCGCTGCTGGATTGGCTGACCGGAGAGGACAGCAGGATCGGACAATTGCGCGACTTCCAGATCCGGACCCGGATCGACCGCACGACAGCGCGGTATTTTCTGGAGTCCGCCTGTCACTGGATGAGGCAGGCCGGTCATGCCGGCACGATCGTCTATCTGGACAATGACCGGGTGACCGTGGGACGAAATCCGCGGGACGGACTGAGATACTATACCAGGGCGATGACGCTGGACCATTACGAGGTTCTGCGGGAGTTCATAGACGGCACGGACCGGTTGGCCGGCGTGTTGCTGGTAGTAGCAACCGGTTACGAGTTCCTGAACGACGATCCCGTCAGAGGCCGGGGCTGGGGCATCTACTCCGCCCTGCGCACGAGGATCATGGACGATGTCCGTGACAGGAATGTGGTCAATCCCGTTTCGTCTCTGGTCAGAATATCCTGAACGAGGAGCCAGCCTCTGCCATGACCGTGCCATCGGACAAGGCGGCAAACGTCGCTGCCAGACGCGCGATAGAGGCGCTCCGGAGCGGCGTGCCCAACCGGGATGCGGTGCGGGAGCTCGGGAGCAGCCAGCCGGATGCCGAACAGCAATTTTCCCGAATGCTGGAGGGAGCCGCCGACTTCGCGCGGCCCTTGCCCGTTGCCCGCGGAATGCTGATTTCAGGAGACTTCGGCGCCGGAAAATCTCATCTTCTGGCTCACTTGGAGCAGATGGCGCTTTCGAAGAACTTCGTTACGAGCCGGGTGGTGATAAGCAAGGAAACGCCGCTCTACGACTTGGGAAAGGTCTACTCTTCCGCTGTTGACAGCGCCAGGATTCCGGACCGGAACGGGCGCTTCATCGAAGAACTGTCGCTCGCCCTGAAGCCCGGGACTGAAAATTACGACCTGTTTTCCGGAGCCATTGCCAGCGCCGCGCTGGACGGCCAGTTGAGCATGATGTTTCCTGCAACCCGTATCGTGCACGAGCGGTCGCACGATCAGGAAATCCTGAATGAAATCGAGTCGTTCTGGGCCGGAGACAGAATCGCGGTTGCAACCGTAAGGAGAGGCTTGCGATCGATCGGCGAGGCGCACAACTACCGCTTTTCAGCGCCGCGGGCTGCGGAACTCCCGCTGCAGCGGCTGCGGTTCGCCGCCGAACTCATCCGGGGGACAGGATACAAGGGATGGGTCGTGTTCATGGACGAGATCGAGCTGATCGGCAACTACTCGATATTGCAGCGGGCCAGGTCCTATGCCGAACTCGCGCGCTGGACGGGATGCGCCTCGGGGGACGGCTATCCCGGCCTGATTGCCGTCGGGGCGGTCACGGACGATTATTCGTCGACGGTTATCGGAGCGGACGGGAAGCAGGACAGGGACAGGATCGGCCCCCGGTTGCAGCAAAGCGCGCGCTACGGGGGTCTGGTCGAAGCCGCCGAGGCCGGCATGACTACACTGGAGCGGGATGTAATCGAACTGAAGCCGGTCAGGGACGCTGACGTGGCTGCGGTGCTGGAGAAATTGCGCGGCGTTTACGAAAGGGCCTACGACTGGCAACCGTCCCCGGCCTCAAGGACTTCAGAAAGCGCGGGACACCGAAACCAGATTCGTTACAAGGTCCGGGCGGCGATCAACGAATGGGATTTGCTGAGGCTGCGTCCCGGCTATCGACCGGACATCGAGACCGAGGAGTTCCGGCACAGCTACGAAGAGGATGCGCAGCTCGAAAGGCCGGCCGCGGACGATGCGGAATAGAGGCTGACAGTAACCGGGCGGGACTCCGGAATGGCAGGTGGGTCGAATGCGGCCTGTGCCCGGGCGGACGTCGTGGCCTGGCTGCGGATCGTGAAGAGAAGCAGTTCCAAAGGGGATCGCCTGGCGCTGCTGGAGACCTCACCGGAAGGAAAGCCTCTCGGCTTCGGATTTGCACGCGCCCGGCGGGCGGCAGTCGCAAGAGTAGCCGGGGCGCTGCTCGAGGCGGCCGGACATACGCCGTCCCTGGTCGTGGCATTGGCCGGCGAGTTGGCGCCTTACGAACTGGAAGATGCCCCGCAACTGTCTGTGCCGCTCTGCCTTGTAGGCCCGGAGGGCGGGAAGTCCGGTTACAGTTTGCGCTGGACGGGGGAACCGCCCGAACCTGATTCTCCTGCCGGCCGGGCCTTGTCGGTGCTGATAGCCCAGCACAGGCCGTTCGAGCCTCTGGAGCGGGCGGCCACGGGACTGAACGTGGCCTTCGCCGATGCGCGGGTGCGGCAGGCGGCGTGCATTGCCGGGCTCGACCTGTTGCTTTCCTTGCCGGTGGAAGCCTCCGGGCCGGCAGACGACGCCGGGACGGCCCTGGACGAGCGACTGCGCTCCGTGCTGGCCGTGCCGCGCGAGCCTGCAGTCGCCAAGCCGGACCTCAAATTGAAGTGGGCGGGCGAACTGATGCCCTTCCAGCAGGATGGTGTGCGGGCGCTGTTGGAGATGGACCGGCTTCTGCTGGCGGACGACATGGGGCTTGGCAAGACCGTACAGACCGTCGCCGCGTTGCGGATCCTGGCGGCGCGGGGCGAAGCGGGCCCCAGCCTCGTGGTTGCGCCGGCAAGCCTGCTCGACCAATGGCGGCGGGAACTGGCCAAGTGGGCGCCGGAGCTTTCCGCCATCGTGGTGCGCGGACCAGCGGACGACCGGACATGGCAATGGCAGGCCGACAAGGATGTCGTTCTGTCGAGCTACGAGACACTGCGCGCCGACGCCGGCCGTCTGTCAGCGTTGCGACCTCCGGGAGAGCACTGGAGCTCCGTCGTGGCCGACGAGGCGCAACGGATCAAGAACCGCAACGATACCAGTCGGGCTATCAAGCGTCTTGCGAGAATGCGGTCCTGGGCGCTCACCGGAACGCCGATCGAGAACCGCGAGGACGAACTGGCCTCCATCATGGAATTCGTGGACCATGATGGCGGGGAGCGACCCCTCCAATACCGTCCCGGTCCCGCATTGCTCCGGCGCCACCGGGAATTGCAGCTTCGCCGCCGCAAGGGCGATGTGCTGGCCGACCTGCCGCCGAAGCTCGAGTCCCGCCTGACATTGGCGCTCCGCCCCGAACAACAGAGGAGTTACGACCGGGCGGAACAGGAAGGCATCGTTTATCTCAGGTCGCTGGGCGCCAGCGTCACCGTTCGCCATATCCTCGAATTGATCACCCGCCTGAAGCAGATATGCAACTTCGACCCGCAGACGGGCGTGTCCGCCAAAATGGACGACATCGAGGAGAAACTGCGGGAAGTCTCGTCTCGCGGGCACAAGGCGCTGATTTTCTCGCAATACGCCAACGAAATATCGGGAGTGAAAGCGGCAGCGCTCCGGTTGAAGGAGTTCGATCCGCTCGTGCTGACAGGCGAAGTGCCGGTCGAGGCGCGTCCTCGCCTTGTGGAACGGTTCAGGACCTCGGATCGGCACAGGGTCATGGTCGTGTCGCTTCGCGCGGGCGGGGTCGGCCTCAATCTTCAGGAGGCCTCTTATGTGTTCCATCTGGATCGCTGGTGGAACCCCGCGGTCGAACGGCAGGCAGAGGACCGAGCACACCGTATCGGCCAGACGGTCAAGCTCAATGTCGTCAAGTACATCTGCGCCGACACCATCGAGGAGCGCATAGATGGGATCCTCATCGGCAAGCAAGAGTTGTTCGACCGCATCGTGGACGATGTCTCGCTTGACCTGTCGAAGCAGCTGACGCGCCGCCAACTTCTCGCCCTGTTCGGACTGTAGGACGAAACCGGATCCCGATCAGGGCAAATGTTGTCGCTCACCGGAGGCCACCGTAACCGCCTGTTCTGTAGAATACCTTCAGGTACTTGTAGAAGAAGGCGAGTTCGCGCTTGATGGCGTTGCGCGCGGCGCGGTTTCTGCCTGACTTGTCGCGGAGGTAGCAGCGCCCGTATGACCCTGGCGCTGCCGTGCGGGTCGGCCGGGGGTTCGGGCTCATCGCCCGGACGACAGCGGGCGGAACCTATTCGTCCATGAACCGCGCCCTGTCGTGCGTCGGCTTGGAGACCGCCGACGCCGTAGGCGGCGTCAGGTTCCGAGTGGAGGAAGAGACGCCGCCCCAGAGCCAGGGAGGCCGGGCTGCTCCGACGCCGTCGGCGGTCGGCGCGGTTGCGTGGTATGGATCGGGAAAGCGGGGCCCGCGGCGGCGCGGGACCGGATGAGCCGCCGGTGCCCGCTTCAGAGCAGCTCGCCCTGCGGGGCGGGCTCCGGGCCGCCATTGCCGTTCCCGGCCTTCTCCGGTTCCGCCAGGGCCGTGGCGACCCGCTTCGCCGTCCCTTCGCCCATTGCGGGCGCGAGAACCGCGCACAGCTCCGCCGTCCGGCCCGAAGCGGCAAGCTCGACCGCCCAGGCCGCGAACAGCACCGCAAGCCGTTCCCGCATCCCGGACCGCGACAGGCCGCCGCCGCTTCCTCCCGACAGCAGCGGCCGCAGACGGCGCACCGCCTCCAGCAGGCCCCGCTCGCCCTCGATCGCCCGGCCCTCCGCCAGCGCCGCATCCACGAGATAGCGCGAGACTGACTGCTCCTGCTTCCGCGCCCGCTCCGCGACCTGCGCCCATTCCTCGTCCGTCGCCGAAATCGAAAGCCGCGCAAGCGCCGAACCGGGCGGCGGGCCGCTCATGGTCCTTCCTCCCCGGCCGCCCTCTCTTCACTGGCGCCGTCGTCGGCCGCCGCATCACGAACAAGGCCGGCGAGACCGATCAGCCGGCGGACGCCTGCATGCAGTTCCGCCCGTTCCGCCGCCGTCAAGCCGGCAGCCGTTCCCCCGGCCACGCCATCCGCCAGCCCCCGCTCCAGCACGAAGGAGGAAACCGTCATCCCGGCCGCCGCCGCCCGCGCCCCGATCGCGTCGCGCTCCTCCGGGCTGCAGTACACGCTGCGCGGGCGCTTGTTGCCCGTCATGGCCGCCCTCCCCCGACGCCCGGCATGCCGCAATCCGCCGGGTCCGCAGGCAGGTCAGGACCGGCGCATCCCTGCGGCGCCCTTGTGGCGCAATGACACAAGGCGGTCATCGCCTGCCGCCCTGAAGCACGGCAAATTCTTGTAGCGCAGCGCCACAAGGCGGCAATCTTATGGCGCAACAACACAAGCCGTAGGTCTTATGGTGGAACGCCATAAGGCCGGCATCGCCTGCCGCCCCGCAACACGGCGAATCCTTGTGGTGCGGCACCATAAGCGCAGCGTCCTTGTGGCATGGCAACATAAGGCTGGCGTTCCTTGTGGTGCGGCAACACAAGCATGGCCGCTCCCGTCCGGTCAACCGCCCTGCCTGACCCGGTCGGGCACGGTGCCAGCGACAGGCGCGGCGCGGTCCGTGCCGGTGCTGGCGGCCGGCAGCGCCCGCTCACCCGGCGACGGTCGGAAACGGCGCCAGCCTGCTGAAGTCCGGCCCCGGGGTGCTCTTCGCTTTCTCCGGTAACGCCGTCGAGGGCGTCCGGGGATAGCCGAAATATCACCGGCTCGATTTCCGGCCGCCCGATTTGCCCCCGATCAGGGACCGCCGCGATCCCCGCCTGCATGCCCGGCCGGCCAGACGCCGCCGCCGACCGTTCCCGGCGAACGGCGGAGCCTGCCTGTCCGGCCGAAAGGTCGGGAAAGGGTTGTCGGGGCGATGTCCGCGGGGCGCCCGTCCGACCGGCTCCCGCGCCCGTTCCGCCAGCAGGAGACGTCGCCCATGCCGGCTTCCGCCCCCCGTCCTACGCATCTGCCTGCCGAAGAGGCGGGCTGCCGTTGCTGCGGCGCCGGCGCTTCCACGGAGGCGGCGCCCGCCCGGCGGTCCAACGCCTCGCGCGCCCGGGACCGGCTTGCCGCGCTCGGACTCTGTCTGAACTGCGGCCGCGTTCAACCGCCCGACGGGGCGAAATACTGCCCGGAATGCAAGGAGCGCCGCCGCGCCAGCGATCGGAAGGCGGCCCGCAAACGCCGCCTGCTGCGAAGCAACCGGGGCCTCTGCCAGGAATGCGGCGCCACCCCCGAAAAGCCCCGCCGGCGGCTCTGCGAGGCCTGCAACGAAAAACATCTCGCGCTCAGCCGCCGGCGCCTGCAAGAGCGCAAGGAAGAACGGCAAAAGGCCGGCCTCTGCGTACAGTGCGGGAACAGGGCGCCGGCCGAAGGCAATGCGTGCTGCGACGACTGCCTCGCCGCGCGCCGGCGGACCTACCGCGCCCGGATCGACCGCCGCCGCCGGCAGGCCGACCGCTCGCTCTGCATCGAGTGCGGCAGGGCCCCTCCTGCACCCGACAGCCGGCGCTGTCCGGCTTGCCAGCCGCTTCCCGCCAAACGGGACAAGGAGGCCGCCAGACGCCGCCGGGACGCCCGCAAGGCCGTCGGTCTGTGCATCGTCTGCGGACGGCATGCCGCCGCGCGCGGCCGCCTGGCCTGCAAAACCTGTCTGGCCGCCGAGCTGGACCGGTACAATCAGAGGGCCCTCGCCCGGGTCTCCCAAGGGCTTTGCATCCGCTGCGGCAAGACCGCCCCCGCCGAGGGGTCGACCGCATGTGCGCCCTGTCGGGACGAGCGCCGCGTTGCCGAACGCGCGAGATGGCATCGCAGGGTCGCCGACGCCCAAGCGCGGGGCGTTTGTGTCCACTGCACAAAACGGCCTCCCGACCCCGGGTCCGTTTCCTGCGCGGACTGCCGCGAGGCGCGCCTCGCCACTCATCGCCGCCGCTACCATACGGTGACCCGCGAGCGCCAGTCTGCCGGTCTTTGTCCGCGCTGTGGCATCCGCCCCCCGGAGCCGTTCATGCGGGAATGCGGCCCCTGCCGCGACCGGCAGCGCTCCTACAGCTATCGCGGCATGCCCGACCTGCCGACGCAATACACCGTGATCGAAATCGCCGACGGCACCGATCACGGTACCTGGCAGACGCCAATGGAGGTCGCCGCCGCGCTCGCCTTTGCCAGGCTCTCGCTCGACGATGTCGAAATCCTGACCGACGCCGGCCCGGCCGTATTCGCCGGCCGCTGAGTAGGGTCGGGCCGGAGCGCCTTGGCGGCCTTGCGGCCGCCGGGTTTCTCCGGCCCGCCCTCCGAACCGGACATGCACCTTTCGTTATGCATCCGGCTCTCCAAAGGCTTTGGCGAAGTCAGGAGCCTTCATCCATTTGAGCTCAAAACGCTGGACCTGAACATAGGCCATGCGGTGTTGCTCAGCGCTGCCCTCGGCCCAGACCCGGGTGCCGGGGTGAACCCGGCTGGTCCGACGCCATATTGCGGTCAGCTTCCTCTTGGGGACACGCTTGTGCTTGCTCCGCAACCACAACCAGAGCCGGTAGTCCACATACCAGTCCAGTGCGGACAGGATACGTTTGGCCCCGATACAGTAGCGGAAGTAGCCAGCCCATCCCCGGAGGATTGGATTGATTTCCCGGAGCATGCTTTCGAGCGACCGGACTTGCGTCTGCCGCCTGAGCATCTTCTTGATCCGCCGGCGGAAATCGTTGACCACCTCCTTCGGGATCTCGACCCGACACCCATAGCCAAACCGGTCATCCCATTTGAGACGAACCCGGCAGCCCAGGAACCGGACGCCTTCCGTCAGTCTGGTGATCCGCGTCTTCTGTTCCGACAGCGTCAGCCCCATCTCCTCGCGCAGCCACTCGGCGAGTGCTTGCCTCTCGGCAAACGCATCGCCGTATGCGCCCGACACGAATATCAGGAAGTCGTCGGCATACCGGACCGGGTAGAAGACCGGTCGCCCGGCCCTCCTGTCCCGCGTGCGCCGGGCCTCGCCCCTTCTCGCTCCGTCTGTTCGGAGCTTGGGATCATGCGGGTGCCTGACCCATTGCCAATACCGTTCCTCGATCGCGCTCAGCGCGATGTTGGCCAGTAGCGGCGACAGGACGCCCCCTTGAGGCGTGCCGGTGGCCGTCGGACTGTAGATGAAGTCCTCCAGCACCCCGGCCTTGAGGAACCGCACAATCAGCCGGTTCACCTTCCGGTCCGCGCAGGATTTCCGCACGCGGTCCATCAAATGATGGTGGCCGATGTTGTCAAAGCAGCCCTCGATGTCGCCCTCGATCACCCATTGATAGGGAGGATCGCGAAGCATTCCATCCGCCCCGCGTCTGCTGGGGCGAATGGTCCGCCGGATATGTTCGAGTGCGCCGTGGCAGCCCCGTCCGGGCCGGAACCCGTATGAGACCTGCCAGAAACGCGCCTCGAAGATCGGCTCCAGGATATTCTTGACCGCGCATTGAACGACGCGATCAGCGACGGTGGGGATACCGAGGGGTCGGAACTTCCCCGGTCTGCCCGGTTTCGGAATCCACTTTCGCCTCGCGGGCGACGGGCGGTAGCTGCTGTTTCGCAGCGCCTCCCGCAGCCCGTCCAGGAAGAGCGATACGCCTCCGTCACCGGCGGCGATTTTCGCCACCGTCAACCCGTCGATGCCCGGCGTCCGTCTGCCCTTGTTATGGGCAATCGTATGCCATGCGCAGCGAAGGTTTCGTGGGTCGGTGACCCAATTCCACACATCGCCATAGGCGCCTTCGGGCGTCTCCTTACTCCACTGGTACAACTTCCGCTGCACGCCGAGGAGCCAAGCCCTGTCGGCCTGATTGTCCGAGTCCACGGACAGTTCCTCCGTCATGGAAGCCGTTCCACCTTCTGCCCCCCTTCGCCCTGTATGCGGCTTTCCCGCACTCCGACTACTACGAGGGCTCCGCCCCCATGCGGCCCGTCTCCGTTCTCCGCGGCTAGCCCGGCTCCGTACCGGGCGGACAGCATGGGTTCCCGTGTTCCGATGACAAACCTCAGACCCTTAGGCGGCATGCTTTACCCCTTGCGGCTCGGGGGCACGGGTTAGAAGGGTTGACCCGTGCCCGAGAGCGCTAGGCGCTCTCGCCAGTCGGTAGAAGGGAAACCGACCGGATCGGTCCGCAGTCCCCTCCGCCCCGTCGGGCCATAGAGGGTTGGGGAATAAATGAAGAGGCTTCTGACGCATGCTTCGTACGTCCTCGCCATAGGTCCTGTGGTAGCCCGGCCCGCGAGCGACGGCTCGCGCCCGGTACAGTTCAGATCGCAGCTTTCTCGCCCCGCCGCCGGAAAACGGCAGAACTTCGCGACCCCCTTCCTCCCGGCACCCTTCGCCGGGAGGGGCGGCATTTCAGCCGCCGGTCGATCATCGGCGCGACCAAGTGTCTGGATTACTTCACGTTTTCCTCCTCTTGGTCTTCACGGCGCACCCCTTCGTTTCCCTTTCCCGGCCTTGGCGGTCTCGACGCCGGAAAGGTGGGGAAAGGGTTGTCGGTGCGATCCCTGCGGGTGGCCGGTCCTCCGGCTCCCGCTTCCCTTCCTCCAACAGGAGACATCGCACCATGTCCGCCACCACGGCTTCCCTTCGCCCCGATGCGAACGCCTTCCTCACCTACGTCTTCGGCCGCGGCCTCCAGGACGAGCACTATGTCGTCGAGCGCTACCGCAGCACGATAGACGGTATCCGCCGGCTGCCGGGCGGCAAGGGCCATCCGCTGACCCTGTCGCTGGAGACCGTACGCGAACTCCGCCCCGCGCGCAACGAGATCCTGATCTGCAAGGGCCAGAAGACCGAAGACTCGGGAGTGCAATATTGGGGCAGCTCCGCCGTCTTCGGGCATATGCTGGAGCGGAGCCGGTTCCCCCGCTGACGGCAAGGGCGGGCAACCGGGTGCGGGCGGCATCGCTCCGTCCGCGCCCCCTTCGCCCCGCCCGCGATCCGCCGGAGCGCCTTTCGTCCGGCATCACGATCATCGCTTCCCCTTCCCGGCCTGCGCTGGCATCCACGCCGCAAAGGTCGGGAAGGGGTTGTTCGGGGTGAGTTGTAACGGCTCGCAAACAAACTCTCGCAAGGAGAAATCATCATGATCGGCCTCAATCGCGTCGACCTGATCGGCAATCTGGGCGCGGACCCCGAGTTCCGCAGCCTCCCCGGCGGCGGCGAAGTCGCCAATTTCAGCATCGCCACCAATGACGGCTACCGCGACCGGCAGTCCGGCGAATACAGGCAGCAGACGGAGTGGCACCGGGTCACCGTCTTCCAGGACGGCCTGGTGGCCATGCTGCGCAAGCACGCCGCCAGGGGCCGCCAGGCGCACGTCACCGGCAAGCTGCGCACCCGCAAGTGGAAGGACCGCGACGGCAACGACCGCTATACCACCGAGATCGTGGTCGGCCCGCGCGGCGCCATCAACTTCTTCGATGCCAGGCCGGAGCGGGCGGACAACCGGCCGCCGGCGCCGCCCCCGGAAGCATACGAGATGGACCTCGCCGCCTGAGCCATCGACATCGTCCCTCCGCCCCGGAGCCCCGTCGGGTTCCGGGGCCTTTTCAATTTCTCCTCGCACATCGCCCGAACTGTTGCCGCCCCGAGGCTCTGGCTTCGGGGCGTTTTTCATTCCGCCATCCCGCGACTGTCTTCATTGCGGGAAATCCGCGCGGGCGCCACCGTGGCGCTAGCGCCCCGGCATGGCGCCCAGGGGCTCCGGACACGCGGGCGCTGGCGCCCACGGGCGCGCTCCGCGGAACCCACGGCCGCGTCCCACGGATTCCACGGACCCTCCAGGGAGCGCGTCCAGCATCACGCGCGCGCTCCACGAAATCCATGGACGCCGGGGCGCGCTGCAACCGGTATTTGCAGACAACCGGCGCAGTATCGCCAGCCCGCGTCCATCTCATCCCTCCCTCTCGTCCTCCGCCACAGAGGCTTCCGCTTCCTCCACCAGACGCCGCCAGACGCCTTCCCGGCCCTCCTGCGCCAGCCGCAGGCGCTCCGCCAGCGAAAGAAGGCGCAGATCGACCGCAAGGCGCCGCTGCGCCGCCGCCGGCAGCCCGCCGTCCCCGGCCGCCGCCTCCGCAGGCGCAAGCCCGCGCGACAGCAGGAACTCCGAGGCCGACATCCCCGCCCTTTCCGCCCGGCCGCGCACCAGGCGCCACTCGCTGTCGGTCGCCATCACCGAGCGCGGCCTCTTCCTGCCGTCATCCCCAGCCAAACCGCCTCTCCCTCCGTGGACCGCGGGCAACGCAACATGCGTTTCCCCGCAAACATCCGGAGCACCGCATCCATGGTATATCCATGCCGGCAAGGCGCCCCCCGGGGATGTCTCCTTTCCCGGCCAGTCCCAGAACGGGACTCCCCGGCGAACTCTCCGGGAGCACCATAAAATCCACAATCTTCGATTTCAAAGCGAAATCCCCGCAAACCGGGCAATGACGCGGAGCGCGCGCCAGCGCCGCCAATCCGCCGTAACAATGGATCCTGTCGGCACGGCCGCGCTTCACCCTCCCGCGTGACGCATGGCCGGCAGCCCGGTTTCGTCCGGCCCAATCGCCGGCGGCCACGCACGAACACGCCGCCGCATGAGCGCATCGGCAGCGCGCGCCGTGCGTTTTCCGGCGTACCCCGCGCGCGCCGCATCAATGCTGTATCAATGTGTTGGCCGCGCGCGCGCCGCGCGCCGGGAATCCGCTGTTCCCGCTCCCCGGAAACACCGCAACATGCCCAATCCGCGAACCCGGGGCGGAATCCCCGCAAGTGCCCGCAAACGACGCGGCGACACAGGCCGTGCGCCGCTGCCGTCAGCCCCCTGTATTCCTCAGGAATCGACAGTCTGCCATCGTCCCGGCGAGCACGGACGACCATGCGTGTTCCCGCCCGGTTTCGGAGCACCCCATCCATGCCGTATCCGGACATCCGCGGCGCGGCCGGGGAGCGCTCTGCGGATCCACGGCCGCGCTTCGACGAACCCCGAAAATCCCCAATTTGCAGATGCAAACCGGCTCTCCCGGCAAACAAAGTGATGCACCCGGTCTTGCATCGTCTCCAGAAAGTCCCTATGAAGCAGTCACTTGCGAGGAAAGCAGCGCTCTTGCCCCCGGTGCCACTTACGGTCCTAAATTCGACCCAAAGTGGCACACCATGTCTCTGCGTCTTGGCGACGATGCCCCGGACTTCACCGCGGCAACCACCGACGGCGAAGTCTCCTTCCACGACTATCTCGGCGACGGCTGGGGCGTCCTCTTCTCCCATCCCGCCGACTTCACCCCGGTCTGCACGACCGAACTCGCTGCCGCCGCGCGCCTCAAGGGCGATTTCGAGAAGCGGAACTGCCGCATTATCGGCCTTTCCGTCGATCCGCTGGGCAGCCACAGGGAATGGGCCAGCGACATCGAGGAGACCCAGGGCCAGGCGGTCAACTTCCCGATCATCGCCGACCATGACCGCAACGTGTCCACGCTCTACGACATGATCCACCCCAATGCCGCCGAGACGGTGACGGTGCGCTCGGTGTTCTTCATCGGGCCCGACAAGAAGGTGAAGGCGACCATCACCTACCCGCCTTCCACCGGGCGCAATTTCGACGAGATCCTGCGCACGCTAGATTCGCTCCAGCTGACCGCCAGCCACAAGGTGGCAACGCCGGTGAACTGGCAGCAGGGCGACGATGTCATCATCCTCCCGGCGCTTACCAACGAGCAGGCGAAGGAGCTGTTCCCCGACGGCTGGGACGAGCAGAAGCCCTATCTGCGCGTGGTCCCGCAGCCGGGCCGCTGAACGGCGGCATCCGCCCATAGGGTGAGGTCCCCGGGCGGTCCCGGCAGCACCTCGCCGACGACCGCCGCCTGCGCATAGCCGGCGGCGGCGAGCGCAGCGAGGCAGTCGGCCGCCCGGTCTCCCGGAACGCCCGCCAGCAGCCCGCCCGCCGTCTGCGGGTCGAACAGCACCGGGCAGTCTTCCGGGTCGAAGGCCTCCGCCGCCGCCTCATTGGCGGGGTGCAGCGTGCTGCGGATGCCGCGCGCGATGAGGTCGCGGGCGCCCGGCAGGACAGGCAAGGCGTCGGGCCACAGAACGGCCGCGCGGCCCGAGGCCCGGAGCATTTCGCCGAGATGGCCCGCAAGGCCGAAGCCGGTGACGTCGGTGACGGCGACCGCGCCATGCGCGCGGAACGCCTCGCCCGCCTCGCGGTTCGACTGCTGCATGGCGGCAAGCGCCGCCCCCAGCCACGCGCCCCGGCAGCGCCCGGCCATATGCGCGGCGAGGATCGCGCCGGTCCCGAGCGGCTTGGCGAGCACCAGCCGGTCCCCCGCTTGCAGCCCGTCCTTGCCCGTCAGCCGGTCCTCGCGGCCGTGGCCGTCCAGGGCGAAGCCGAGCGCCAGTTCCGCCCCCTCCGCGGTGTGGCCGCCGACCAGCGCGCAGCCGGCGTCGTTCAACACCTCCAGCGCGCCGCGCAACAGCGCTTCCAGGTCCCGTTCGAGCTTGTCGTCGGGCGCATGCGGCAAGGTCGCAAGCGCAAGCCCGGTCTGGGGCTCGGCGCCCATGGCGTAGATGTCGCCGAGCGCGTGGTTCGCGGCGATGCGCCCGAAGAGCCAGGGGTCGTCGATGAAGGCGCGGAACTGGTCCGCCGTGCGCACGGCGACCCGGCCGGGCGGCGGGCGCACGACCGCGGCGTCGTCGCCGAGGCCGAGCGCCACGTCCTCGCGCGGCGCAACCTCCAGCCGGGCCAGCACGCGCGCCAGCGGGTCCGCCGGCAGCTTCGCGCCGCAGCCCCCGCAGCGCATGTCTTCGGCCCCCGGCATCGCCGGCAGGTCGCGGTAGCGGTCCATCCAGCGCCGGTCGATGCGGTCCTTCCAGCGCCATGCCCAGCCGCCGGCGGCGGCAAAAGGCCCCCAGGAGGCGACCGCCTGCCCGCTCTCGGTCGAAATCAGCGCGAGCGTCCGTTTCTGCGGCTTGTAGCGGCGCAGCGAGCCGGAGCCGGTCGCCAGCCGGCGCAGGTTCTCCGCCAGAACCGGGCCCTGCCGGACAGCGAAGACGCCCGATTTCGGCAAGGCGCGCGCGCCGAACGCCGCGATATCCCCCGCCGCGAAGACCTGCGGGTGGCTCAGGGAGCGGAGGTCCCGCCCCACCTCGACGAAACCCCGCCCGTCCACCGCAAGCCCGGAGGCCGCAACCCAGCCGGCCGGGGCCGCCGGCGTCGCCAGGATCACCGCGTCCGCCGGCAGCATCTCGCCGGTCTCCGTCACGGCGCCGCCGGGCTTGACCGCCGCCACCCGAACACCCGCCCGCGGTTCGATCCCGCAGCGGCGCAGCGCCGCCCCGATCCTCAGGCGCGCCGCCCGGCCGTAAGCCGGCAGGACCTCGCGCATGTCCGAGACGACCGTGAAATGCGGCCCTTCCGTGGAAAGGCCCCCTTCCGCCAGACGCGCGGCCAGCCTGCGTTTCAGCGCAAGCGTGAGCTCGACGCCGCCTGCGCCCGCGCCCACGGTGACGAGGCGGAACCGCCCGCCGGCCTCCACCGCCCGGCCCTCGACCTCCTCCCAGCGTTCGAGGAACCGGTCCACCGGCTTGACCGGCAGGGCATGCTCCGCCCCCTCGATACCGGCCGGGGACGGCGCGGAACCGATGTCGAGCGAGACAAGGTCGAAGGCGAGCGGCGGGCGGCCGTCGATCAGCGCCTCGTTGCGGTCGAGGTCGAGGCCCGTCACCGCCCCATGCACGAGCCGTGCGCCGGCAAAGGAGGCCAGCGGCGCCAGATCGACATGCGCCTCGGCATGGCTGTAGGCGCCCGCGACCAGCCCGGGCAGCATCCCGGAATAGGGCGTGGCCAGGTCGCGCGTCGCCAGCGTCAGCCGCACGCCCGGGACCGGGGCCATGGCGAAGCGGCGCAGCACCTCCACATGGGCGTGGCCGCCGCCGATCAGCAGGATGTCGGTGCGGACCGGCGCCGGCGCGGGCATCATGGCGCGGAACGCGGCAGCGTCAGCGCTGCTTCACGGCCCCGACGGCGTTCAGGCGCGCGATCTCGGCGGCCGCGAAACCCCACTCGCCGAGCGCCTCGTCGGTGTGTTCGCCGGCATGGGCCGGGGCCCCGGAAACGCCGCTCGGCGTGCCCGCGAACACCGGGGCGGGGCCCGGCTGGCGCACGCCGTCCACCTCGACGAAGCTGCCGCGGGCGACATTGTGGTGGTGCTCCATCGCCTCGGACATGGAGAGCACCGGACCGAAGCAGATGTCGGTCTGCTCCATGATCGCCGTCCACTCGTCGCGGGTCTTCGTCTTGAAGATTTCGCGCAGGCGCTCGCGCGTATCGGGCCAGCGGGGCCGGTCGAGCTGGTCCGGCAGGTCGGTGTCTTCGAGCCCGGTGTGCTTGAGCAGCAGCGCATAGAATTGCGGCTCGATGGAGCCGACCGAGACATGCTTGCCGTCGGCGGTCTCATAGACATTGTAGTAGTGCGCGCCCTTGTCGAGGCGGTTCTTGCCCCGCTCCTCGATCCAGGCTCCGGAGGCCAGCGCGCCGTACATCGGCGTCATCAGCGAGGCCGAGCCCTCGACCATCGAGCAGTCCACCACCTGGCCCTTGCCGGTCGTGCGCGCGCTGACGATGCCGGCCAGCATGCCGACGGCCATGTAGAGCGCGCCGCCGCCGAAATCGCCGACGAGGTTGAGCGGCGGCACCGGCGGGCCGTCCTCCTCGCCGATGGAGTAAAGCGCGCCGGAAAGCGAGATGTAGTTGATGTCGTGCCCGGCCGTGTGCGCGATGGGCCCCGTCTGGCCCCAGCCGGTCATGCGCCCGATCACGAGTTTCGGATTGCGTTCGAGCAGCGTGTCGGGCGCGAGGCCGAGGCGCTCCATGACGCCCGGCCGGAAGCCTTCCACGATGGCGTCCGCGCCGTCGCAGAGCCGGAGCGCCGTTTCGCGCCCGTCCGGGTGCTTGAGGTCGATGGCGATGTTCTTGCGGCTTCGCAGCAGGGTGTTGAACTTCGGGTGCTCGGCCTCCCTGCCGACATTCGCCGCCCGGTCCACGCGCAGCACGTCCGCGCCCATGTCCGCAAGCAGCATGCTGCAAAACGGCCCCGGCCCGATGCCGGCGAATTCCACGATCCTGACCCCGTCCAGCGCGCCCATGGCCTCAATGCCCCCTTTCGGCGTTATGGTGGCGCGAGCATAGCGCGCGAAGAAGGACCCGCAACATGACCGGGCCGTTTTCCGGTATCCGCCTTCCGGACTTCGCCGGCCTCACTCGTCTGGAAAGACTTTCTGGACACTGTAACATAATGTGTTACGGTCAGGCATGATCCGGAGCTTCCGGCACAAGGGTCTAGCCGAATTGTTCGAACGAGGCCGCAGCCGTCATGTTCAACCGAGTCTCCATGCGCGCTGCCTGCGCCGGCTGGAAGTTCTCGACCAGGCCGAATCGCCGGCAGACCTCCGCGTCCCGGGATTCGATTTCCACAGCCTCCGCGGAGCGCCGCAACGCTTCACCATCCATGTCAACGGTCCCTGGTGCATTACGTTCGAATGGCGGGACGGCGAGGCGCTGCGCGTCGATCTCGAACAGTATCATTGAGGAGAGGACGAAATGACGGAATATCGCATGGAGCGCCCGCTCCAGCGTCCTGCGGTTCATCCGGGGGAGGTTCTGCGCGAGGACGTCCTGCCGGCCCTGGGCCTGTCAGCCAGCGCGGCGGCGGCCCGGCTCGGTGTTTCGCGCCAGCACCTTCACCGGGTCCTGGCCTGCACGCATCCCGTTTCCGTTGAAATGGCGCTGCGGATCGGCAGGCTTGTCGGCAACGGTCCGGGCCTCTGGCTCAGGATGCAGCAGAACCACGACCTGCGGCATGCGGAACGAAGGCTGAAAGACGAGCTTGAGAAGATAACCCCCGCCGAAACGCCCCCGCCCGCGCCGGCGGCCCCTGCGGCGTGAATGGCGGCCGGAGCATGACGCGCGAGGAAGGACCCGCAACATGACCAGGCCGTTTTCCGGCATCCGCGTCCTGGACTTCACCCAGGTCTTCGCCGGGCCGTTCGGCAGCTACCAGCTCGCGCTGCTCGGCGCGGATGTCGTGAAGATCGAGCGGCCGGGCGGCGAGGACATGCGCTTCTCCCCGCCCTCGAAGCTGTGGGCGGAGCGCGCGATGGCGCCGATGTGGGCGTCCGCCAACGCCAACAAGCGCAATCTCGCGCTCGACCTGAAGGACCCGGACGCCGTGGCCGCGCTCCGCCACATGGCGGAGAGCACCGACGTGGTGATGGAGAACTTCCGCCCGGGCGTGATGGACCGGCTCGGCCTCGGCTATGAGGCGCTCTCGGAGATCAATCCGCGCCTCATCTACTGCGCCGTCTCCGGCTTCGGCCAGAACGGGCCCGACCGGGAGACGGCGGCCTATGACGGGCGCATCCAGGCCACGTCCGGCATCATGTCCGTCACCGGCCATGCCGAGACCGGGCCGGTCCGGGCGGGCTTCGCGGTCTGCGACGCCATCGGCGGCATGACGGCGGCCTTCGCCGTGGCGAGCGCGCTCTTCCAGCGCAGCCACACCGGCAGGGGCCAGATGGTCGATGTGGCGATGCTCGACGCCGCACTCTCCTTCATGTCGCCGGCGGTGGTGGAATATCTCGTCGCCGGCCACCTGCAGGGCCAGTACGGCAACCAGGCGGTGAGCCGGAAGCCGACCGCCAACCTGTTCAGGGCGGGCGACGGCCACCTCCTCCTCGCCGTCAACAACGAGAAGCAGTTCCGGGCGCTCTGCGCGGCGCTCGGGCGCGAGGACCTGCCGGAGGACCCGCGTTTCGCCGACTGGGACGCCCGGACCGCCCATGCCGACGAGTTGCGCGACATCGTCGAGGCGGCCTTTGCGGACGGCGGCGCGGAAGTCTGGGAAGACCGGCTGGAGGAGGCCGGCGCGCCGTCCGCGCGCATCCGCAGCATCGCGGACGCGGTCGGCCACCGGCAGATCGCCCACCGCGATGTCCTTCAGGAAGTCGAGGGACCCTGGGGGCCGATGCGGCTGGTCGGGTCCGGCTTCCGGCTGGCGCACGGCTCGGGCGCCATAGACCGGCCGCCGCCCCTGCCGGGGCAGCACAGCGAGGAGGTGCTGCGCGAAGCGGGCGTGGACGAGGCCCTGATCGAGCGCCTGCTTGACCGGGCCGGAACCGACACAAGCGGAGAGACGCCATGAGCAACCGGCAACCGCCCTTCCGCGCCGACCATGTCGGCAGCCTGCTGCGCCCGGCCAAGGTCGTCGAGGCGCGCCGCAAGTGCCTCGACGAGAAGACGATGCCGGCCGAGGAGCTGCGCGCGATCGAGGACGAGGCGATCACGCAAGCCATCCGCATGCAGGAGGATATCGGGCTCAAGGCGGTGACCGACGGCGAATACCGCCGCCTGTTCTGGCATTACGACTTCATGGGGATGCTGACCGGGTTCGAGTTCGAGACGCGCGAGCTGGGCGTGCAGTTCGCCGGCGTGCGCCTGCCGCCGCTTTACCCGACGATCACGGCCCGGCTCGATTTCCCCGACGACCACCCGATGCTCGACCACTTCAGGTTTGTGGCCGCCAACGCGACGGCGGCGCCCAAGATCTCGATTCCCGGTCCGAGCTGCTGTCATTTCCGGCTCGGGCCGGACGACATTCACGTGCCGGAATACGCGGACGCCGACCTCTTGTTCGCCGACATCGCGGCCACTTACCGGAAGGCCGTCCAGGCCTTCTACGACGCCGGCTGCCGCTATATCCAGCTCGACGACATCTTCTTCGCCTATCTCTGCGACCCGAAGCACCGCGCGGAGAAGCAGCAGCAGGGCTGGGACCCTGACCGGCTGATCGACCGCTACGCCTGGATGATGAACGAGGCGATCAGGGACCGCCCGGACGACATGACGGTCGCGATGCATCTCTGCCGCGGCAATTTCCGGTCCGCCCACGCGGCGGAAGGCGCCTACGACCCCGCCGCCGATGCGGTGTTCAACAGGACCGGGGTCGATATCTTCTTCATGGAATACGACACCGAGCGCGCCGGCGGGCTGGAGCCGCTCGGCCTGCTCGCCAGGGGACGCCAGCGCGTGCTGCCGGGCTTCATCACCACCAAGACGCCCGAGCTCGAGAGCCTCGACGGCCTCAAGCGGAAATTCGACGAGGCGTCCCGTTATGTCGATCTCGACCAGCTCGGCATCGCGCCGCAATGCGGCTTCGCCTCGACCGAACACGGCAACAGGATCAGCCATGACGACCAGCGGCGGAAGCTCGAACTGGTGGTGACGCTCGCCGAGGAAATCTGGGGCGAGGTGTAAGCCCGCCTGACACGGCATCCGGTCCTGTTGGATCGCGACGAAGGACGTGCAGGGATTGTCGTCCCGGCCCCGAGCGGGAACAGACGGCGTCCGGGGCGACGGGAAAGCCGTGGAGCCCGGCGCCCCGGCCCTCTTCCCGTCATGCCCGTCCCCATATCGTCATGCCCGGACTTGTTCCATTGCTGTCCGGTTCAGATTTTGCGGACAGGGCGCATGGCCTGGCTTCAACAGGGTTTCAAAGGGCCCGGTGGAATCGAGACTCGGATCGGCGCCCGGCGTCCCTCATCCTGAGCAGCGCCGGCCGCAAATCCCCTCTCCCCGCTTGCGGGGAGAGGCCGGGAGAAGGGGCCGGCCACGGCCGGCGGGCGAAGCCCGGCAACCGTCCGCGCGCGCCGCGAGGCCCTCCCCCGACCCCTCTCGCCGAGCGGGAGGGGGAAACCCGGCCGACCCCCAATCGGCTTCGCCCAATGGCTGAACCGGACAGCAATGGACTTGTTCCGGGCATGACGGAAGAGCCTGTCCTGAACCTGTCGGAGGGGACGTTCGGGCGTGGCTGACAAGGAGCGGATGGCGCACGCGGCGCGCGCCCGAGCGAGGGAAGAATCATGGGGGCGCAGGGCGGTTGTATCGAAGGGCGGCCGCCCTTCCCATCGGACCGGCCGGATTCCGCTCTAGCGGACGTAGAGGCGGACCTCCTCCACATTCAGGTCGCTGTCCGCCCTCGTCGCGATCCTGAGCCGGGATGCCGCGACGCCCATGCGGCGCAGGCTCCTGTGGACCTTGTCAGCATAGTCCGCGGCCGCGGCCATGCTGCCGCCGGGCGACACGCCGACGACCTCGAATGTCGTGCCGGGCCGGCGGTCGAGCACCTGCTGGACGGCGGCCGACAGGGCTTGCTCGAAGGCGACATTCGGATCGTCGAAGCGGACCACCGCCAGCGGCCGCTCCTCCGCGGCCCGCGCGGCATAGGGGCCGCTCGCCACGCCGTCCTCGAGGCTGCCGGCATCGATCGCCTCCGCCAGCAGCGCGAGCTCGCGCCGTTCGGCCGTCACCAGCCGGCTCTGCCGCTCCGACGCGGCCGAGACCTCGTCCAGAAGGCGGGTCACCGTGACCGTCATATGCGCCGCCCTGTCGCCGATGGCGTGCAGCGCCTCGTGGTCTTCCTCCACCGCGCCGGACAGCTCGAAGGCGTTCAGCACCGAGTCGTTGAGGAATGCGGCCCTGGAATCGGCCTCGGCGGCGCGGGTCCGCAGCACGTCCCACGCGCCGACATCGCGGTCCAGCCCGGCCAGCATCGACTGCGCGACATTCCACTCGGCCCTCAGCCTCGGATTGGCGCGGGTGGTGCCGATCTTGAGGCGCGCCTCGATGGCGCCGACGCGCTGATGATAGGTTGCGGCGCGCTGGCGGGCGCCGTCCCGGAGGCCCGCATGCGCCTTCTCCAGCCCGTCGACCACCTTGGCGAGCGCATCCGCCTCGCCGGCAAGCTGGCGGACCTTGCTGACGACGAAGCTCTCCCCGCCCCGCTGCGGCGCGGGCGCTGCGGCCACCTGTTGAGTTGCCGGAATCGGAGCCGGCGCCGGCGCCTCGCGGACGGCGGGCGCCGCCGGAGCGGCGACACGGGTCGAGCCCGGCGGCAGGCCGGCATCCGGGTTAACGCATCCTGCAATGCCCAGAAGCCCGCCTAAAAGGAGGGCGCTCGCGCTTGTCCGTTTACGCATAATGTTCCGCCTGAAACGCCACCGGTTTTCCGCCCTTTGCCAGACAGTAGCGCGTTATTGCAGCTTCTGCCAATGACTTATCCAAAGGCGGGGAACGGTTCGCGGCAATGCTTGCGCGGACGCCGG
The DNA here is from genome assembly GCA_022827685.1 of Alphaproteobacteria bacterium. Taxonomy (GTDB): domain Bacteria; phylum Pseudomonadota; class Alphaproteobacteria; order Bin95; family Bin95; genus Bin95. The sequence goes on from JAJEIH010000024.1 coordinate 52,814, forward strand.
GCCGGGGCTAAATTCGCCTCCTCGTGAACAGCGCCCGTAGCTCAATCGGATAGAGCGTCTGACTACGGATCAGAAGGTTGGGAGTTCGAGTCTTCCCGGGCGCGCCAGATTTCCATTTCATGCGAGGACACCGCCCGCGGCGCGCCAGGAGGCGGCCGCCACGGGGGCGGACCGGCCGAGCGAGGCGGGATGAGCGGAACAGATCTTGATGTCGCGATCGTCGGCGCGGGAGTAGGCGGCCTTTATGCGATCCACCGGCTGCGGAAATCCGGCTTCCGGGCGCGCGCCTTCGAGGCCGGCGACGGCATCGGCGGCACCTGGTACTGGAACCGCTATCCCGGCTGCCGCTGCGACGTCGAGAGCATGGAATACTCCTATTCCTTTTCCGAAGACCTGCAGCAGGACTGGCGCTGGCCCGAGCGTTACGGGACCCAGCCGGCGATCCTCTCCTATGTGAACCATGTCGCCGACCGGTTCGACCTCCGCCGCGATGTCGAGCTGAACACGCGCATCCGCTCGGCCCGTTTCGACAGCGAGGCCGGCCTCTGGACGCTGGAGGCGGAGAACCTGGAGACCGGCGCCGTCCGGTCCGTGCAGGCGCCCCACTGCATCATGGCGACGGGCAACCTCTCGACGCCGCGCACGCCCGGCTATCCGGGGCTGGAGCGCTTCCGGGGCCGCTGGTACCACACCGGCCTCTGGCCGCATGACGGCGTGGATTTCACCGGGCTCAGGGTCGGCGTTATCGGCACGGGCTCGTCCGGCGTGCAGTCGATCCCCCATATCGCGCGCGAGGCGAAGCATCTGCACGTCTTCCAGCGCACCGCCAATTTCAGCCTGCCGGCCCGCAACGAGCCGATGCCGGAGGAGAAGGAAAACCGCCACAAGGCCGAATATGCCGAACGCCGCCGCGCCGCCTATACGACGCCCTTCGGCATCGCCGGCTACCCGCCGCCCGACAGGTCGGCGCTCGACGTCCCCGAGGACGAGCGCAACCGCATCTACGAGGCCAAGTGGCAGGAGGGCGGCAGCATCAGCTTCCTCTATTCCTTCAACGACCTGCTGGTGAACCGGGACGCGAACGAGACCGCCTGCGAGTTCGTGCGCCGGAAGATCCGCGAGACGGTGAAGGACCCGAAGACGGCCGAGCTGCTCTGCCCCAACGACCACCCGATCGGCACCAAGCGGCTGATCCTCGACACGAATTATTACGAGACCTACAACCGCGACAACGTGACGCTCGTGGATGTCCGCAGCGCGCCGATCCGGGAAATCCTGCCGGACGGGCTCAGGACGGACGAGGCCCGCTACGAGCTTGACGCCCTTGTCTTCGCCACCGGCTTCGACGCGATGACCGGGGCGATGAAGGAGATCGACATCCGCACCGACCGGGGGGCGGTCATCGGCGAGAAATGGGCGGACGGGCCGCAGACCTATCTCGGCATCATGATGGCGGGCTTTCCCAACCTCTTCATGGTCACGGGCCCGCAAAGCCCCGGCGTGAAGAGCCAGATGATCCTCTCCTGCGAGCAGCATGTGGACTGGATCGCCAACTGCCTGGAGCATCTGCGCGCCGAGGGGCTCGGCCGCATCGAGCCGGAGGAGGCCGCCGAGCAGGCCTGGGTGCGGCACAACAACCAGGTTGCGGACTCGACGCTCTATCCGCTCGCCAACTCCTGGTATGTCGGCGCCAACATCCCCGGCAAGCCGCGCATCTTCATGCCCTATGTCGGCGGGGTGGACCGCTACAAGCAGCGTTGCGACAGGGTGGCCGCGAACGGCTATGAGGGCTTCCGCACCGCCGGTTAGGCCGCGGCCCTACCAGGTCTCGCCGAAGGGGCGCAGCTCGACGCGGAAGGACCAGGCTGAACGGTCCTGGTGCGCCACGCGGTAGATTTCCTCCGCGATCGCCGGGGGCCGCGCGAAGAAGTCGTCCGGCTTCCCGGGCGCCAGCACCTCGCGGGTGCGCGGCGTGTCGATGGCGGCGTCGATGATGAAATAGGCGACGTGGATGCCCTCAGGCCCGAATTCACGCGCGATGGACTCCGCCAGTATGCGCTGCGCCGCCTTGGTCGAGGCGAAGAAGCCGAAATTCTTGCCCCCGCGCGTGGCCGAGGTGTTGCCGGTCACCATGATCGCGCCCTCGCCCGCCTCCAGCATCGCCGGGATCGTCTCGCGGGCGAGGTAGAGCAGCGCCGTGGTGTTGACGCGGAAGTTCTTTTCCAGGTCGTCCGGATCGAGCTCCAGGATGCCGCCCCGCACCGAGCGGAGCGCGTTGTGGACCACGGTCCGGGGCGCGCCCATCTCCGCCTTCACGCGCGAGACCGTCTCGACCAGGGCCTCGAGGTCGGCCACGTCGCAGCCATAGGCGCGCGTGCCCTCGTACTTGCCGGCGAGCGCGGCCAGATTGTCCGCATTGCGGGCCAGCATGGCGACCCGGTAGCCGCCCTCGGCGAAGCGCCTCGCGGTCTCCGCGCCGGTGCCGCCCTCGGGGCCGACGCCGGTGACGAGGCAGACCGGCTTGCCCATGCCGCCCGCCCTAAAGCTGGAAGGCCGGACGCGCCGACACTTTCTGGAACCAGGCGTGGGTGGCGGGCCAGGACGCGCCGATGTCCATTTCCAGCGCATAGGCCATGCGGAGCGTGAAGAAGCCGGTGATGTCGGCCACGCTGAAGTCCGGCCCGGCGACGAATTCGTTCTTCGCCATATGCGGCTCGGCGCGGTCGAAGAGCACGCCGGCCATCTCCTTGCCCCGGCCGACCATGGCCTCCGACTGCGGCAGGTCCGTGCGGGTGCCGGGCACGACCTTGCCGGCGAAGTTCGGCAGATGGTTGCGCAGCGCGTGCAGCAGCGGGATGAAGGCGTCCAGTTCGAAGCGCCGCATCCACATGTCGACAACGGCGCGCTCGGCCGGCGTGCGTCCGAACAGCGGCGGCTCCGGGTGCAGCTCTTCCAGATAGCTGCAGATCGACATGGATTCGGCGATCACCGTGCCGTCGTCCAGCGCCAGGAACGGCACGCAGTGGAAGGGGTTCATCGAGGTGAAGGGCTCGGCGAACTGCTCGTCCTCGCGCACGTTCAACTGCTCGGTCGGGAGCTCCAGGCCCTTCTCGGCCAGATAGACGCGGACGCGCTGGGAACTCGGCGCCGGCGTGAAATCGTAGAACTTCATGGGTGGTTTCCTCTTGCCCCGGCGGCGAGACCATAGAAGAGCCGGGTCCCGCCTCCAAGCCGCGCCCCGCCTCCGAAGCGCCCTCAGGGCTCCTCCACCCTGACAGGCGCATCCCCTGCCGCCTCGATGAAGCGCCGGTCGAAAGTCAGCATGGCCTCGCAGTCCCCTGCGGCGCCGAGATGCAGCGCATCCGCGAAGTCCATGCCCCCTTCCGTCCGCACGAGGGCCTCGGCAAGCAGTGAGGGATTTTCCACCGAGACCCCGGGCAATCCCGCAAAGCCCCGGAGGGCCGCCGCCACCTCCTTTCCGGTAAAGCCGTACACGCTGCGCAGCACCCATTCGCTTTCGAGCAGGATAGTTGTGCTCGCGAAAATACCCCCTGCATCGACCGCCGCCCGCGCCCTTGCGGCCTGCTCCGGCTCGTCGCCGGTCAGGTAGCGGACCAGAACATTGGTATCAATCGCCCGCATGACGCCGCTTCGCTTCCGCGAGCACCCCGGCTTCCATCTCCTCCAGAGACCTCGGCGGCCCGCTTGCGGCGAGACAACCGAACACGTCCTCCGGCCGGGCTTCGGCGAAGGCCGGCGCGGGTTTCAGCATCACGCCGCCGGGCGTGTCCTCCACGACCAGCCGCGTGCCGGCTTCCCACCCCAGTTTCCTGCGAATCGCGCTCGGCAGAACCACCTGGCCCTTCGTCGAGACGGTGGCGGTAAGCCGTTCCTGCACCGGCATCGCCATCCTCCTTTGGCAGCTGCGGGTAAGCCAAAGGTAAGATAACTGCACTGGAGCCCAATGCCAAGGGCGAAGCCCGAATCGTCACCATGATTTCGGCGAAAGGCCGGCACGAAGGCCCCGCCGTTACTCCGCCGCCAGGTCCTTCTGGTCGTCGGCGTTGTAGTTGGCGTCGTACCACCAGGCGAGGTGGTCCTCGTAGATGACGGGCGGCCAGCGGGGCGGGTTGTCCGGGCCGGTGCAGGTGGGCGCGCAGCGGATTTCCGCGTCGAGGTTCGGGCCGAAGAAATAGGGGATGGCGTAGCGGTGCCGGTCCGCCGGCGGCTGGGCGCGGTGCGGGGTGGACTTGTAGCGCCCGTTGGTCCAGCGGTGGAGCATGTCGCCCGTGTTGACGACGAAACTGTCCTCGACGAAGGGCACGTCCTCCCAGCCGCCGCCCTCGCGCCGGATCTGCAGGCCCGGCACGCCCGACTGCGCGAGGAAGGTCAGGAAATTGGTGTCGGTGTGGGGCGCGATACCGTAGCGGCCCGGCTCGCGCGCGGCGGGCGGGTAGTGCGAGAGCCGGAAGGAGAACTGGCTGCGGGTGAAATGCGGGTCGAACCAGTCCTCCGGCAGGCCGAGGGAGAGCGAGAGCGCCGGCAGCACGCCGAGCGCCAGCCGGTCGATCGTCTCGCAATAGTCGAGCACCGTCTCGCGGAAGCCCGGCAGGCCCTCCGGCCAGCGGTTCGGCCCGGCGAAGCGCCGCCCGGCGAGCGGGTCGTCGGCCCCGCGCTCGCGCTTGATGAAGAAGGCCTCGTTCATGTCCGGCTTGGCCTCGGCTTCGCTCACGCGCGAGGTGCGCACATTGTAGCGGGCCATCGCCATGTAGCCGTTATTGTGCTCGTTCATCAGCACGGCGTGCTTGTCGGCTTCGGGCTGGGCGTGGAAACGCTCGGCCTCCGCGAACATGGCCCGGATCTTCTCCTGCGGCACGCCGTGGTTCACGACGATGAAGAAGCCGACATGCTCCAGCGTGGCGGCGAGCGCGTCGGCCACCTCCTCCCGGCTTCGGGACAGGTCGATCAACGGGATCATGGCGCCGTCTCCCTCCGTTGCCCGGTCATTCTAGCCGATAACGACCGGCTCCACCGCCTCCAGCATCCAGCGAGCGAAGCCGGCCATGCGCGAGTCCGTCCCCTGCCCGCCCATGACCTGCACGCCGACCGGCAGGCCGCCGACGGCCATGAGCGGCATCGAGACGGCCGGCGCGAACAGGATCGAGGCGGGCGTGTTGAACACGGCGTCGCCCGTGGGCCTCGCCAGCGGCGGCCCGCCCGGCCTGTCGCCCGCCCAGAGGTGCGCGGGGCCGGGGCAGCTCAGCATCAGCGCGCCGTCCACCGCTTCCAGCGCACGGGCCCAGGCCGCCTGCGCCGCCTCGCGCCCGTCGAGCGCGGCATGGTAGTCCGACACCGTCATCGCCTCGGCGGCTTCGAGCGACTGGCGGGCGCGGAAGCTGATCGCGTCGGGGCCCATATCCGCGAGCGCCCGGTGCAGCCAGCGGTTCTCCCAGCCGATGATCGCATAGCAGACCGCCGAGGCCCCCGTGAGCGCCGCGTCGAGGGCCGCCAGCACCGGGTCGTCCGCCGGGCGCAGCACCGTCACGCCCGCCGTCTCAACCGAGTCCAGCAGACGGCCGAACGCCTCTTTGGCCGCATCGTCGAGCATGGGCCAGCCCGCGCCCTCGATGGCGAGGAGGCGGCGCGGTTTTTCGGGCGGCGGCGGGTCGGACGGGCCGGCGAGGCCGCGATGGCCGGGGTCGCCGCCCGCGCGCTTCGCGATCTCGGCCGCCACCCGCCACATGTCCTCGATGGAATTGGCGTGGACGCCGTTGACGCTCTGGCTGCTCGCCTGGCGCTCGCCGCGGTTGATCGCGCCCTTGCTCGGCTTCAGCGCGACATTGCCGCAATAGCCCGCCGGGCGGACGATCGAGCCGCCCACCTGGCTGCCGATGGCGGCCGGCAGCATCCGCGCCGCCACGGCGGCCGCCGAGCCGGATGAGGAGCCGCCCGGCGTGCGCGCCGGGTCGAAGGGGTTGGTCGTCGGCCCCGGATGCGCGCCGCCGAGCTCGGAGGTCACGGTCTTGGCGAGCACGACCGCGCCGGCCTCGCGCAGGGCCGCGACCGCCGCATTGTCCCGCTTCGGGAAATTGCCCCGATAGGCCCGGCAGCCCATCTCCGTCGGCATGGTGCGCGTTTCCAGCAGGTCCTTGATGCCGACCGGCATGCCGTCCACGGGCGAGAGCACCCGGCCCGCCCGCCAGCGCTCCGCGCTCGCATCCGCAGCCGCCCGCGCGCCCTCGATGTCCGTTGCAACGAGCGCCTGCAGCACCGGCTCCCTCGCCTCGATCACCTCGAGGCAGCGCTCCAGATAGGCGCGCGGCGTATCGCTGCCCCCGCGGAAGGCCGGGAGCGCGTCGTGGAAGGTCAGCCCCCGGAAGGTCTTCGGATCGTATCGCATGGCGCGAGCCTAGCCCGGATGTCTCCCCGCTGTCATGGCGCGTCCACAAGGCATGCCGGCGCCTTGTATCGGGGAAGCCGATGCCGCTAGGGTTTCGGCTCGCCCGGTGCGCCGGACCCTTCCCGACGGAGGACACGCCATGCCGCGTCTCTGGACGGCCTGCCTTGCGCTCCTTCTGGTCCCGCCCGCTGCGGCCGGCGGGAAGGAGCTGAAGCCGAAACTCGGCGATATCGGCGGGGCCTCCTATGCGGAGGTGTCGCAGAGCCGCGAGATCTGCCGGAAGGCCGTCGAGGGCAGGATCGCGCTGTGCCGCCTGAACACGGGCTTCGAGAGCGATGCCGAAAACCGGCAACATGCCCGCTGCCTGCCGGTCTTCGAATGGCAGGCCGAGAGCTGCGCCGCGCATTTCCAGCGCCAGGCCGGCAAGTGCGACGGCAAGGGTCCGGCGCATATTGACGGCTTCGCCCGCTTCGGCTGCACGGTGGCGGCGGACGCTGCGGATGAAAGCGGCGGGCCCGCCGTCACCCCGGCCGACCGGGTGATGCAGGCGCGGGCGCGGGCCGCCATCCGCAGCGGACCCGGAACCGGCCACGCCAGGACCGGGGCGCTGGAGGCGGGCCGGGAGGTGCGGGTGACGGGCGAGGCCGGGGCGTGGCTCAGGATCGAGGCGCCTGACGGCGGCGCGGCCTTCGTTCACGGCTCGCGGCTGATACCGCCCGCGCCCCGGGACCCCGCCGCCGATCTCGCGCCGATATGCGTGGGCATGAGCCCGGGCGCCGCATGCTGGCGGGAACTCACGGACCCGCCGGGCTGCCGGTTCTGGAACGACTACTACGATCAGAGGATAAGCTGGGCCTGGTCCGGCGAATGCCGGGCCGGCGTTGCCGAAGGGCCGGGCGTGCTGGCGGCGGCGTCCGCCGGCTGGTCGGCCGAGCTTATCGGCGCGTTCGGCGGCGGCAGGATGCAGGGCCTGTGGGTCGTCCGCTACGCCGACGGCAGAATCGACCAGGGTCCTTATGTGGACGGCAGGAAGCACGGCCGATGGGTGGACCGCTATGCCGATGGCAGGGTCGATGAGGGCCCCTATGTGAACGGCAGGAAGCACGGCCGGTGGGTGGACCGCTACGCCAGCGGCAACAGTTTCGAATACGAGTATCGCGACGGCTCGGTGGACGGGCAGCCGGGGGTCTATGTCACCAGCAGCGGCGACCGCCATCCGGGGCGGTGGTCCGGCGATTGCTTCCTCGACGGCGAGGGCCGCCTGCTGGTCTGGCGCGGCGACAGGGAGGCATGCCCGCCGGGATAGTGGAGGAGCGCGAGCCTCCTCGCCCGGTCCGCCGCGCGCGCCTGTAATACCAGCGGTCGTCGATCGGAACCGATGGCGGATTCGACGCCCGCCGCCCCGATCGCCCCCCTTCCGTCATGCCCGGACTTGTTCCACTGCTGTCCGGTTCAGGTTTTGTGGACAAGGCGCATGGTCTGGATTCAACCGGGTTTCGAAGGGTCCGGTGGAATGGAGACTCGGATCGGCGCCCGGCGTCCCTCATCCTGAGCAGCGCCGGCCGCAAATCCCCTCTCCCCGCTCGCGGGGAGAGGATGGGTGAGGGGGCCGGCCGCCTGAGCAACCGGATAGAGGGGGGAAACCCGGCCGACCCCCAATCGGCTTCGCCCAATGGCTGAACCGGACGGCAATGGAACAAGTCCGGGCATGACGGGAAGAAGAGATGAACCCAAATCGGGGCCGCCGGTATGAGATTATCCCGACTGTTCAACAGGTTGTAAGAAAACTGCCCGATATTTCCATCTTTTGTTCCTTCATGGACTTGACTTTCAGCGAAATGGTGTAGAATAGGCGTCAGAGAAAGGCGGCTCCCGGGGCCGCCTTTCGGCTTTTCTGCAGAAAGCATGGCTGGGGGCCGCAAACCCCTGGCGAGAGCGGACGGGGAAGGTGCGCCCTGCGTCT
>JAJEIH010000047.1 GCA_022827685.1 Alphaproteobacteria bacterium
ACTGCGACAAGCGGCCGAACGCACATCCGATGCAACATGGAAACGCATCGGAACCCTCATCGAACGCTTCTCTCCTCAAGAATGCGCCAACTACTTCACAAACGCTGGATACGCTTCAATATAAAATCATCACGCTCTAGCTCTCGCCGGCGGCTTCCGTGATCCCGGCGAGGCGGGTGCGGAACCTGTCCGTCTTGTAGTCGGTGACGCGGTAGGCCCAGCCGCCGGCGGTGGCGTTGATCTCCCCGATCTCCTCCGCGACTTCGTCCGGCGTTTTCAGCGCCATCTGCAGCGAGCCTTCGAGCTTGTCCGCATCCATCGTCCCGCGCGCATCCAGCAGGGGCCGGACGCGCGGGTCCGCCGTCCCCGGCGAGGCGGCCAGCGCCACCCAGTAGTCGTCGTCCTGCGCGGCCATCTTCACCTCGACGACGAGGCCGTCGAAGGTCTCGAAGCGGCCGGAGACCAGCGGTTTCGAGAAGTCCACTTCGGCGGCCGGGCGCACATCGTCGAAGATCAGGAAATCGAGCCAGCTCGTCAGCGGCGACAGCTCGTGGCTCGCCTTCGCCTTCCGCCCCTCGCCCGGCGGCTCTTCGAGGGTCCAGACGGTCTCCTCCGGCCCGGCCTTCGAGACCGTCACCGTCTCGCCGTCCTCATGGGTGAGGCGCGTGCGGTGGATGCGGCGCTGCTCGACATTGGCGATATTGCGCTGGAGAAAGCGGGTGAGCAGCTGCACCGGCTGGAAACCGCCCCTGGCGAGCCAGGATTGCGCCTCGCCGCTCCTGCGCAGGAAGACGCCGCCGCCCGCCTCTTCCGGGCGCGCAAGGCCGACCAGCAGGTCCGCCGCCGTCTCGCCGCCCGCTTTCGCCACGATGCGGATGGAGAGCGCGCTCCTGTCCCCGAGGTCCTCCACGCGGATCTTCGGATAGAGCCCGGGCTTGCTGGTGCGCGGCTCGATCAGTTCGATGCGCGCGAGGTCGTAGAGCATCCGGCTCAGCATCCTGAAGTCGGCGGGATAGCCGTGGCGCTGCACCACGCCCCAGCGCCCGTCCTCGCGCCGGGCCGACACGGTGCCGTCCGCCGTCGTCGAAACCTCGACGAAGTCGATGTCGTTCACGCGCTCCAGCAGGCCGGGATACAGCATGGCGCCGGCGACCGGATCGCCGCCCCGGACGCGCTCATCGACCAGAACCGCAATGGCCGCCGCGGCCGCGGCGGCCGTCAGGATCAGCAGGATCAGGAAACTGCGTGGCTTCATGCGCGTCGCTAACCCTCTTGCACCGGGCGCCGGCGGGCGCGCCGGGCCCAGGCGACAACCGCCGCGAACACGGCCACCAGAGCCGGGACGAGAGCGATGTTGACGAGTTCGAGCCAGGAGGTCAGCGCCTCGACATCGCGGCGCAGGCGGTGCTGGACATCGCGCAGCTCGCGGCGAAGGCGGATCACGTCGGCGCGCATGGTCTTGAGCGAGTCGACCTGGGACGCCGTCAGCACCACCTGCTCCTCGGCCGCGGAGTCCCTCTCGAGCCGGTTCAGCCGCCCCGTCGCCTCCTCCAGGCGGTCCAGCAATTCCTTTTCCTTCTTCCGGTGCTTGTTTTCCGCCTCGCGCCGGATTTTCTCCACCAGGGTGAAGGGGCGCTGGAAACTGCCGCGCGAGCGCAGCGACGAAAGGTCGTCGCGGCCGGTCATGTTTTCGACCGCATTCAGGAAGAAGGCCGCATTGTCGGCCACCGCCTGCCCGGTAAGCCCGCCGTCGAACCGGCTTGCGACCATCCACATCGGGTCGGCAAGCATATCGACATCGGCCACCGCGATGACGTCCATCGGCGCCGTGGACCGCGCCAGATGGGCCGCCTTCAGAGCCTCCCATGCGGCCCTGGCCTCTTCGTCGATCTCCGCCTCTTCGCCTTCGGCCGCCTGTTCCCCGCCATCCTTCGGCTTCGGTTCCGGCGGCCCGTCCGGAAACGCGCTCTCAACCTCGCCCGACAGTCTGGCGGCGAGCACCAGCGGCGCTTCGGCCGGCTTGAAGGCATGGAGCACCGCGACCGGATCGGTCGGCCCCTGGAGGAGCGATACCGGCACGGTGCCGCCGTCCTTGGAGGTGGTCACCAGCGGCGTCACCGTGGCCCCGGCGCTCTCGAGCGTGCGGATATGGCCGGGCGAGGCGATATTCAGCAGCGAGAGTTCCTGCGCAATCGAATCCTCGCGGGAAATTCCCGTCCTGTCGACGCCGAGCCACAGCGGGTAGTCTATTGCCATCAGCCGGGTCCTGGACCGGTCGGGCACCTGCACCCGGCGCGCGAAGCCGACATCGCCCGCCAGCTCGCCCGCCGGCATCTCTATGCCCCAGGCCTCGAACAGCCGGCCGAGATTGGACGCGAACCCCCCGGGCGGCATGCCGCGGCGGAGGAGTTCCGGGTTCTGCGATTCGCCTTCGGAGTGCGGGTCCACGAAGACAAGCAGCCTGCCGCCGCGCAGCACGAACTGGTCGAGCGCGTAGAGGGTCTCGTCGGTGAGCCCTTTCGGATGCACGAGCACCACGACATCCACGCCCTCAGGCACCGACGTGGCCGTGCTGACGATCTGGCGCACATCCACCGACTTGAGCAGCAGGTTGTAGATCGTCCAGGCGTCGTTCCGGCCCCGGCCCGACTGGGACATCGGCGAACCCGCGATCGGAAGGCCGGTTATCAGCCCGACGGCCGGCAATTCCGGGTTGGCGAGGCTATAGACGATGCGGGCGATATCGTATTCGAGATCGCGCTCCCGGCTTTCGTCGAAGAACGGGATTACCTCCACGTCGTCAGTCGAATTGGTGCCGGCGAGGCCGAAGAACACGCGCTCGCCCGAGCGGTCCACCGGCAGCCCCTGGAGGCCGAACGAGTCGGCCCGGTCTTCGGCGTCGGTGAACGGTTCGGGGTCGAATATCTGGAGGTCGATCCCGCCGTCGGAATGCGCGGCGAACTCCTCCAGAAGGTCTCGCACATGGCGCGCATAGACCCCCACCTGAGGGATCTCCCGCGCGATCCGGCTGGAGAAGTAGAAGCGCAGCACGATCGGCTCGTCGATCTCCCGGACGACCCGCTTCGAGTCCTCCGCGAGCGTGAACGCGCCCTCTTCGGTCAGGTCCAGGCGGGCGTGGCGCAGCAGCCGGTCCGACAGGCTGACCCCGGCCACGAACAGGACCGCCAGCAGGACCAGCGCCAGCCTGGCGAACAGGTTGCGTTGCCGGAAACGCTCCATCGCCTCAGCCCGCCTTCTTGAGGTCCACGGTGATGGCGGCCGCGGCCAGCCAGACGCCGATGGCGAGCGCGTAATAGGCGAGGTCGCGCAGGTCTATCACGCCCTTGACGATGTTGTTGAAGTGGCTGAGCAGGCTGAAGGAGGCGAGCGTCTCGAGGAACTCCGCCGGCACGGCGTCGCCCAGCACCGGCTGCAGGGCCCCCGCCCCCAGCACGTTGAACAGGAAACAGACGGTCACGGTGAGCACGAAGGCGATCACCTGGTTCCTGGTCAGCGCGGAAAGGCAGGAACCGATGGCGAGATAGGCGCCTGCCAGCAGGAAGGAGCCGATATAGCTGGCGGCGATGACCCCGTTGTCCGGCTCGCCGAGATAGTTGACGGTGAGCCAGATCGGGAATGTCAGCGCCAGCGCGAGCCCGGCGAAGATCCAGGCCGCCAGGAATTTCCCGACCACCGCAGCCGTTGTCGAGACCGGCAGGGTCAGGAAGAGCTCGATGGTGCCCGTCTTGCGCTCCTCCGCCCAGAGCCGCATCGAGATCGCCGGCATGAAGAAGAGGTAGAGCCAGGGGTGCCACTGGAAGAAGGACAGCAGGTCCGCCCGCCCGCGCTCGAAGAAGGAGCCGACATAGAAGGTCAGCGCCGCCGCAAGCGCCAGGAAGATGACGATGAAGACATAGGCGACCGGGGTGATGAAGTAGCCGGCGAACTCCCGGCGGAAGATCGTGCCGACGCTAGCCATGCCCCGCCGCCTCCGCGTCCGGCTGCGTCATCCGCCGGAAAACGTCGTCGAGCGCTCCCGTCTCGGTCCGCAGGTCCCCGACCTCCCAGCCATGCGCCTGAACCAGCATCCCGACATCCGCGAGGATGGGCCCGCCGTCGCCCGAGAGCGCCGTCAGGCTCACGGCGTCCGGGCCCGCCGGCTCGCGCCGGACCCCCGCCACGCGGTCCAGGCCTCCGAGCGACGCAACGGCGGCGTCGGCGAACCGCGCGCCAAGCGTCAGCGAAACAGCGTTGTGCAGCGGCGACAGCGCGGCAAGGTCCGCCGGCGCGGCGTCCGCCAGAAGCCGCCCGCCGGCAATGACCGCCGCACGCGTGCAGACGGCATCCACCTCCTCCAGGATATGGGTCGAGATGACGATGGCCTTCGAGAGGCGGATTTCGCGGATGAGCGCGCGCATTTCGTGTTTCTGGTTCGGGTCGAGCCCGTCCGTGGGCTCGTCGAGGATCAGCACCGGCGGGTCGTGCAGCAGCGCCTGCGCGAGGCCGACGCGGCGCTTGAACCCCTTGGACAGCGTGTCGATGGGCTGGGCCAGCACCTCGGCCAGATCGGTGCGCTCGACCGCGAGCCCGATGGCGGCCCGGCCCTGCCGGCCGGAGAGGCCGCGCATGGCCGCCGCGAAGGCGAGGAACGCGCCGGCGGTCATGTCGCCGTAAAGCGGCGCGCCTTCGGGCAGATAGCCGAGATTGCGCCGGGCCCGGATCGGATCGTCGGTCACGTCGTGGCCGCAGATCGCCGCGCGGCCTTCGGTCGGGGCGAGGAACCCGGCGATCATCTTCATGGTCGTGGACTTGCCGGCGCCGTTGGGGCCGAGGAACCCCAGCACCTCGCCCGCGCCGACATGGAGGTCCACGCGGTCAACGGCCACATGCGCATCGAAGCGCTTCGTCAGGCCCTCGGCGGCAACCAGCGCCAACATTCCGTTCCCAATCCCGGCGGCCCGTCGGGGCCGCTCCGGCCGGCGCGGGATATAGCCAACCGCACCGCGACGCGCCACTTAACTATTGGTAAGGTTCCGCCCCCCGAAGACCGGATCCAATGTCATGTCCGACGATCTCTGCCGACTGACCGCCCGCGAAACCGTTGCAAGGCTCAAGGCCGGCGACATCACGCCGCTCGACGCCATCGACGCCGCGATGGCGCGTATAGAGGCGGTTGACGGCCGGGTCAATGCGCTGCCGACGCTCGTGCCGGAACGCGCGCGCGACCGGGCCCGCAGGCTGATGGAGCGCGCGCCCGCCGAGCGCGGCCTGCTGGCCGGCCTGCCGGTGGCGATCAAGGACCTGAATCCCGTGGCGGGCGTGCGCACCACATACGGCTCGCCGATCTATGCCGACCATGTGCCGGACGAGTCGGACGTCGCCGTGCTGCGGATCGAGGCCGCGGGCGGCGTCGTGCTCGCGAAATCGAACACGCCCGAGTTCGGCGCCGGCGGGCAGACCTTCAACGAGGTGTTCGGCGCCACCCGCAACCCGTGGAACACCTCGCTCACCTGCGCGGGCTCCTCCGGCGGCGCGGCGGTGGCGCTCGCCACCGGGCAGGTCTGGCTCGCGCACGGGTCCGACCTCGGCGGCAGCCTGCGCACCCCGGGCGCCTTCTGCTCGGTGGTGGGCCTGCGCCCGTCGCCCGGCCGGGTGCCGAGGGGCCCCTCCAACAGTGGCTTCAACTACCTCTCCGTGAACGGCCCGATGGCGCGCAATGTGGCGGACGCCGCCCTTTTCCTCGACGTCATGGCCGGGCTCGATCCGCGCGACCCGCTGTCCTGGCCCGCTCCTTCCGTGCCCTACCGCGAGGCGGTGGCTGCGCCCGCCAGGCCCCGCCGCATCGCCTTCAGCGCCGATCTCGGCTTCATGCCGGTCGATCCGGAAGTGCGCGACATCTGCGCCCGCGCCATGGCGCATTTCGAAGGCATGGGCGTGGCCGTGGAGGACCGCGCGCCGGACTTTTCCGGGGCCATGGAAGCCTTCCACACCTTCCGGGCCGTCCTGTTCGTCACCGAACACGCCGAGCGGATGAAGGCGCATCGCGACAAGTTCAAGCCGGAGATCATCTGGAACTACGAAAAGGGCCTGGCGCTCACCGCGGCGGACATCGCTCAGGCCGAGGCCGGGCGGGCGGCGCTCTTCCAGCGCATGGCGGACTTTTTCCAGGAGTTCGACCTGCTCGCCTGCCCGACCGCGGCGGTGCCGCCCTATTCGCTGGACCAGCGCTATGTGGACCGGATCGGCGATACCGTGTTCGACAACTATGTGGACTGGATGGGCCTGCAATGCGCGGTCACGGTCACCTCCTCGCCCGCGATCAGCATTCCCTGCGGCTTCACCTCGGACGGGCGGCCCGTCGGGCTGCAACTGGTCGCCCGGCCGCGCGGCGAGGCGGAGCTGCTGCAGGCGGCGGCGCTGTTCGAGCAGGCGGCCGGCCTCGACAGCCTGCTGCCCATCGACCCGAAGGACCCCGCCTCCTAGAGCAGCGCCCGCCCCGTCAGGGCAGGAGCTCTATGGCATCGACCCTGTCGGCGTAGAAGGCGGCGTGGCCTGCAATCGCCGCGCATTCGTCGAACGGCGCCGGATAGCTCCAGACGGCGTCCTCCGCGACGCGCTCCCCAACGGCGAGCGAGCGGTAGCGGGCATCGCCCTTGAAGGGGCAATGGCTCGTCCGCGCGCTCGGGCGCATGAGGTTCCGGTCGAGGTCCTCCTCGGGGATGTAGTGGACCGGCGGGTAGCCGCTTTCGCGCATGAGCAGCGCGCGGCGGCTGTCGGCCACGACCCGGCCGGCGAAGGTGACCACGACCCGGCCTTCGGCGGGCCCGATGTCCACGCGGTGGTCCGGCCGCTTGCGGAAACCGGGGGCGGGATTGGGCACGGCGTTCATCGCCTTTCTCCCCTGAGCGTGTTGACGAAGTCGGTCAGGCCCGTCTGCCGCGTCCGCCTGCGGCGCTCTGCCCGAAGAATGCTGCGGACCTCTTCGATGCTCGTCTCCAAGTCGCTGTTGATAACGACATAGTCGTATTCGGCATAGTGGCTCACCTCGTCGAGGGCCTTGGCCATGCGCGCGCGCACCACCGCGGAACTGTCCTGGGCGCGGGAATGCAGGCGCCGTTCCAGTTCCTCGATGGACGGCGGCAGCACGAAGACGCCGACCAGGTCGGTCCGGGCCTTCTCGGCAATCTGCTGCGCGCCCTGCCAGTCGATGTCGAACAGCATGTCGCGCCCTTCCTCGAGCGCCGCTTCGACGGGCGCGCGCGGCGTGCCGTAGCGGTGCCCGAAGACCTCGGCATGTTCGAGGAAGCCGTCCCTCTCGACCATCGCCCGGAACGCGGCGTCATCGACGAACGTGTAATCGCGGCCGTCCACCTCGCCCTTGCGGGGCGGGCGCGTCGTCAGGCTGACCGAGAGCGCGATGTTCTCCTCGCGCTCCAGCACGGCGCGGCTGATCGTGCTCTTCCCGGCGCCCGAGGGCGAGGAGAG
Organism: Alphaproteobacteria bacterium; assembly: GCA_022827685.1. Taxonomy (GTDB): domain Bacteria; phylum Pseudomonadota; class Alphaproteobacteria; order Bin95; family Bin95; genus Bin95. The sequence goes on from JAJEIH010000047.1 coordinate 7,486, forward strand.
CACCAGCATCAGGCCGCGCGTCGCTACCGGTCGGGCGGGCTTCATTCGAGGTTCCGCGCCTGCTCGCGAAAGGCTTCCAGCGCGGCCTTGAGGTCCAGCACCGTGCGGGTGAGGTCGAGGCCCGCCGATTTGGAGCCGAGCGTGTTGGCCTCGCGGTGGATTTCCTGGCAGAGGAAGTCGAGCTTGCGGCCGACCGCGCCGCCCGAGGCGAGAAGCGCCGAAACCGCCTCCAGATGCGCGGCGAGCCGGTCGAGCTCCTCGCGCACATCCGCCTTCGCGGCGAGCAGCGCGACTTCCTGCGTGAGCCGCTCCTCCGGAAGCTCGGCGTCGAGCGCGGCGATGGCGGCGGCGAGCCGGTCCCTGAGCGCCGCCGGCTGCGACGCCGCCATGCCCCGCGCCGCGCCGGCCCCGGCCTTCATGGCGAGGAGATGCCCGTCCAGCGCCGCGGCGAGCGCCCGGCCCTCCCCGCGCCGCGCGTCCAGCAGCCCGTCCAGAGCGTCCTCCAGGCTCGCGAGCAGCGCCGCCTCGTCGCGCGCCTCGAGGTCGGGATCGACCGCCTCGATGACGCCCCGCAGGCCCATCAGGCCGGCCGGGTCTGCGCCGCCCCGGCGTTCGGCCACGGCGGCCAGCTCGTCGAGCCACGCTTCGTCCACCCGGTAGCGCTGCCGCCCCTGCGCCTGCTCGAACCGCAATTCCAGCGAGATGCTGCCGCGCTGGAACCGGGCCTGCACCGCCTTGCGGACGGCCGGCTCCAGCCCGTCGCAGCCGGAAGGCAGGCGCAGGCGAAGGTCGAGGCCGCGATGGTTGACCGAACGGACCTCCCAGCGCCAGGCGGGGCCGGCGGCGGACGCGAAGCCGGTCATGGAGGAAAGTTCCGTCACTGCGAGCGCCTCAACAGCCTGCGGTAGCGGGCGGCATTGCGATTGTGCTCCTCGAGCGTGCGCGCGAACAGATGTCCGCCCGCGCCGTCGGCGACGAAATAGAGCGCGTCCGTTTTGGCCGGTCGCGCCGCCGCCTCCAGCGCCGCCAGGCCGGGATTGGCGATCGGGCCCGGCGGCAGCCCGCGGATGCGGTAGGTGTTGTAGGGGTGGTCCACGCGGAGGTCGGCGCGGGTGAGCGGGCGCCCGAGCTCCCGCCGGCCGCCGGTAAGCGCGTAGATGACCGTCGGGTCCGTCTGGAGGCGCATGCCGCGCTTCAGCCGGTTGACGAACACGCCGGCGATCCGGGCGCGCTCTCCCGAAAGGCCGGTTTCCTTCTCGACGATGGAGGCAAGGGTAAGCAGCTCGGTCTCGCTGTTGAGCGGCGAGCCGGCCGGCCGGTCGCGGAACAGGCGCGCCAGCGCCTTGTCCATCGCGCGCTGCATCCGCGCCGCCAGGTCCGCGCGGCCGTCGCCATGGCTGTAATGGTAGGTCTCCGGCAGCAGCCGCCCCTCGCCGGGGTCGGGCGCCTCGCCGACCAGTCCCTCGGCGTTCCGCAGAAGGTCCAGCACCGCGGCGGTGGTGAGCCCCTCCGGCACCGTCAGCCGGCGCACGACGGTCCTGCCCGCCACCAGCAGGTCGCGGACGGACGCGGCGCTGATGCCGGCGGGGAAGTCGTATTCGCCGGCCTTCAGGCGGTTCCCGGCGCCGTCCAGGGTCACGAGGACCCGGAAGGCCAGCGGGTGGCGCAACACGCCCTGTTCGGCAAGCAGTTCCGCCAGCGGCGCAAGGCCCGTGCCCTTCGGCACGACGACCCGGCGGATCTCGGCGAGCGGGCCAGGCGCGGTGAAATCCTGCCAGGCCCGGAAGGCGAACCCGGCGGCGGCTGCCGCCAACAGTGCCAGGAGGACGCCGGCAAGCCGACGGCGGCGCATCGAGGGTCAGGGCGCGCCGGCGAAGACCAGCGAGGTATTGGTGCCGCCGAACCCGAAGGAATTGGAAAGCGCATGATCGATCCTGCGTTCCTTCGCCGCGCCGGGCACGAGGTCGAGGTCGCAGCCATCCGAGGGGTCTTCGAGATTGAGCGTCGGCGGCGCGACACCGCACTGCACGGCCTTGATGGTGAAGATCGCCTCGACGGCCCCGGCCGCGCCGAGCAGGTGGCCGTGGGCGGACTTGGTGGAGGACATCGACAGCTCGTAGGCGTGGTCCCCGAACAGGCGCTTCACGGCGCCGAGTTCGATCTCGTCGCCGAGCGGCGTCGAGGTCCCGTGGGCGTTGATGTAGTCGATGCTCGCGGGGTCGAGCCCGGCCCGCTTCAGCGCCGCCTCCATGGCGCGGTAGCCGCCGTCGCCGTCGGCTGCGGGCGCCGTGATGTGGTGGGCGTCGCCGGAGAGGCCGTAGCCCACGATCTCGGCATAGATCCGGGCCCCGCGCGCCTTCGCGTGCTCATATTCCTCCAGCACGATGCAGCCCGCGCCCTCGCCCATGACGAAACCGTCGCGCGCCTTGTCCCAGGGCCGGGAGGCGCGCTCGGGCTCGTCGTTGAAATGCGTCGAAAGCGCCCGCGAGGCCGCGAACCCGGCGATGCCGAGGCGGCAGATCGCGGCCTCCGCCCCGCCCGCAACCATGACATCGGCGTCGTCCAGCGCGATCAGCCGGGCCGCATCGCCGATGGCGTGCGCCGCGGTCGCGCAGGCGGTGACCACCGAATGGTTGGGGCCCTTGAAGCCGTATCTGATCGAGACCTGCCCGGAGACGAGGTTGATGAGCGCGGACGGGATGAAGAACGGGCTGATGCGCCGGGGGCCGCGTTCCTGCAGCAGGATCGAGGCATCGTGGATGGTCTGCAGGCCGCCGATGCCGGAGCCGATCATGACGCCGGTGCGGTTGCGGCCCTCCTCGTCATCCGGCTCCCAGCCCGAATCCCCGACCGCCTGGTCGGCCGCCACCATGCCGTAGATGATGAACGGGTCCAGCTTGCGCCGGTCCCTGGCGGACATCCACTCGTCCGGGTCCCAGCGGCCGTCCTCGCGGCTTCCCGCCGGCAGGTAGGCGGCAATGCGGCAAGGCAGGTCGGACACGTCGAAGGTGTCGATGGCGCCGATCCCTGATTCGCTCTCGATCAGCCTCTTCCAGGAGGGCTCGACGCCGATTCCCATCGGCGAGACCAAGCCCATCCCGGTGACCACCACGCGGCGCATGCCGTTTCCCCCGGGGGCCGCGTCAGGCGTTCTCGTTGATATAGTCGATCGCGTTCTTGACGGTCACGATCTTCTCTGCCGCATCGTCGGGTATCTCGACGCCGAATTCCTCTTCGAACGCCATCACCAGCTCGACGGTGTCGAGGCTGTCGGCGCCCAGGTCGTCGATAAAGCTCGCCCCCTCGACGACCTTGCCCTCGTCCACGCCGAGATGCTCCACGACGATTTTCTTCACGCGATCGGCGATATCGCTCATTCAATCCCCTCCCTTCCGGACAGTTCATGCAGGCCTGCCGCTGCGGCTTCCGGGCCCCGGCACGGCGGCAAGGCTCATAGCACAGCCCGCAAGGGCGGGCCAGAGCCGCATCATATCATCGCCATGCCGCCGTTCACATGCAGCGTCTGGCCGGTGACATAGGCCGCCTCGTCGCTGGCGAGGAACACCGCGGCGGCGGCGACGTCCTCGGGCAGGCCGAAACGCCCGGCCGGCACCCGGCCGAGCGCTTCCGTGCGCTGCTTCTCGTTCAGATCCTGCGTCATGGCGGTGTCGATGAAGCCGGGCGCGATGCAGTTGATGGTCACGCCCCGCCCCGCAACCTCGGCGGCGACGGCCTTGGTCATGCCGATCATGCCGGCCTTGGAGGCCGCGTAGTTGGCCTGGCCCGGATTGCCGGTGACGCCGACCACGGAGGAGACGGCGATGATGCGCCCGCGGCGGCGGCGCATCATGCCGCGCAGCGCCGCGCGGGCGAGCCGGAAGCCCGCGGTCAGGTTGATGTCGAGCACGGTCTGCCAGTCCTCGTCGCGCATGCGCAGGAAAAGGCCGTCGCGCGTGACGCCCGCATTGCTGACCAGGATGTCGAGGGGCCCGAGGGCCTCCTCCGCCCGCGCGGCAAGGCCGTCCGCCGCCTCGCTGTCGCCGAGATTGCAGGGCAGCACGGCCGCGCCGTCGAGCTCGCCCGCCAGCGCCTCGAGCGCCGCCTCGCGGGTGCCGGACAGCCCGACGCGGGCGCCTTGCGCCGCCAGCGCGCGGGCGATCGCGGCGCCGATGCCGCCCGATGCGCCGGTGACCAGCGCGGTCCTGTCGCTGAGATCGAACATGGGGCTGTGGCCGCCTTTCTAGCTGTCGAGCGCGAGTTCGGACATCGGGTAGCCGGCGCTGCGGGGAATCTGCAGCACCCGCCCGGCCGGCGTGGCGGCGATGCGCGTCATCACCGTCTCCACGGGTTCGGCCTCGGCGCGCCTGAGCGCGTCCGCCACAGCGCCGGACCGCGCCAGCCGGGAGAGGATGGCGCGGGTCGGGAACATGATCGGCCGGTTCCCCTCGGCCGCGTCGCGGAGCGCCGTTCCGGGCCGGATCCAGAGCGAGTCCACGGATTCGGAGCCGTCATGGCTGCCGTCCTGGCCCGGCGGCAGGGCGGCCAGGTAGAAATGCACGTCGAAGCGCCGGGCCGAGTGTTCCGGCGTGATCCAGTGCGCGCAATGGCAGAGCGCCGCCGTGTCGGCGACGAGGTCCTCGGCCTCCAGGAAATCCCGGAACGGCACGCTGCCGTCATGCACGCCCGCCCGCCAGCGCGCCACGATCCGCCCGGCGTCTTCCGACGGTTGCATGGACCCCGCGCGCCGCGCCAGCAGCACGCCCGTCTCCTCGAACGCCTCGCGCACGGCGGCGATGCGGTGCGCCCGCGCCCTCTCGCCGAAGCGGCCGGTGGCGCGGGCGGCGAGCGCGGGGTCGGCGTCTTCCGGATCGACCTTGCCGCCGGGAAAGACCAGCGCGCCCGAGGAAAAGTCGAGCTCCGGGCTGCGCAGCACCATGAAGACCTCGAGGCCGTCCGGGCGGTCGCGCAGGATGAGCACGCTGGCTGCGGGCTTCGGAATCGCCGGGGATCGTTCCATGCCGGCCCTTATAGCGGCGGCGGAGGACAAGGGCACGGGCATTCCGTCGCGCAGGGCGCGCGGGGCTTGAAATCCGTATCGTTCCGGTACAGTTTCCAATCCGGAGCGAATGACTACGGATTGAGGCGATGCTGAGACTGAGCCGGATGAACGACTACGCCGTCGTCGTTCTGGGGCAATTGGCGTCCCGGCCCGAACGGCCGCGTTCGGCGAGCGAGGTCGCCGAGGCGACGGGCCTCGCCGCCTCCACCGTGTCCCAGGTGCTGAAGGCGCTGGCCCATGCCGGGCTGGTGGCCTCGGTCCGGGGCGCGCATGGCGGCTATACGGCCGACCGGCCGGCGGAAGACATTTCCGTCGCCGAGATCGTGCTGGCGGTGGACGGGCCGGTGGCGCTGACCGCCTGCGTGGACGGCGGCGACTGCGCCATCGAGGCGACCTGCCTGCTGCGCGGCTCTTGGGACCGGATCAACGATGCCGTCCGCGATGCGCTGGAAGAGGTGACCCTGGCGGACATGCTGGCCCCGATGCGGGACTTCTCGCGTTTCGAGCCGCAGGAGATGCGCCCATGAGCCGGGTTGCCGCCGAAACCGTCGAACAGGTCCGCTCGCTCGGCGACCGCTACAAATACGGCTTCGTCACCGACATCGAGTCCGAGCAGGCTCCCAAGGGGCTCAACGAGGACATCGTGCGCTTCATCTCCGCCATCAAGGACGAGCCGGAATGGCTGCTGGAATGGCGCCTCGAGGCCTTCCGCCACTGGCAGACCATGACGGAGCCGAACTGGGCCAAGCTCGGCATCCCGATGATCGACTACCAGGACGCCTACTACTACTCCGCGCCGAAGCAGAAGGAGGGGCCGAAATCGCTCGACGAGGTGGACCCCGAATTGCTGGCCACCTACGACAAGCTCGGCATCCCGCTCCGCGAGCAGGAGATGCTGGCGGGCGTGGCGGTGGATGCTGTGTTCGACAGCGTCTCGGTCGCCACCACCTTCAAGGCGAAACTGGAGGAGCACGGCGTCATCTTCTGCCCGATCTCCGAGGCGGTGCAGAACCACCCGGAGCTGGTGCGGAAATATCTGGGCTCGGTGGTCCCCTACACGGACAATTTCTTCGCCACGCTCAATTCCGCCGTCTTCACCGACGGCTCTTTCGTGTTCGTGCCGAAGGGCGTGCGCTGCCCGATGGAGCTGTCCACCTATTTCCGCATCAATGCGGCCAATACCGGGCAGTTCGAGCGCACGCTCATCATCGCCGAGGATTCCTCCTATGTGAGCTATCTGGAGGGCTGCACCGCGCCGATGCGCGACGAGCACCAGCTTCATGCCGCCGTCGTCGAACTGGTGGCGCTGGACGACGCCGAGATCAAGTATTCCACCGTGCAGAACTGGTATCCGGGCGACGAGAACGGCGTCGGCGGCATCTTCAATTTCGTCACCAAGCGCGGGGCCTGCATCGGCGCGCGCTCGAAGATTTCCTGGACCCAGGTCGAGACCGGCTCGGCGATCACCTGGAAATATCCGAGCTGCATGCTGCACGGCGCGGACTCGGTCGGCGAGTTCTATTCCATCGCCATCACCAACAACTACCAGCAGGCGGACACCGGCACCAAGATGGTGCATATGGGCCCGCGCTCGCGCTCGCGCGTCATCTCCAAGGGCATTTCAGCGGGCCGTGCGAGCAACGCCTATCGCGGCCTCGTCAAGATGCTGCCCGGCGCGGCGAGCGCGCGGAACTACACCCAGTGCGATTCGCTGCTCATCGGCTCGAAATGCGGCGCGCATACCTTCCCCTATATCGAGAGCCAGAACCGCTCGGCCCGCGTCGAGCACGAGGCCACCACCTCCAAGATCGACGACGACCAGCTCTTCTACTGCCGCCAGCGCGGCATCGGCGAGGAGGAGGCGGTGGCGCTGATCGTCAACGGGTTCTGCCGCGAAGTGCTGCAGCAATTGCCGATGGAGTTCGCGGTCGAGGCCCAGAAGCTTGTCGGTATCTCGCTCGAAGGATCTGTCGGCTGATGCTTGAAATCCGCGATCTCCACGCCTCGGTCGAGGGCCAGGCGATCCTGAACGGGGTCGATCTCTCGGTCGGCCCCGGCGAGGTGCATGCCGTGATGGGGCCGAACGGGTCCGGCAAGAGCACGCTCTCCTATGTGCTCTCCGGCCGCGAGGGCTACGCGGTGGACCGGGGCGAGGTGCTCTATGACGGCCGGGACCTGCTGGAGCTGGAGCCGGAGGAGCGCGCGGCCGCCGGGCTCTTCCTCGCCTTCCAGTATCCGGTCGAGATTCCGGGTGTGGGCACCATGACCTTCCTGCGCACCGCGCTCAATGCGCTGCGCCGCGGCCGGGGCGAGGACGAGCTCGACGCCATGCAGTTCCTGCGCGTCGTCCGCCAGAAGGCGCGCGCGCTCGGCATCGGCGACGACATGCTGAAGCGCGCGCTGAATGTCGGTTTCTCCGGCGGCGAGAAGAAGCGCAACGAAATGCTCCAGCTTGCGATTCTGGAGCCGCGCCTTGCGATTCTCGACGAGACCGACAGCGGCCTCGACATCGACGCGCTCAAGGTGGTCGCGGAAGGGGTGAACGCGCTCCGCTCGCCGGACCGGGCCATGCTCATCATCACCCACTACCAGCGCCTGCTGGACCATATCGTGCCCGACCGCGTGCATGTGCTGGCGAAGGGCCGGATCCTCCGCTCCGGCGGCAGCGAGCTCGCGCTCGAGCTGGAGGAGAAGGGCTACGGCGAAATCATGGGCGAGGCGGCATGACGCCCCAGGTCGCGCTACCAGGAGTTGAGGCCTACCGCGAGGCGTTCGAGAGCATCCGCGCCTCGCTGCCGGGCGAGCGCGGGGCCGCCTTCGAGGCCTTCGCCGCCAGGGGTTTCCCGACCAACCGGGTCGAGGCGTGGAAATATACGAGCCTGCGCCCGCTTGCGCGCCAGCGCTTCCAGCCGGCGGCGCCCGATATGGAGGCCGCCGTGCCCTTCCTCGGCGACGGGCCGCGCATCGTTCTCGTGAACGGCTTCCTGCGCGAAGACCTCTCGACCGTGTCCGTCGAACGCTGGACCGGTCCGGACGGAATGGCGGAGGCGGACGGCGAACCGCTGGTCGCGCTCAACGCCGCCATGGCGGGCGACGGCTACGCGCTGACCGTCGGCGAAGTCCGGGACGAGCCCATCGAGATCGTCCATGCGACCGTTCCGGGCCCGGCCGGGCCGGTCGCGCAGTCGCGCAACCGGATCACCGTCGAGCCGGGCGGCGCGGCGCATGTCATCGAGCGGCATGTCGGGCTGGGGAGCGGCGCCTATTTCGTCAACGGCGTCACGGAGATCGAGGTGCGGGACGGCGGGCGGCTCCGCCACACCAAGCTCCAGGACGAAGGGGCGGACGCCCACCATCTCTGGTTCGTTCCCGCGCGGCTGGGCCGGGACGCGGTGCTGGAGAGCACGGTGTTCACCTTCGGCGCGCGGCTCTCGCGCAACCAGATCGAGGCGGACATCCCGGGCGAAGGCGCGGAACTCTCGCTCAGGGGAGCCTACGCCGTCTCCGGCCGCCAGCTTGCCGACCACACGAGCCGCATCGAGCACCGCGCGCCGGGCGCGACCAGCCGGCAGGTGTACAAGGGCGCGATCGGCGGGCAGGCGCGCGGCGTCTTCCAGGGCCATATCGTCGTCGCCGAGGGCGCGCAGAAGACGGACGGCCACCAGCTCAACCGCGCGCTGCTGCTTTCGGGCCGGGCCGAGATCGACGCCAAGCCGGTGCTGGAAATCTATGCCGACGACGTGCAGTGCAGCCACGGCGCAACCGCCGGCGACATAGACGCCGACGCGCTCTTCTACCTGCGCTCGCGCGGAATTCCCGCCGACGCCGCCCGCGGCCTTCTGGTGCGCGCCTTCCTGTCGGAAATACTGGAAGACACGCCCGAAGGCGCGCTGCGCACGGCGGTCGAAGAACGAATAGACGGATTTCTGGAGGCCGGCGCATGAGCCCGGACAGCACCCCGACCCTCAGGCCGAATTACGATGTGCTGGCGATCCGCCGGGACTTCCCGATCCTCGCGCGCGAGGTGTTCGGCAAGCCGCTGGTCTATCTGGACACGGGCGCGAGCGCCCAGAAGCCGCGCCAGGTCATCCGCGCCATGACGCAAGTGATGGAGGAGACCTACTCCAACGTCCATCGCGGCGTGCATTTCCTCTCCCAGGCCTGCACGGACCAGTTCGAGGCGGCCCGGGAGACGGTGGCGCGCTTCATCAATGCGCCGGAAGCCGACGAAATCGTCTGGACGCGCGGCGCCACGGAAGCCCTCAACCTCGTGGCCGCGACCTGGGGCCGGGCGAATGTCGGGCCGGGCGACCGGATCGTCATTTCGACCCTGGAGCACCATTCCAACATCGTGCCCTGGCAATTGCTGCGCGACGAGACGGGGGCGGAGCTTGCGGTCATTCCCGTGGACGATGCGGGCGAGGTCGATCTCGACGCCTATGCCGCGCTGCTGGACGACGGCCGGGCGAAGCTCGTCTCGGTCACCCATGTCTCCAACTCCATCGGCACCGTGCTGCCGATCGGGCAGATGGCGCGGATGGCGCATGAGAAGGGCGCGCTGTTCATGGTGGACGGCTGCCAGGCCGCGCCGCACATGCCGGTCGATGTGCAGGAGCTCGGCGTCGATTTCTACTGCTTCTCCGGGCACAAGACCTACGGGCCGACCGGCATCGGCGCGCTCTGGGGCCGGAAGGCGCTGCTCGACGCCATGCCCCCCTACCAGGGCGGCGGCGAGATGATCGCGCATGTCACCTTCGAGAAGAGCACCTTCAAGGCCGCGCCGCACAAATTCGAGGCCGGCACGCCCGCCATCGTCGAGGCGGTGGGGCTGGGCGCGGCGCTCGACTATATCGAGGCCGTCGGGCGCGACGCGATCCTGGCGCATGAGACGGATGTCGCCGAATATGCCCGCGAGCGCCTTGCCGCCGTGCCGGGCGTGCGCATCGTCGGCCATGCGCGCGAGCGGGGCGCCATCGTCTCCTTCACCATGGACCGGGCCCACCCCCACGACATCGGCACCATCATCGACCGGGCGGGCGTGGCGGTGCGCGCCGGCCATCACTGCGCCTTCCCCGTCATGGAGCGCTTCGATGTCGGCGCGACGGCCAGGGCCTCCTTCGGGCTCTACAACATGAAGAGCGAGGTGGACCGGCTGGTCGAGGCGCTGGACGAGGTCGCGGAGATCTTCGGGCGATGAACGAGCTGCGCGAGCTTTACCAGGAGGTGATCCTCGACCACGGGCGCAATCCGCGCAATTTCCGCCGCATCGAGGACGCCGACGGCGAGGCGAAGGGCGACAACCCGCTCTGCGGCGACCGGGTGCATGTCTTCGTCAAGCTGAACGGGGCGGGCGGGCTCGGCGACGTGGCCTTCCAGGGACGCGGCTGCGCGATCTCGACCGCGTCCGCCTCGATGATGACCGAGCTGCTGAAGGGGCGCAGCGAGGCGGAGGCCCGCCGGCTGTTCGACGTGTTCCACGCCGTCTGCACGGACGAGGCGTTCGACCCGCTGGACGTGCCGGAGGAGTTCGGGGACGAGGCGGACAGGCTCCAGGTCATGGCGGGTGTGCGCCAGTTCCCGATGCGGGTAAAATGCGCGACCTTGCCGTGGCATACTTTCGCGGCCGCGCTCGACGGCAAGGCGACGGCGACAACGGAATAGGCGGGGACGGGACGGAGAACGATGGAAGGGACGATGCCCTTCGAGCAGTGGATGGGCGGCGAGCCGCTGCAGGAGTTCCGCGCCGAGGCGGGAGCGCCGCTGGAGCCGGGCTCGCCGATTGCGCCGCATGCGAACCTGATCGCGGCGCTCAAGACCGTGTACGACCCCGAGATTCCGGTGGACATTTACGAACTCGGCCTCATTTACGATCTTGAGCAGGCTGAGGACGGCTCGGTGCGCGTCGAGATGAGCCTGACCGCGCCCGGCTGCCCGGTCGCCGGCGAGATGCCGGGCATGGTGGCCGAGGCCGTGGCGGGCGTGCAGGGCGTCGGCGAGGTCGAGGTCCGGCTGGTGTGGGAGCCGGCCTGGACGATGGAGCGCATGAGCGAGGAGGCCCGCCTCGCGCTCGACATGTGGTGAGGACAAGGAGGCCGACATGCCAGAGCCGATGATCCGGATGACGGACGCCGCCGCCGAGCGGGTGCGCCACCTCATGTCGCTGTCGGAAGAGCCGGCGGTCGGCCTGCGCGTCGGCGTGCGCACGCGCGGCTGCTCCGGCCTCTCCTACTCCGTCGAATACGCCAGGGAGCGCAAGCCCTATGAGGAGGCCATCGAGTCGAACGGCGTGACCGTGCTGATCGACCCGACCGCGGTCATGTTCCTCATCGGCTCGGTGATGGACTACCGCGAAGGCATCTTCGAATCCGGCTTCACCTTCGAGAACCCCAACGCCAAGGGCACCTGCGGCTGCGGCGAAAGCTTCCATGTGTGAGGGCGGCTGACGGCTTGCCGCCGGGGCTTGAACCGGGCGGGCGCAGCGCCGATATTGGCGACTGGTACCGACAACGCTAACGGAGACCGCAAATGGCCTTCGACAATCTGAGGACGACGGCGCGCGCCGCCGGCCGCAGCACGACCCGCACCGCGGAGCTCGATGCCGGCCTGCGCAAGCACATGCTCGGCATCTACAACTACATGGCCTCGGGCGTGCTGCTCACGGGCATCGTCGCCTATCTGGTGTTCACCATGGCGGTGGCGCAGACGCCCGGCGGCCAGATGGCGCTGACGACCTTCGGGCAGGCGATCTACCTCTCGCCGCTCAAATGGGTGCTGATGCTCTCGCCGCTCGCCTTCATCCTCGTGCTGAGCTTCGGCGTCCACCGCCTGAGCACGCCCGCGACGCAGGGGCTGTTCTGGGTGTTCTGCGCGCTCATGGGCGCGAGCATCAGTTCGATCTTCCTGCAATATACCGGCACCAGCATAGCGCGCGTGTTCTTCATCACCGCGGCCGCCTTCGCCGGCCTCAGCCTCTACGGCTACACCACGAAGCGCGACCTCTCCGGCATGCGCTCCTTCCTGGTGATGGGGCTGATCGGCGTCATCATCGCCTCGCTGGTCAACCTGTTCCTCGCCTCGAGCGCGCTCCACTTCGCCGTGTCGGTGATCGGCGTTCTGGTGTTCGCGGGCTTCACCGCCTACGACACCCAGCGCATCAAGAGCGAGTACTATCACGGCTACGACGCCGCCGTGATGGCGAAGAAATCGGTGATGGACGCGCTGATGCTCTATCTGAGCTTCATCAACATGTTCCTGCTGCTGCTGAGCCTGTTCGGCAACAGGGAATAGGTCAGAGGCCGACCCTCACCCTCCCGCCATCGTCGATCACCGGGCGCTTCACCAGGGCCGGATGCGCGAGCATCAGGCGCCTGGCCCGGCCGGCGCCGAGCCCCGCCTTTTCGGCCTCGTCGAGCGCCCGCCAGGTGGTGCTGCGCCGGTTGAGCAGCGCCTCCCAGCCGAGCGCGCCGATCCAGCGGTCCAGCATCGCGCCGTCCAGCCCGTCCTCGCGCAGGTCGTGGAAGCGGTGCTCGCGGCCGGCCAGCGCCTTCCGCGCCTTGCGGCAGGCATCGCAACTCTTCAGTCCATAGACGGTCAGCATGGGCGCGCGTTCCTCCGGTCGGCGGGTCCGGTATAGTCGCATGACGGCGTTCCGGAGGGGAAGCGCCGCCGGCCGTCCGCCACATTTCCGGGGAGCCCGCCCATGCAGGGTCCTGAGAGTCATTCCTATTTCTCGCAGCGCCTGCGCCTGCACTATGTCGACTGGGGCAATCCCGACGCGCCGCCGCTGCTGCTGATCCACGGCGGGCGGGACCACTGCCGCAACTGGGACTGGGTCGCCGAGGCGCTCCGGGACGATTACCGCATCGTCGCCCCGGACCTGCGCGGCCACGGCGACAGCGCCTGGTTCGTCGGCGGCGCCTACGCGATGGCGGACTATGTCTATGACATCGCGCAGCTCGTCCACCAGAAGCGGCTCGCCCCGGTCACGGTCATCGGCCACTCGCTCGGCGGCTCCATCGCGCTCCACTATGCCGGCGTCTATCCGGAGACGGTGAAGGCGCTTGTCGCCATCGAGGGGCTCGGGGCCTCGCCCGCGCAGATCGAGGCGCGCAGGGCCCGGTCCATCGACGACCGGCTCAGGGAGTGGATCGACACCCAGCGCGGCCTTTCCGGCCGGCTGCCGCGCCGCTACGACTCGCTGGAGGACGCGTACCGGCGAATGCAGGAGGCCAATCCCCGCCTGACGGAAGCCCAGGCCCGCCACCTCACCGTCCACGGCGCCAACCAGAACGAGGACGGCACCTACAGCTGGAAGTTCGACAATTACAGCCGCGCCGACCGCCCGGTCGGCATCTATCCGGAGGAGAGCTTCCGGCTCTGGTCGCGGATCACCTGCCCGACGCTGCTGGTGCGCGGCCTCGAAAGCTGGGTCGGCGACCCGGAGGCGGACGGCCGCGCCGCCCATTTCCAGAGTGCCCGCTTCGTCGATGTCGCGGGCGCCGGCCACTGGGTGCATCACGACCGGCTGGAGCATTTCCTCGGCCTCGTGCGCGGCTTTCTCGCGGAGGCGGAGGCTGGCTAGGGAATCGTGCTATAGCCTGACCGCATGGACGACGCCCTGCCCGCCGCGCCTGCCGCCGACGCCCCCTGGCTCGCCGGGCTGAACCCCCCGCAGCGCGAGGCGGTCGAAACGCTGGAGGGGCCGCTGCTGGTGCTCTCCGGCGCGGGCACCGGCAAGACGCGGGTGCTGACCGCGAGGCTCGCGCTGCTGCTGGCCATGAAGCGCGCCTGGCCCAGCCAGATCCTGGCGGTCACCTTCACCAACCGGGCGGCGAACGAAATGCGCGAGCGGGTGGAGGCGCTGATCGGCGAGATGAGCGCCGGCCTCTGGCTCGGCACCTTCCACGCGCTCGGCCTGCGCATATTGCGCCGCCATCCCGAGCTCGTGGGCCTCAGGCCCTCCTTCTCGATCCTGGACCCGGACGACCAGGAGCGTCTTCTGAAACAGGTGCTGGCGGACGCGAATGTGGATGCCAAGCACTGGCCGGCGCGCCAGCTTTCGACCGTCGTCCAGCGCTGGAAGGACAAGGGGTGGCGCCCGGACCAGGTGCCGGCCCACGAGGCGGGCAGCTTCGCCAACGGCCGCGCGCCCGCGCTTTACGAGGCCTATCAGGAGCGGCTTGCCGACCTCAACGCCGTCGATTTCGGCGACCTGCTGCTCCACAACCTGACCATCTTCCAGCGCGATGCGGAGGTGCTGGCGCAATACCAGGAGCGGTTCCGCTACATCCTCGTGGACGAATACCAGGACACCAATATCGCCCAGTATCTCTGGCTCCGCCTGCTCGCCCAGCGCCGGCGCAACATCTGCTGCGTCGGCGACGACGACCAGTCGATCTACGGATGGCGCGGGGCGGAGGTCGGCAACATCCTGCGCTTCGAGAACGATTTCGACGGCGCCAGGATCGTCCGGCTGGAGCAGAACTATCGCTCGACCGGCGACATTCTGGGCGCCGCCTCGGGGCTGATCGCCAACAATCGCGGCCGCCTCGGCAAGACGCTCTGGACAGACCGCGAGGACTCCCGCCCGATTACCGTCCACACCGTTCCCGACGGGGAGGCGGAGGCGCGGCTTGCCGGCGCGGAAATCGAGACGCTGCAGCGCGCCGGGACCGGCCTCGGACAGATGGCGGTTCTCGTGCGAGCCTCATTCCAGATGCGCGCCTTCGAGGAGCGGTTCGTCGCGCTCGGGCTGAATTACCGGGTCATCGGCGGCCCGCGCTTCTACGAGCGCCGCGAGGTGAGGGACGCCATCGCCTATCTGCGCGCCGTCCTCTTCCCCGAGGACGATCTTGCCTTCGAGCGGATCGTCAACCTGCCGAAACGCGGCATTGGCGACGCCACCCTGCAACCGGTGCATCGCCTCGCCCGCGCCGAGCGGATCCCGCTCGGCCAGGCGGCGCGCCGTCTGGTCGAGACGGAGGAATTGAAGGCCCGGGCCCGCAACGCGCTCGCCGGCTTCTGCCGCGCCATCGACGGCTGGCGCGCCCGGCTCGGCAGCGAGCCGCACGCAGACCTTGCCGACGCGATTCTCGAGGAGAGCGGCTACCGCGAGATGTGGCGGAAGGACAAGGGCCTCGACGCCCCCGGCCGGCTGGAGAATCTGGGCGAACTCGTGCAGCAGATCGCCCGGTTCGACACCCTCGAAGAGTTTCTGGAGCATGTCGCCCTGGTGATGGAGGCCGAAGGCGGCAGCGAAGCGGAAAGCGTCTCCCTGATGACGCTCCACGGCGCCAAGGGGCTCGAATTCGACATCGTGTTCCTGCCGGGCTGGGAGGAGGGCCTGTTCCCCCACCAGCGCGCGCTCGCCGAGAACGGGCTTGCCGGCCTGGAGGAGGAACGCCGCCTCGCCTATGTCGGCATCACCCGCGCGCGCCGGCATGTCACGATCTCCTCCGCCATGACCCGCATGGTCATGGGTCGGTGGCTCAGCCCGCTCCCGTCCCGATTCATCGACGAGCTGCCCGATGAGCATGTGGAGCGGCAGTCGGAGAATGCGTTCGGCGAGGCCCCCGCCTGGCGCTACGGCGCGGGCGTCGGGCGCGTGATCGACGCCGCGGCATGGGAGGTGAAACCGCGCGCGCCCCGCACCGGCCAATTCGAGATCGGCCAGCGCGTCTTTCATCAGAAGTTCGGCTATGGAGCCGTGCGGGCCGTCGACCGGGAGAAACTCACCGTCGCCTTCGAGACCTCCGGCGACAAGACCCTGATCGAGAGCTTCGTCGAGCCCGCCTGAGCGAGGACAACACCGCCCATGACCCAATCGCCCGTTCTGGAGCGCCGCGAAGGCGCGGTCGCCGTGGTGACCCTGAACCGCCCGGAGGCGCTGAATGCGCTCAACATCGAAATGCGGGACCTGCTGCCGCGCGTCCTGAACGGGCTGAACGGCGACGGGGCGGTGCGCGCGGTCGTGCTGACCGGGGCGGGCGAGCGCGCCTTCTCGGCGGGCCAGGACCTGAACGACTCGGCAAGTTTCGACGAGAAGACCGTGCAGGAGCATTTCCTGCATCTGGGCGCGCTCTAC
The DNA here is from genome assembly GCA_022827685.1 of Alphaproteobacteria bacterium. Classification (GTDB taxonomy): domain Bacteria; phylum Pseudomonadota; class Alphaproteobacteria; order Bin95; family Bin95; genus Bin95. The sequence continues at coordinate 23,628 of JAJEIH010000047.1, forward strand.
CAGTCCGTGCGCGCGCTGGAGAAGCCGGTCGTCGTGGCGCTGAACGGGCTCGCCGCCGGTTTCGGCCTGCAGACCGCACTCCACGCCGATATCCGCATCGCCCATCCGGGCGTGCGCATGGGCCAGCCCGAGGTGCGTGCCGGTATTCCGAGCACGGTCGGCCCGTTCATCATCGAGCGCGTCGTCGGCCATGCCCGCGCGGTGGAGCTTTCGCTCACCGGGCGGCTGGTGGATGCCGAAACCTGCCTCGCCTGGGGCATGGTCAACGAGATCGTGCCGCCGGAGCGCGTGATGCCCCGCGCGATGGAGTTCGCCGGGGAGCTGGCGGCGCTGCCGCCGCTCGCCGTCCGGCTGACCAAGCGCCGCCTGCTGGAGCGCACGCAGACCGAGTATGACGAGACCGTGCAGGCCGCGATGCGCTACCAGCATGCCGCCTACAGCGACGGCGAACCGCAGCGCGTCGCGGCCGCCTTCTTCGAGGAACGGGCGGCGCGGCGCAAAAGGGAGACGGCGTGATGGCGACGGGCCGGATCGGAACGGTCGAGCGGGACGGGGCGCAAACCGTCTATGAGGTCCACGGCGATGCGGACGCGCCGGCGCTCCTCTTCGGCCATGCGCAAATCCTCTCGCGCGCCCAGTATGCGCCGCAGGTCGAGGCGTTCGCGGGCCGCTATCGCGTGATCGCGCTGGATTTCCGGGGCCACGGCGAGAGCCCCGTCAGCCCCGCATCCTATGCGATGGAGGACCTTGCGCTCGATGTCGTCGCCCTGCTGGACGCGGAGGGCATCGACCGGGCGCACTACCTCGGCTCCTCGCTTGGCGGCATGGTCGGCTTCGCGCTCGCGCTGGAGCACGCCCCGCGTCTTGCCAGCGTCACCTTCCTCGCGACCCAGGGCGTGCTCCCCGCCGCCAACAGCGAACGGCTCCGGCGGACGGCCGCCCGCCTGGCCGCGCTCGGGGACAATATGGCGCCGGCCGCCGAGGAGATCATGGCCCGCTACACGACCGAGGCGTGGCGCCGGGAAAATCCGGCGAGCCATGCCCGCCTGATAGAGATTGCCTCCGCCAACCCGCTTGCGGGCTATGTGCATTCGGGCGAGGCGATCGGCGGCATGGATTACGATGGACGGCTCGGCGGGATCGACACGCCCGCGCTGGTCATCGCCGGAGAGCACGATGTGCCGACGCCGCCGGACCGGATGGCGCTCTACCGGGACGAAATCCGGGGCGCGGAAATGGCGGTGATCGAGGGCGCCGGCCACTTCCCCAACTGGGACCGGGCCGGGGCGTTCAACCGCGTCTATGGGGAGTTCGTCGCCCGCGCCGGGTGACGGCCGGTGGACTCCTTTCGCGCGGCTTGCTAGAGCGTTTCGCCATGGACGGAACCGTTCCTGTCTCCTTCATTGCCGGCTGCGGCGCCTTGCCGTCCTGCGCGACCGGGCATTATGCCAAGGCGCTCAATGCACGACTCATGTTGAGGGCACTCGGCTTTCTCCCCTCCCGCTCGGCGGGAGGGGTAGGGGGAGGGCCTCTCGGCGCGACGGGTCTTTGCCGGGCTTCGCCCGCCGCTTCCGCTGGCGCGGAAGCAGGCCCCCACCCGGCCTCCCCCGCAAGCGGGGGAGGAGAGTCCCGGAGGCAGTCGCCATCGGTTCCGATCAACGACCGTTGGCATTAGGCGCCGGGTCCATGCCCACCGCGCCGAAACCGCTCGTCATCGTCACGCGCAAGCTCCCCGACGCGGTGGAAACGCGCATGATGGAGCTGTTCCGCACCGAGCTGAACGACGGCGACCGGCAATGGGACCGCGCCGAACTGCTCGAGGCCATGGGCCGGGCGGACGTGCTGGTGCCGACCGTGACCGACCGCATCGACGCGGAGTGCCTGGAGGCCGCCGGCCCCGGGCTCAAGCTGCTGGCGAGCTTCGGCGCGGGCGTGGACCATATCGACCTCGCGGCCGCGCATGAGCGGGGCATCATGGTCACCAACACGCCGGGCGTGCTGACGGGCGACACGGCGGACATGACCATGGCCCTCATCCTCTCGGTCTCGCGCCGGCTCATCGAGGGCGAGCGCCTTGTGCGGACCGGGGGATGGCTCGGCTGGGCGCCGACGGCGCTGCTCGGCCACCGGATTTACGGCAAGCGGCTCGGCATTGTCGGCATGGGCCGGATCGGGGCGGCGGTGGCCCGGCGCGCGCGCGGCTTCGGCATTTCGATCCACTACCACAACCGCCGGCGCACCGACCCCGACATCGAGGCCGAGCTGGAGGCGACCTACTGGGAGAGCCTCGACCAGATGCTGGCGCGCATGGACATCGTGTCGATCAACTGCCCGCACACGCCTGCGACCTACCATCTGCTGTCGCGCCGCCGCCTCGCGCTGATGAAGCCGCATGCCTATATCGTCAACACCTCGCGCGGCGAGGTGATCGACGAGCCGGCGCTTCTGGAAGCCCTGCTCGCCGGCAGGCTCGCCGGCGCGGCGCTCGACGTGTTCGAGCGCGAGCCGGCCATCGACCCGAAGCTGCGCGAGCTCGACAATGTGGTGCTGCTGCCGCATATGGGCTCGGCCACCCTGGAAGGCCGGCTGGAAATGGGCGAGCGGGTGATCGTCAACATCAGGGCCTTCACGGACGGCCACCGCCCGCCGGACCGGGTTCTCGAACAGTTCTTCTGAGAGGACATGGCTCCACTACGGACAGGCCCGCCGCAGCCGGCCGGGGCCGCACCTGCTTCCTCACCCTCGACATGCGGTTCCAGGAGAAGCGCCGCCGCCGTCCCCGGCAGCCCCCCGGGCCGGACTTACCGGATTCGCACATCTCCAGCGTCGGGTTTGCATCGCGCGGCCCACAACCGTCGCCCCGGCCCCCGAGCCGGGGTGACGAAAAGGGGGGCGGAATGGGCAGTAGCCGGGCCAGCGGCGCGCCGGATACAGGTCGGGAGAGAAGCCGGCTTCTTTCGTGAATTATGAAAAATTTCTAGATTTTTCAAATTTTGTTCGTGTTTTGGGCTTGACATCTGGCGGATTGTGTTATGATGGTCCCCGGGGAGGCGGCATCCGGAGCCGCGTCCCGGGCGTCGCGCGGCCGGGCGGCGCCACTTTCTGAAAACCCGTGAGAAGCCGACGGGAGAGGTGCGCCCTCTGCCTCGCGCGCGCAATCAGGCGCGCGAACCGCGCCGCCGCGATACGCGCGCCGGCGCGCGCACAGGCGCCCGCGCAGGATACGCGCGGAACAGGGACCCGCTCCCGGTCGGCAGAAGGAGGAACGATGACGGCAACCGACCCCCGCCCCGCACTGGCCGCGATGCTGGCCGAAAGGCTCGCCCCTGCCGCCGCGGCCCTTGCCGGCGCCTGTGCGGAAGACATGAACGCCGGGCAGCCGCCGGAGGACGCCCGCGTTCCGGGACTGGCTCGCCCGGCAGGAGCGCCGCGAGGCCGCAGACATGGCCGCAACGGAAGCCGCAGCCGGAGGCGGGGGCGGGTGGCGACGGGTGGTAGGGCATGCTCCGCCCGGGTTGAAACGGCCGGTCCGGAGCGTCCTCCCCTCCCGCTCGGCGGGAGGGGTTGGGGGCGAGCCTCTCCGCGCGACGGGCCTCTGCCGGGCTCCGCCCGCCGCTTCCGCTGGCGCGCAAGCGGCCCCCCTCCCGGCCTCCCCCGCAAGCGGGAGAGGAGGTCAAAGAGCGGAGAGGCTTATGCCCGAAACGGCTACAGCATATGAACTCTGCGCATGAAGAACATGACATCGCATGACACTTCATGACGCGCTGCGGGGTCTCTTCGCGTCGCCCGAACGCAATCGCTCCCTGCCCGTCCGGCGCGGGGGTTGCCGCCGGGCCGCTCTGCCGCCATGTTGCGGAGGCCGTCCCGGAACCGGGGTAGAGAGATGGAGATTGCGGCAAGCGCGCCCGGCGTCGTGAAGGACGCCACCGACCAGACCTTCATGGCCGATGTCATCGAAGCCTCGATGACGGCGCCGGTGATCGTCGATTTCTGGGCGCCCTGGTGCGGCCCCTGCAAGCAATTGGGGCCGGTGCTCGAGAAGGTCGTGTCCAATGCCGGCGGCAAGGTCAGCCTCGTCAAGGTCGATATCGACAAGAGCCCGGTGGTCGCGCAGCAGATGCGCATCCAGTCGATCCCGGCCGTCTATGCCTTCGACCAGGGGCGCCCGGTCGATGCCTTCATGGGCGCGTTGCCGGAGAGCCAGGTCAAGGCGTTTGTCGAGCGGCTGGTGGGCGGGCCGGTCGAATCGGCCGTCGAGGCCGCTGTCGAGCAGGCCCGCGCGGCGCTGGAGGGCGGCGACGCGCAGACCGCGGGCGCGATCCTCAACGAAGTGCTGAGGCAGGAGCCGGAGAACGCCGCCGCCATTGCCGGCCTTGCCCAGGTGTTTCTCGCCGTGGACGAGGTCACGCAAGCCCGCGCCATGCTGGACCGGCTGCCCGACGGCGCCGGCCAGGACCCGGCGGTGGCCGCGGCCGTCACCGCGGTGGAGCTCGCCGAGCAGAGCGCGGATGCGGGCGACACGGCGGATCTGCGCGGCGCGGTGGAAGCCGACCCGGACGACCACCAGGCGCGCTTCGACCTGGCGATGGCGCTGTTCGGCGGCGGACGCCACAAGGAGGCGGCGGAGGAACTGCTGGAGCTCTACCGCCGCGACCGGGAATGGAATGACGGCGCGGCCCGCAGCCAGCTCGTCAAATTCTTCGAGGCGTGGGGGCCGATGCACGAACTCACGGTCGATATCCGCCGCCGCCTCTCGACCCTGATGTTCAGCTAGGGAGCAGGCGGCCGTGGCCCTCAGGCGATCCCTGCCGGAGGTCATCCCGGTTTTCCCGCTGCCCGGCGTGCTGCTGCTGCCGCGCGCCATGCTGCCGCTGCATATCTTCGAGCCGCGCTACCGGGCGATGATTCGCGATGCGCTGGGCGATGAGGGAATCGTCGGCATGGTGCAGCCCTGCGCGGAAGGGACCGACCCGGCGAACCCGCCGATCTACGGGATCGGCTGCGCCGGCAAGATCCAGAACTCGGAAAAGCTCGACGACGGGCGCTACATGATCGCGCTGCAGGGCATCGCCCGCTTTCGCATAGACCGCGAGCTGGCGCGCCATCCCGACGGCTACCGCACCGTCCATGCGGATTTCGAGGGGTTTGGAGACGACCTCGACGCGCGCCGCAGCGGCCCGGTGGACCGCGACGGCCTGCTGGAGGCGCTCCGCGGCTTCCTGGCGCGGCGGGGGCTCAGCGCCGACTGGGACGCCGTGGGCAGCGCCGACGACGAAATGCTGGTCAACGCGCTCTCCATGGGCTGTCCCTTCGCGCCCAACGAGAAGCAGGCGCTGCTCGAATGCGGCGACACCGGCGAGCGCGCCCGGATGCTGGAAACGCTGTTTGCGATGTCGGGCTTCCAGGCGGCGAACGACGACGACCCGGCGCGGATGAATTGAGGCGGCGATGACGGGTTCCGGAGAGGTCGATCCGCTGCTGCTGCAACTGCTGGTCTGCCCGGTGACCAAGGGGCCGCTGGATTACGACCGCGAGGCCGGCGAGCTGGTCAGCCGCTCGGCAGGGCTGGCCTATCCGATCCGGGACGGCATCCCGATCATGCTGGTGGAGGAGGCGCGGGAGCTCGACGGGGACGGCCGGTGAGCCGCCCGACGGAGCTGCGCTATTCCAGGGCCGGGCGCGTGCTGCATGTCGCCTTCGACGACGGGGCGGCGTTCGACCTGCCGGCGGAGTTGCTGCGCGTCGAGAGCCCTTCGGCCGAGGTGCAGGGCCACGGGCCGGGCCGCAAGACGCTGGTTCCGGGCCGCGCGCATGTTGGCATCACTGAAATCCTGCCCGAGGGCAACTATGCCGTCCGGCTGGTTTTCGACGACCTGCACGACACCGGCATCTACAGCTGGAGCTATCTGCGCGAACTCGGAGAACGCCGGGAGGAACTCTGGGACGCCTATCTGGAGGCGCTCGAGGCCGGCGGCCTCTCGCGGGAGCCGCAGCGCGCGCCGTGACAGCCCTGCCGCCGCCGGCTATTTTCCCGCCGTTCCCGGAGTGTGCGGGTCTTCGCTCCGTCCACGGGACCCCGCGGCCTTCAGGGAGGATGCAAGGCTTATGCGCGTCGTGATAACCGGCGGCGCCGGCTTCATCGGCCGGCGGCTCGCGCTCCGGCTGCTCGAGGTGAATGCGCTGACGGACTCCGCCGGCCGGGAGCAGCCGGTCGAACGGGTCGTCCTGTTCGACAGGGCCGCGCCCGACCCGCGCCTCCTGCACGATCCGCGCGTCGAGGCCGTCATCGGCGATATCGGCGACCCGGAGCAGGTGCGCGCCGTCATCGCCCCGGACACGGGCGCCGTCTTCCACCTGGCGGCGGTGGTGAGCGCCGGGGCGGAGGAGGATTTCGACCTCGGCATGACGGTCAACCTCCAGGGCACGATGAACGTGCTGGCCGCCGCGCGCAGCCTGCCGGAGCCGGCGCGCCTGGTGTTCGCAAGCTCGGTCGCGGTCTATGGCGGCGCGATGCCGGAGACGATCCCGGACGGGCTGATCCTGAACCCGCAGACCTCCTACGGCACGCAGAAGGCCGTCGGCGAACTGCTGGTGCAGGACTATGCGCGCAAGGGCTATGTGGACGGGCGGGCGCTGCGCTTCCCGACGGTCGTGGTGCGCCCCGGCAAGCCCAACAAGGCGGCCTCGACCTGGGCGAGCTCCATCATCCGCGAGCCGCTGCAGGGCGAGGAGGCCGTCTGCCCGGTGGAGCCGGACCAGGCGATGTATGTGCTCTCGCCGCGCAAGGTGGTGGACGCCGTGCTGAAGGCGGCCGCCATGCCGCCGGAAGCCTGGGGGCCGGCACGGATGCTGGCGCTGCCGGGCCTGACCGTCACCGTGCGGGAGATGCTGGCGGCGCTTGCGGCCGTCGCGGGCGAGCGGGTGGCGGCGCGCGTGCATTTCGAGCCTGACCCCTTCATCCAGCAGATCGTGAACGGCTGGGCCACGCATTTCGACCCGGCGCGGGGCGAGGCGCTCGGCTTCGAGACCGACCGGGATTTCGAGGAGATCGTGCGCATCTTCATCGAGGACGAGCTTGGCGGGAGCTATGCCGCATGAGCCGCATGACGCACTGCGAAGAGCATGACGCCATCGTCATCGGCGCCGGCATTTCCGGCCTCTACCAGCTTTACCGGCTCAGGGAACTCGGACTGCGGGTCCGGGTGTTCGAGGCCGGCGGCGATGTCGGCGGCACCTGGTACTGGAACCGCTATCCGGGCGCGCGCTTCGATTCCGAGAGCTACAGCTACGGCTTTTCCTTCTCCGGGGAACTGCTTCAGGAATGGGAGTGGAGCGAGCATTTCTCGCCCCAGCCGGAAACGCTGCGCTACGTCAATTTCGTCGCCGACAAGTTCGACCTGCGCCGCGATATCCGGTTCGGGACCCGGATCGTGCGGGCGTCCTGGGACGAGGCGGCGCTGGCATGGGAAGTCGAGGCGGAGGACGGGCACCGCGCGCGCGCCCGCTGGCTCATCACGGCGGTCGGCCCGCTTTCCATTCCGCAAATGCCCGGGATCGAGGGTATGGCGGATTTCCGCGGGCCCTCCTTCCACACCTCGGACTGGCCGCGCGAGCCGCTGGAGCTTGCCGGCAGGCGCGTCGGCGTCATCGGCACGGGCGCGACCGCCGTGCAGCTGATTCCGGTGGTCGCCGAGACGGCGGGCCATCTGACCGTGTTCCAGCGCAGCCCCAACTGGTGCGCGCCGCTCCACAACGCGCCCATCGACGCGGGAACCCAGGCCCGGATCAAGGCCGGCTACGACGCGATCTTCGCCCGCTGCCGCGCCTCGCACGGGGGCTTCATCCACGACGCCGACCGGCGCAAGGCGATGGAGGTGTCGGCCGAGGAGCGCGAAGCCTTCTACGAGAAGCTCTACGGCGAGCCGGGCTTCGGCATCTGGATGGGCAATTTCCGCGACACCTTCGTGGACGAGGCCGCCAACCGCACGATCTCGGACTTCATGGCCCGCAAGATCCGCGAGCGCGTCCGCGACCCGGAGACGGCGGAGAAGCTGGTGCCGAAGGACCACGGTTTCGGCACCCGCCGCGTCCCGATGGAAACCGGCTATTACGAGACCTTCAACCGGGACAATGTGCGGCTTGTCGATCTGAACGAGGCGCCGATCGAGCGCATAACGCCGGACGGCGTCCTCACCTCGGGCGGGGAGCACAAGCTCGACATCCTCGTCTATGCGACCGGGTTCGACGCCGTGACCGGCGGCTTCGACCGCATCGACATCCGCGGCCGCCACGGACAGAGCCTGAAGGAAAAATGGGCGGACGGGCCGAAGACGCTGCTCGGCATCCAGATTTCCGGCTTCCCCAACATGTTCACCCTGGTCGGCCCGCACAATGCCTCCTCCTTCTGCAACATCCCCCGTTGCAGCGAGCAGAATGTCGAATGGGTGGCGGACTGCATCCGGCATATGAGCGCGCAGGGCATGAGGCGGATGGAGGCGAGCGAGACAGCCGAGACCGAGTGGACCGAACATGTCCACGAAAGCGCCTCGCGGATGCTCTATACCAAGGTGGACAGCTGGTTCATGGGCGTCAATCCCAACCGGGCCGACAAGAGCCGGCGCATCTTCCTGCTCTACGGCGCCGGCGCGCCGCTCTACCGGGAGAAATGCGAGGCCTCGGCGGCGAACGGCTATGAGGGATTCGTCCTTTCCTGAGGCCGGGCGGGCTTCCGCCGCCGGCGGGCCGGCGAGTGTGCTAAGGTTCGGCGACGCAGTCCCGGAGCGGAGGCTCATGGAACGCAGCATCGGCAGCATGGGATCGGAATACACGCGCTTCCGCGTCGATCCGGAGGCTGTGCCGCTCCTGGCGAAGCTCGACTGGAACAGCATTGCGCGCCGGGTGTTCATCGATCCCGCCGGCGGCCGCGTCGCGCTCATGACGCCGTCTTCGAAGCATGAACGCTACGCCTGGGGCACCGGCCGGCTGATGGATGCCGTGGACAGGGCCGGCATCCCCGTAGTCGCGCTCGGATCGACCCGCTGGCGCCGGCCCGAAGACCCGGAGAACACCGGGGCCGAACCCGACGCCTGCTACTATCTGGGCGAGACCGCCGAGCGCTGGGGGCGGGCTTACGAACGGGGCGAGCCGGAACTGGAAGCGTTCGAGTTGCACACGCCGCCGTCGCTCGTGATCGAGGTCGAGCGGAGTTTCGGCGACGGGGACAAGCCCGCCTTCTACCGCCGGCTGGGCGTGCCGGAAATGTGGCGGCTCGACATCTCGGGGAACACGCGCGAAGCGGCCATGCTGGACCTCCAGGCTCCGGACGGCCCGGCGGAACTGGCGTCCTCGCTCGTGCTGCCCCCGGCGACCCCGTCCTTCGTGCTGACTGCGCTGGAACTGGCTGTCCGCCGCCGCCTCGGCGAACTCGACGCCCTGATCGGGGCGCAGAAAATCCACTGAACGAACCGAAGACGGAAGAGAGGGAAACCCGATGAGTGAACTGACGGGTTCGGCGATCCTCGCCAAGGCGCTGCGCAGGCAGGGCTGCGACGAGATGTTTTTCCTGATGGGCGGCCCGATGCTGCTGGCGGAGACCGAATGCGCCAATGAAGGCATCCGCATGGTCGATGTGCGCCACGAGCAGGCCGCCGCGATGATGGCGCACGCCTATGCGCGGCTGCGCACCAAGCCGGCGGCCTGCATGGCGGCCTCCGGGCCGGGCGTCACCAACCTTGTCACCGGCCTCTGCAACGCGCTGGTCGATTGCACGCCGGTGGTCGCGGTCGGCGGCTGCTCGCCGGTCGCGCAGTTCGGCAAGGACGTCTTCCAGGAGATCGACCAGATGCGGATCATGGAGGGCTGCGTGAAGTGGTCCGCCCGCGTGTACGATCCGCGCCGCATCCCGGAAATCGTCGATATCGCCTTCCAGCAGGCGATGGCCGGCAAGCCGGGGCCGGTCTATATCGATATGCCGGGCGACGTGCTCTACACCAAGGTGCCGGAAGAGGAGATCAATTGGACGACCTCCGGGCGCCCGCTGCTCAGGAGCCGCCCCGCCGGCCAGCAGGACCTGATCGAGGAGACGGCCGCGATCCTGGCCGCCTCCGAGCGCCCGGTGATGGTCTCCGGCTCCGGCATCCTCTGGTCGGAAGCCTCGGAGGCGATGCACCGCTTCGTCGATGCCTCCGGCATTCCCTTCTACACCACGCCGCAGGGCCGGGGCGTCGTGCCCGAGGACCATCCCTGGCACTACGCCACCATGCGCTCGACCGCCTTCCGCGAGGCCGACTGCATCCTGATCCTCGGCACGCGCCTCAACTACATCGTCGGCCACGCCGCGCCGCCGCGCTTCAACGCCGATGCGCGCATCGTGCGGATCGACATCGACCAGACCGAGATCGCGCAGAGCCCGCGGCCCATCGACATCGGCATCGTGGCGGATGTGCGCACCGCGCTGGAGCAGCTGATGGAGGCCATAGACGGGCGCTTCGACGCCGACCGCTTCAAGGCCTGGCGCGACCGGCTGGCGGAGGGCGAGGCGGAGAAGCGCGCCCGGCCCGGCGGCAACGCCCTCTCGGACGACACGCCGATCCACCCGCTCCGGCTCTGCGAGGAGGTCAAGAATTTCATGGACCGGGACTCCATCCTCGTGGTGGACGGCCAGGAAATCCTGAACTACGGGCGCCAGTCCATGCCGACCTACGCGCCCGGCCACCGGCTGAACTCCGGCCCGTTCGGCACGATGGGCGTGGGCCTGCCCTACGCCATCGGCGCCAAGGTCGCCAAGCCGGACAAGCAGGTCATCTGCGTGCATGGCGACGGCTCGATGGGCATCAACGCGATGGAGCTCGAAGCCGCCCAGCGCCAGGGCATTCCGGTGCTGGTGGTCATCAGCTGCAACGGCGGCTGGACCGCGGATCCCAATCGCGAAAAGATCGGGCGCGACCTCGGCTATGTGCGCTTTGACAGGATCGCCGAGGCGCTCGGCTGCTATGGCGAGCAGGTCGAGGAGCCGGGCGGGATCCGCGCGGCGCTGGAGCGGGGCCAGGCGGAAGTGGACAAGGGCCGCGTCGCCGTCATCAATGTCGTGACCGACTACCGCGCCCGCGCCGGCACGGTCCAGTTCGCGCAATACTCCACCTGACGGCAATGGCGGCGCGGCGCGCGGTCCGGGCAGTCGCGGCGGCGCTGGCCGCCTTCTGCCTCGCCGCCGCCGCGCCCCCGCCTCCGTCATCGACCCCATCTTCGCCCCCCCCGCTGGAGGCGCTGTTCGGCGGGCCGTTCTCGCTCACCGACCATAACAGCCGGCCGGTGACGGACGAGACCTTCCGCGGCCGCTTCGCGCTCCTCTATTTCGGCTACACCTTCTGCCCGGACCTTTGCCCGACCAACCTGCTGACCATGGCGGAAGCGCTGGAGGCGCTGGGGCCGGAGCAGGCCGGGCGGGTGCAGCCCCTGTTCGTCACCGTCGATCCCGACCGCGACGGCCTGCCGGCGCTCAGGGACTACATGGCGCATTTCGGCCCGCGTTTCCTCGCGCTCAGGGGCACACCGGCCCAGACCCGCGCCGTGTTGAAGGCCTGGCGCATCCACCGCCGCAAGGTGCCGGCCGAGGCCGGGGCGGACGCGGACGACTACCTGGTGGACCATGCGACCCTCACCTTCCTGATGGGGCCGGACGGCAAGTTCCGCACGCTCTTTCCGCACGACACGCGGACGGAGAAGATGACGGCGACGCTCCGCCGCTATCTCGCCGCCGAACGGTAGCCCCGACGGGGCCTGCAGCGGCTCGCCGCGCACGAGGCAGGACGGCGAGCGGAATGCAGGCTCGGATGCCTTTCGCCAGCGCAATGGGGCGGAGACGGACTATGTTCGCAAGAAGTCAGTAATAATTCTTGTAATGACATTGACATTATGGAATGACAGACCATATTGGGACGAAGGAAGGAGACGGCAGTGACGGACGATTTCGGAATCTGGGAAGTGGACGAGGCGGAGAAAACCGCACATCCGTTGAAGACGGCCGGGAGCGCCGGGACGGAAGCCCTGCTGGAGCACATTCTGGCGCGGAACCCCGACATGCTGATGCCGGGCCTCAAATTGGTCGGGAGGCAATTGCCGGCAGCCAACTGGGCTCTGGACCTGCTGGGCGGCGACTCAGAAGGCCGGCTCGTCCTGTTCGAACTGAAGCAGGAGAAGCTCAGGCGCGAGGCGGCGGAGCAGCTGCTTCCGTGAGCCGGTTCGATGTCATCGTCGTTGGCGGCGGGCTGGTCGGCGCGGTGGCGGCGCGCGCCTTCGCTTCGGCCGGGCTGGAGACGGCGCTGGTGGACCGCGCGCCGGTCGCGGAGGGCGCGGCGTTCGACGGGCGCACCACCGCCATTTCGCACGCTTCCGTGCAGGTGCTGCGGGGCGTGGGCCTCTGGCCGGCGATCGCGGCGCATGCCGAGCCGATGGCGGACATCCGCATCACCGACGGCGAGGCGCCGGTCTTCCTGCATTACGACCATCGCGAGGTCAGCGACGAGCCGTTCGGCTATATCGTCGAGAACCGGCTGATCCGCGCGGCCGCGGCGGCGCTGCTGGAAGACACGCCGAATGTCGCCGTCTTCGCCCCGGCCGCGGCGGAGCGGAGCGAGCGCGGCGGCGGCCTCGCCCGGCTGTTCCTCAAGGACGGGCGCGTTCTGGAAGCGCCGCTCATTGTCGCCGCCGACGGGCGCGGCTCGCCGCTCCGCCGCGAAGCGGGAATCGGGACGGTGGAATGGGCCTACGGGCAGAAGGCGCTGGTGCTGACCGTCGGCCATGAGGAGCCGCACGGCAATGTCGCGCATGAGCGGTTCCTCGCGGGCGGGCCGTTCGCCATCCTGCCGATGACCGACGGCCCGGACGGCGAACACCGCTCCTCCATCGTCTGGTCGGAGCGGAGCGGGCTTGCCGACGCGCTGTTCGTGCTCGACGATGCGCGCTTCCTTCAGGAGCTCGCATGGCGCTTCGGCGATTTCCTGGGGGAGCTCCGGCTCATCGGCCCGCGCTGGCGCTGGCCGGTCGGGCTCGTGCTGGCGGAGCGCTTCTTCGCCGAAAGGCTGGCGCTGGCGGGCGACGCGGCCTGCGGCATCCACCCCATCGCCGGGCAGGGCTTCAATCTCGGCATTCGCGGCGTGGCCGCGCTTGGCGAGTGCGCGGTCGATGCGTTCCGCCTCGGGCTCGATATCGGCGGCCCGGCCGTGCTGGCGGAATACCAGCGCCGGCAACGGGCGGAGAGCGTCGTGCTAGCGGGCGTCACCGACGGGCTGAACCGGCTCTTCTCGAACGCCGTCCCGCCCGTGCAGGCCGCCCGGCAACTTGGCCTCGCGGCGGTCGGACGGCTGCCGGGCCTCAAGCGCGCCTTCATGCGCCACGCCATGGGCGTTGCCGGCACGCCGCCCCGCCTCGTGCGCGGCGAGCCGCTCTGACGCCGGGTTCAGCGATGCGCGGCCTTGTTTGGCGGCATCCGGCAACACTCCCTCCCACCCGGCCTTGAGGGTCAGGGCAGGACGCCGGCGGCAGCACTGAATTGCCTATAATTTCACCATGTCGGCCAGACCACCTGGTTCATGCCGTAATTTTCATCATATGAGTGCCCGAGTTCTCCGCAGCCACGGAAAATTCTTCATAAAATCAACTGATTACGGTTTTGGCCCGGTTCTTGTTCCTCACCCCTTCAGTCCGACCGACGGATGGCCCAACAAGGGGGTGCAGCAGATGAAACTGATTGCGGCAATCATCAAGCCGTTCAAGCTGGACGAGGTCCGGGAAGCGCTGACGGACCTCGGCATGCAGGGACTGACCGCAACCGAGGTCAAGGGATTCGGCCGCCAGAAGGGGCAGACCGAAATCTACCGCGGCGCCGAATACACGGTGAACTTCCTGCCGAAAGTGAAGATCGAGGTCGCGGTGGACGACGCCGAATGCGAGGCCGCCGTGGAGGCGATCCGGAAGGCCGCCCATACCGGGCGGATCGGCGACGGCAAGATTTTCGTGAGCGACATCGGCCATGCGGTGCGCATCCGCACCGGCGAGGCCGGGTCGGAAGCGCTTTGAGCGGGAGATAAGGACATGCTTCGCACGATCACCGGCCTCGCGGCCCTCTTCGTCCTGGCGGCATCGCCCGCCCATGCGGCGGTGGAAGGCGAGATCGCCTTCGTCTTCAACACCTTCTCCTTCCTGGTGCACGGCTTCCTGGTCATGCTGATGGCGGCCGGCTTCGCCATGCTCGAATCAGGCCTCGTGCGCACCAAGAACACGGCGGCGATCTGCCTGAAGAACATCGCGCTCTACTCCATCGCCGGCATCATGTTCTACATCGTCGGCTACGCCGTGATGTACACGGATGTTGACGGCGGCTGGATCGGCGCGTTCGACTTCCTCTACAATCCGTCCGAGGCCGAACTCGCGCTCCTCAACGCGGAGGAAGCGACGACCGGGCAGGTCGCGGCAGTGGTCGAGGGCGGCTACTCGGTCATGTCCGACTGGTTCTTCCAGATGGTGTTCGTGGCGACGGCCGCCTCCATCGTCTCGGGCACGCTCGCCGAGCGCATCCGCGTCCTGCCCTTCCTGATCTTCACGGTGCTGCTGTCGGCGCTGATCTACCCGATCCAGGCCTCCTGGGTCTGGGGCGGCGGCTGGCTCGCCGGGATGGGATTCAGCGATTTCGCCGGCTCGACGCTGGTGCATTCCACCGGCGGCTGGGCCGCGCTCGCAGGCGCCATCGTGCTCGGCGCGCGCAAGGGCAAATACGGGCCCGAAGGGAGCATCAACCCCATGCCGGGCGCGAACCTGCCGCTGGCCACGCTCGGCACCTTCATCCTCTGGTTCGGCTGGTTCGGCTTCAATGGCGGCTCGCAGCTGGCGCTCGGCTCCGCCCTCGACGCGGTGGCGATCTCCATCGTCTATGTGAACACGAACCTCGCCGCCGCGGCGGGCGTGATCGCGGCCATGGCGACGAGCTATGTGCTGTACCGCAAGATCGACCTGACGCTGGCGCTGAACGGCGCCATCGCCGGCCTCGTCTCGATCACCGCCGGCCCCGACCTCCAGAACCATGTGCTGGCGCTCGTCATCGGCGGCATCGGCGGTGTGCTGGTGGTGTATGCGGTGCCGCTCCTCGACCGGCTGAAGGTCGATGATGTGGTGGGCGCGATTTCGGCCCATCTCGTCGCCGGAATCTGGGGCACGCTCGCGGTCGGTATCTTCGGCGGCGGCGACTTCGTCACCCAGCTCATCGGCGTACTCGCCATCGGCGTCTTCGTCTTTGTCGTCTCGCTTGCAGCGTGGTTCGTCCTGAAGCTCGCACTGGGCATCCGGGCCTCGGAGGAGGCGGAGGACGACGGCCTCGACAAGAGCGAACTCGGCATGGAAGCCTATCCCGAGTTCGGCCGGGGCTCCTCGCCGCTCTTCTGACGGCGGACGCCTTCCCGCAACCGGCGGGCGCGCGGCGATCCGGGCCGCGCGCCCGCCTTGCGTTCCGCATTCCGTTTCAGCCGAGGATTGCATGGTAAACTGGGCGGGTCGGAAAAGCCGGATGGTCGTGTCATGCGCAATCGGGGTGATGTCGTCGGCTTTGTTCTATCCTGCTGGCTGGCGGTGGCGCTTGCCTTGCCGTTGGCGGGCGCCGCCAATGCGGGCTCCATGCAAGAGGCGCAGGCGGCCTATGCCGAGGGACGGTTCACCGATGCGGCCCGGATTGCGGAAAGCCTCGGAACCTCCCGGGGCTTCGCGCTGGCGGCGCAGTCTCTGACGGTCCACGGCTACTTCATTGCCGCCAGGGGCGAGAAGGAAGGGCTGTTCGAGCGCGCCCTGGGGCTCGCGCAAAAGGCGGTCCGCAGCGATCCCGGCAATGCGGACGCGCATATGCAACTCGCGCGCGCCACCGGACGGCTCGCGCAGGTCATCGGCTCCCTGGAGGCGGCGGACAGGGGATATGTGGAGAAGATTCGCGAGGCGACGGAAGACGCGCTTCGGCTCGATCCCGACATGGCCTCGGCCCATGTCAGTCTCGCCCGGTGGCACACGGGAGTGGTCGGCAAGGTGGGATCGTTCCTGGCGCGCCTGACCTACGGCGCCCGCGAAAATGAGGCAGTCGCCTCGCTGGAGCGGGCCATGGAGCTTGCGCCCGATGCGAAGGACGTGCCGCTGCAATACGCGCTCGGCCTGCTGGAGCTTGACGAGGACGAACATCGCGAGAGGGCGCGAAGCCTGCTGGAGCAGTCCGTCGCGATACCGGCGAAGGACGCCTTCGAGCGCCTGCTGGACAAGCTGGCGAAAGACCGCCTCAAGGCCCTGGAGGCGCCCGGCGGCTGACGGCCCCGGCGGGCGGACAGGCCCGCGCGGGCTTGACGAAGACGGCCTCCATCCCCAATACTGAGGTTGGCAATTATTGGAGTTGGCAGTTCAACGACGAGGGCAACCGCAATCTTCGGGGATATGTTGAATTGCGGCTCGGTGGCGGCTCCGGTTCCGCCTATCGCAACGACAGCTTCCCCCGCATCCCGGCCGTTACCATGAAACGCAACTTTCAGGCCCGGCTTATGTCCTGCTCGGTCGTTTCACCCGGCCGCAGCCTCCTTTTCGCCGCAGCCGCGCCGGCGCCGGTTGTTCGCCTGTTCCCTGTCCGCCGTCCGCTTGCGAAGGCGTCGCGCTGCAACCGCGCCGGCGCTGCGCCGCGGAGCCAGCTGCAAGGAGGCCATGGTCGATGACCGCTGCCGCCGAATGCACGAAAATCCAGCCCTTGAGTTTGCCCGACGAACTCATCCTGATGCTCCTCAACGACCAGACCGGATACTTCCACCAGGTTCCCGGCTGGAGATTGCAATGCGCCGTCGCCGGCGCCGTGCTTGCGGAACTTTCGCTCCTGTCCCGCATCGACACGGACATGGAGTCGCTGGTCCTGCTGGACCCGACGGAAACCGGCGACCCCGCACTGGACCCGCTACTGAAGGAAATTGCCGACGAACCCGACCAAAGGAACGCCCGTTACTGGGTTGAACGGTTTGCGGGACAGGCGGAGACGGTCATCGATTTGACGCTGGACCGCCTCGTGGACCAGGAGATTCTGGAACACCACGCCGGCGATTTCTGGACGCTGACTCCGGCTCACTGGCTTGCGCACCAGCGCAGCGATGCGGAAAAGAGCACCGCAAGCCAGTTCATCAGGACGCGCATCAGCGAGGCCATTTTCACCGACATGATTCCCGATCCCAGGGACGTGATCGTCATTTGCCTCGTCAACACCTGCGACGTCTTTCGCTTCATGTTCGAACTCAACGAGCACGCGGAAGAGCGGATCGGGCTCATCTGCAGGATGGACCTGATCGGCCGCTCCATAGCCGAGGCGGTCGAACAGAACATTGCCAGCCCGACGGGCCGCCCCTCGGCTCTGTCCCGGCGCATACCGCGGGTTCCGCTGCATCGTCTGCTGTTGAATCCGCATGCGCGCACCGGCCATCTTCCGGCGCTCTTTGCAGACCTCGCGAAAGAGTATGGCCCAGTGTTCCAGATAAAGCTGCCGACGGCCAAACCCAAGACCTTCCTTGCCGGGGCGTCGGTCAACCGTTGGGTACACAAGAGCGGGCGGATGCACCTGAGGGCGGGGGGGTATTTCGCCGACTTCGAGAACGTCTTCGGCGCATCGGGCGTCTTGCCTTCGCTGGACGGCGGCGACCACTTCCGGCTTCGCAAGGCCATGTCGCCGGCCTATTCGCGCGAACGGCTGGCCGGCCAGCTTGACCAGCTGTTCCGCCTTGTCCGCAAGTTCATGGCGACCTGGACGGTCGGGGAGACCTACCAGGCAAGGTCCCTGTGCCGAGCCATGGTCAACGAGCAGATTTCGTCTCTCCATGTCGGGGTCGATACGCAGGACCTGATCGACGATCTGGTCACTTACAAGGAGCGCGCGCTCAGCGTCCATATCATAAAGATCATGCCCGAATTCACGCTGAAGACCCCGGGCATGAGACGCCGGGCGAAAGCCATTGACGAGATGCTGGAACGGGTCCGGCGCGTTCACACACCCGCCCAGCGCGCCGGTTGCCCGCGGAACCTAGCAGACGACGTGCTGGGCCTGAATGTGAGCGACCCGCAATTGGTGCCGGAATCGAATCTGCGATTCGCCCTGACGGCGACAGGGCTGACCAGCGTGTATTTCGGCGATATGCTGAGCTTCGCGATTTACGCCATGATTTCGCAGCCTGAGATCCACGAAAGAATCCGAAGCGAGGCGGACGCCCTGTTCGACAACGGCGATCCGGACGGCGAGGCCTTTACCCTGGCCGCCACCGATGTCACTCACCGCTTCCTTCAGGAATGTCTGCGCATGTACCCGGTCATCGCGATGTCCGTGCGCGATGTGGTGAACTCCTGTGTGGTCGAGGGGCACGAATTACCGGTCGGGTCCCGGGTCTATATCGCCCAGACGGCCTCGCACTATATGGACGACGTGTTTCCCGACCCGTTCTCGTTCGATATCGACCGCTACCTGCCTCCGCAGAGCGCGCACCGCAGTTTCGGATTTGCGCCGTACGGACTGGGCACGCATACCTGTCTCGGCATCCGGCAGGCGCTTCTGCAAATGACGGTCAACATGATGATGATCGCGCATTACTTCACGATATCGGCGTCTCCATCCGACTATGAGCTTCGGTTCAACCCGATTCCGTCGATGAAGCCGACGAAGAAGCTGAAATTCCACATCGCCGGGCAGAGGCGCGAATTGCCTGCCTGACAGGCCCGGGCCGGCCCGCGCGCTACCGCGCGCGTTTCAGCGCCGTGCGGGTGAAGTCGCCGAGGTCGAGATCGGTCCCGAACTCGTAGCCCGACCAGTCCAGCACGGTGCTTTTTCCCGTGAGGTGGTTGGTCATCGTCACCTTGCTGCTTCGCCAGAAGCGGTCGAGATATTTGTTGTAGCCTTCCACGACCATCGTCTTGAGATGCGCATCCCTGCGGTCGAAGAACTGAATCTGCATTGTGCGCAGCTCCTCCCGGTCCATCCAGACCAGCTGGCGCGAGTATCCCGAGTCCGGGCCGACGGGGATACGTTCGGAGACAGTGCATTCGAGGTCGCCGCAAGGCTCGCTGCGCAGAAGCCGGTGGGTGAATTTCTCGACCTCGGGGGTGCCCAGGTCCTCGTAGGAGAACTCGCTGCCCATGAAGGAGCCCGACTGGTTGGAGGAGCTGATGCGCTTGACCCGTTTCAGAGCGGGGAGATAGAGCCACTGGTCATCGGCCTCCTCCTTGTGGGCGTGGACGAGAAACGCCGTTCCCCTGACATCGCGCGGCCGGTCGAACACGAACAGCGTCCGGTCGCCGTCATTCTCCACCTCGATGACCTTCAGGCGGACTTCGCGCTTGCTCTCCTGGCCCCGCTTGTTGCGCAGCGTCATCGTCATGCCCGCAACGAAATTGCCGAACCCCTTCTGCCGTTCGCGGGCTTCCGTCGCGAGCTTAAGCCCCTGCTCCTCGGGGCTGTCGGCGGCGCGGCCGGCGGACGGCGCAACCGACCAGGCGAACGCGGCAAGCATGGCTATGGACAAGGCAAGCATCGGATGGGGGAGAGAGACGCGAATCACCGTTTCCTCCTGTCGGCACGGCTGCCGGAAACTCTTTGCAGAAGATAGCACAATGCCCGCCGCGCGCGCCTATCCAGCCTCACGCCGCAACCGTTCCCTGATCTGCTCGCTCGTTTCCTTCGTCCCGTCGAGCACCATCAGCAGGGGCGGGAGGAACAGGAGGTCCGCCAGGAGGGCGATGATGACCGTCATGCCCGCCAGCAGGCCGAGCGCCTGGTTGGTCACCATGCCCGATGCGCCGAACACCATGAAGCCGAGGCCGAACACAACCGTCGTCGCCAGCAGCGCCTTGCCCACGGAGCGGAAGGCGGACTGCACGGATTCCGACGGCAGCAGCCCGTTCTTCCTGGCGGCTACATATTTGGTCATGAAGTGGATCGTGTCGTCCACGATGATGCCGAACGCGATCGCGGTAACCACCGAGGCCGCAATGCCGACCTCGCCCACCAGATAGCCCCAGAGGCCCATCGCCATGGCGGCCGGGACGAAATTGGGAATCAGGCTGATGACGCCGAGCCGCACGCTCCTGAAGACGAGCAGCAGCAGCAGGGAGACGATGGCCATGGCGATGAAGGTGCCGAGCAGCATGCCCTCTATGTTTCTCTGGGTGGACCGGGCGCCGACGAGCGAGACCCCGGTGGCGCCGGTTTCCATGCCGGGAGCGTTCTGCCCGAGCCATGCCTGCGCGCGTTCGTCGAGCGCGAGCTTCTCGTCGCTGGAAAGGCTGCGCAGCACGACCGTCATGCGCGTGGACGACCGCCCGACATCGATGAGATTGTTGAGGTCGCGGCCGACGGGCAGCGAAAATTCGTAGAGCAGCAGATATTGCGCGGCGAGGTCGGAGTCGTTGGGAAGGATGTGGAACGCCGGGTCGTCGCCATGCAGGTTCCTGTTGAGCCGCTTCATGATGTCGGTGATGGCGAAGACATGCGCGGTTTCCGGTTGTGCCCGGTACCATTCGACGAACGCGTCCACCCGCTTCAGATAGTCGATATCCGTTATGCCGCCCTCGCGCCCGGCGCTCAGCGAATACTCATAGGTTTCCACACCGGTGAAATTCTCGCTGATGAAGTCCGTGGACCGGCGGAACTCGTAGCTCTCGTCGAGAAGCTCCAGCCAGTTCTCCTTGAGTTCGATCCGCGAGATGCCGGCGACGAGCACGACGACCAGGACGCCGAACCCGCCGAGCAGAACCGTGCGGCGGGAAACGACGAACCGGCCCAAGCGGTCGAAAAGGTCGGATTCGCCTGCGCCTGCAGCACGGACGCGCAGGGGCATCGCCGACAGGACCACGGGCAGGAGCGTCACCGCATAGACGAACGCGCACAAGCTGCCGAACGCCACCATGTTGCCCATGACCCGGAAGGGCGGCATATCCGCGAAATTCAGGCTGAGGAATCCGATTGCCGTCGTGAGCGATGTCAGGAAGACCGGCCACAGATTGACCCGCAGCGACTGGATCACCGCCTGCCGCCGGTCCAGACCCCGGCGCAGGCCCGCCGCCACGCCCTCGAACATATGCACCGAATGCGCAACGGTGACCGCCATCAGCACGAACAGCGCCGCGCCGCTCTCGCCGAAGAACTTCATGCCGGTCCAGCCGATGAAGCCCATCGAGGAAGCCAGGACGGCAGCCAGCATGATGACGATGGCGAGCGTGCCCCACAGCGAGCGCAGCAGAATGACGGCGACGAGCAGCATCGTGCCGAGCGCCGCCGGCGCGAGGATGCCCATATCCTCGTCGATCGCATCGCGCATGGCGCGGTTGAGGACGAGCTCGCCGGTGAGGTGGTAGTCGATGGCCGCATGCTCTTCCCGGGATTCGACGGCCGTGGCGCGGAGGAAATCCGTCACCTCCGCCTTGGCCGATTGCCGGTCCGTGTCGGGAAGCGCGACGCTGACCACCAGGCCGGCGACGCGACCGTTGCGGGAGACGAAACGCCCGGCGATTTCCTCGGTGCCGAGCGCGATTTCTTCGATTCGCCCCAGGTCATCGTCGCTCAGCGACGCGGCGTCGCCGATGAGCGGCTCGACGATCAGCTCGTCCTCAAGGCCTTCGCTGTGCTGGTAGTTGGTTATCGAATCGACGCGGGTGACGTAGGGCGTCTGCCAGAGCCGGTCGGTCAGATCCTCGATGGCGGCAAGCGCCTCGCGCGTGAAGATCGTGCCCTCCCGCGGCGCGGCCACGACGAGCGCGGCGTCGGACAGGGCATAGGTTTCCTCCAGCCGGTCGAGCGCGACGATATGCGGGTCGTCATGGCCGAAATGGTTCCGGACATCGACATCGACCTCAACGACACGCGCCGCGCCTGCCGCCAGGACCAGCACGACCAGCAGGCTGACCAGAACGGTCAGCCATCGCCGGGCCATGACGAGCGCTATGCAGGCGTCCATGGTCAACGCCGCGGACCGTCGAACCGGAAAACGGGAGAGGGAAGGACGCCCGCCGCGCAAGTAAACGGGCGGGCAAATCGGGCGAGGGAATCGGGTGCCGATTGCATGTCCGGCATATTGTCCCAGCCTCCGTCTCCATTGTCCATCCGCCTCCCGGAGCCGGCGACAATCCGGGTTCAAACCGGCAGGACTATGCTCTACCTTCGGGCGACTGTGCTTGGGGAAGCTGCGCACATGCCGGGTGGAAATGTCCTTCTGGAGGCGCGCGGCATCGTCAAGAGCTTTGGTGGCCTGGCCGCGAACGACCGCATTGACCTCACCGTGCATGCGGGCGAGATTCATGCGCTGCTCGGCGAGAACGGTGCCGGCAAATCGACTCTCGTAAAAATCCTTTACGGTTCGCTCCAGCCGGATGCGGGCTCCGTAAGCTGGGAAGGCCGCCCGGCGGCGGTCGGCAATCCCGCCGAGGCGCGCGCGCTCGGCATCGGCATGGTCTTCCAGCATTTCTCGCTCTTCGAAGGCCTGACCGTCGCCGAGAACATCGCGCTCGCGCTGCCGCCCGATGAGGCCGGAAGCGGGCTCGCCGCCAATGTGCGGTCCGTCTCGGAATCCTACGGCCTGCCGCTCGATCCGGCGGCGCGGGTGGCCAGCCTGCCGGTGGGCGTGCGCCAGCGCATCGAGATCGTCCGCTGCCTGCTGCAGCGCCCGCGCCTGCTCATCATGGACGAGCCGACCTCGGTGCTGACGCCGCAGGAGGCCGAACGGCTGTTCGAGACCCTGCGCCGGCTCGCCGGCGAGGGTTGCGCGGTGCTCTATATCAGTCACCGGCTGGAGGAAGTCCGCCAGCTCTGCCACTCCGCAACCGTGCTGCGGCATGGACGGGTAGTCGGCCGGCCGGACCCGAAAACGGCGAGCATGGCGGACCTCGCCCGGCTGATGGTGGGCGCCGATGTCGAAGGCGCCGGCAGCCGCGAAGGCGAACCCGCCGCGGCCGGTCCCGTCCGTCTCGCCGTCCGCGGCCTCTCGCTGGAGGCCGACACCCCCTTCGGCGTCTCGCTGGAGGACATTTCGCTCGAAGTCCGCGGCGGCGAGATCGTGGGCGTGGCGGGCGTCGCCGGAAACGGCCAGGACGAGTTGTTCGCCGCGCTCTCCGGGGAGACGCCCGCCTTCGACGACGACGCCGTCGAAATCGACGGCCGGGCCTGCGGGCGGATGGGACCGCGGTGGCGCAGGCGCCTGGGCGCGGCCTTCATCCCGGAGGAGCGGCTGGGCCATGCCGCCGTGCCGGCCATGCGGCTTTCGGAGAATGCCGTTCTCACGCGGCACGGCACCGACCCGGAGCTGGCGACGGGCGGCCTCCTGCACCTCTCACAGGCGCGCGGCCTCGCGCGGCGCATCGTGGAGCGCTTCGATGTGCGCGCGCCGGAGGGCGACCCGGAGGCCGGGGCGCTTTCGGGAGGCAACCTGCAGAAATTCGTCGTGGGCCGCGAACTCGACCGCAGGCCGGGCGTGCTGGCGGTGAGCCAGCCGACCTGGGGCGTCGATATCGGCGCGGCGACCGAGATCCGCCGCGAACTGGCCGCGCTGGCGCGGGACGGGGCCGCCGTTCTCGCGATCAGCCAGGACTTGGACGAAATTCTCGAGATCTCCGACCGCATTGCCGTGATCTCGCGGGGCCGGCTCTCCCCGGCGGTCCCAACCGGAGATACGTCCAGGGAGGCCATCGGCCTGCTCATGGGCGGCGCGGGGGACTGACGGCCGTGCGGATCGAACTCCGGCATCGGACGGAAGACTCCCGCCTCATGGTCTGGCTGTCGCCGCTGCTGGCCCTCGGACTCACGCTCGTCTTCGGCACTTTCCTGTTCGCGGCGCTGGGACACGACCCGTTTCGGGCGCTCTACGTCTATTTCGTCAAGCCGCTCACCGAGGCCTGGTCGCTCGAGGAGATCGTCGTCAAGGCGACGCCGCTGGCCCTGATCGGGGTCGGGCTCGCGCTCGTCTTCCGCGCCAATGTCTGGAACATCGGCGCCGAGGGCCAATACACGGTGGGCGCCATCTGCGGGTCGGTCCTGCCGGTCATGCTGCCCGATCTGCAGGGGCCGCTGCTGCTGCCGGCCGTGCTGGTATGCGGCGCGTTCGGAGGCATGGCGTGGGCGGCGATACCCGCCTTCTTCCGCGTCCGGTTCGGCGCCAACGAAATCCTGACCTCGCTGATGCTGGTCTATGTGGCGCAACTCCTTCTGGACTGGCTGGTGCGCGGCCCGTGGCGCAACCCGGAGGGATATAATTTTCCCGAATCGCGGCTCTTCGAAGCCGATGCGGTGATACCGGCGCTGGCCGGACGGATGCACTTCGGCACGATATTCGCGCTGGTTGCGGTTGCGGCGCTCGCCATCGTCCTCGGGCGGACCCTCAAGGGGTTCGAGTTCCGGGTCATCGGGGCGGCCCCCCGGGCCGGCGCCTTCGCCGGCTTCTCCGAACGCCGCTCCATCGTGGCCGTGCTGCTGATTTCCGGCGGACTTGCGGGCGTTGCGGGCATCGGCGAGGTGTCGGGCACCATCGGGCAGCTCCACCCGTCCATCTCGCCCGGCTACGGCTTCACGGCCATCATCGCCGCCTTTCTCGGGCGGCTGAACCCGTTGGGCGTGCTGTTCGCCTCCCTGCTGCTGGCGCTCACCTATATCGGCGGCGAGGCGGCCCAAGTCTCGCTCGGCGTCTCCGACAAGATCGCCCGCGTGTTCCAGGGGGCGATCCTGATCTTCGTGCTGGCCTGCGACGTGTTCATCCGCTACCGCCTCCACTTCCAGCCGATGCGCCGCCCGGCGGCGCGCGCGGAGGACGCGCCGTGACTGGCTTCGAGGCGGTCGTCCTTACCATCGTCACGGCCGCGACGCCGCTGCTGATCGCGGCGCTCGGCGAGCTTGTGACGGAGCGCTCGGGCGTCCTCAATCTCGGCGTCGAGGGCATGATGATCGTCGGCGCCGTGACCGGCTTCGCGGGCGCTCAGCTGACCGGCTCCCCCTATCTGGGCGTCATCGCCGCCATGGCGGGCGGGATGGCGCTTTCCAGCCTGTTCGGCTTCCTGGTGCTGCGGCTTGCCGCCAACCAGGTCGCGTCCGGGCTCGCGCTCACGCTGCTCGGGCTCGGCCTCTCGGGCATGATCGGCGAGGCCTTCATCGGGCAGCCGGGCCTCAAGCTCGAACGCATCGACATCCCGTTCCTGACGGACCTGCCGGTGGTCGGGACCATCCTGTTCGGGCAGGACCCGCTGGTCTATGCGTCGGTGACGCTGGCGGTATGCGTCTCCCGCTTCCTGTTCCGCACCCGGGCCGGACTGGCGCTGCGCGCCGTCGGCAACAACCACGCCTCCGCCCACATGCTGGGCGTCCATGTCATCCGGACCCGCTTCCTGGCGGTCCTGTTCGGCGGGGCCTGTTCCGGGCTGGCCGGCGGCTACCTGTCGCTCGCCTACACGCCGCAATGGGTCGAGGGCATGACCGCGGGGCGGGGATGGATCGCGCTGGCGCTCGTGGTGTTCGCAAGCTGGATGCCGCTGCGCGCTGCCGTCGGCGCCTATCTCTTCGGCGGCGCGCTCATCCTCCAATTTCATGCACAGGCGGAAGGAATCCCGCTGCCGTCGCAGTTCCTTTCGGCCCTGCCGTATATTGCGACGGTCGCCGCGCTGGTGATACTCTCGCGCGATCGATGGACGGCGAGGAACGACTCGCCGTCCTGCCTCGGACAGGTGTTCGTCCCGGACCGGTAGGAGGGCATCTCCGCCCCGCGGCGCTTTCGACCGGCCGGAAGCCGATTGGAGAACAGGAAATGATGAGAGCTACCGTCCTCGCCGTTTTCGCCGCGATGCTGGCGCTTCCGGCCGCGCAGGCCGCCGATCCCGTCAAGGCGGCGTTCGTCTATGTCGGCCCGATCGGCGACCACGGCTGGACCTACCAGCACGACCAGGGCCGCCTCGCCGTCGAAAAGGCTTTCGGCGACAAGGTCGAGACCGTCTATATCGAGAACGTGGCGGAAGGCCCGGACGCCGAGCGCGCCATCGAGCGGTTCGCGCGCGAGGGGGCGGACATCGTCTTCACCACCTCCTTCGGCTTCATGAACCCGACGATAAAGGTCGCCAAACGCTTCCCGGACGTGAAGTTCGAGCACGCCACGGGCTACAAGCGGGCCGACAATGTCGCGACCTACTCCGCGCGCTTCTATGAAGGCCGCTATGTCATCGGCCAGATCGCGGCCAAGATGTCCAAGTCGGGCGTTGCGGGCTATGTCGCGTCGTTCCCGATTCCCGAAGTCGTGCGCGGCATAAACTCCTTCCTGCTCGGCGCGCAGTCCGTCAACCCGGACTTCAAGCTGAAGATCGTCTGGGTGAACACCTGGTTCGACCCCGGCAAGGAGGCCGACGCCGCCAAGGCGCTGATCGACCAGGGCGCCGACATCATGACCCAGCACACCGACAGCCCGGCGCCGATCCAGATCGCCGGAGAGCGCGGCGTCCACGGGTTCGGCCAGGCCTCTGACATGGACGCCTTCGCGCCCGCCGCCCACTACACGGCGATCATCGACGACTGGAGCGCTTACTATATTGCCCGCGTGAAGGCGGTGCTCGACGGCACGTGGGAATCGGGCGACGTGTGGGGCGGCTTCGACGCCGACATGGTGGTCATGGCCCCCTACACCGACCTGCCGGAGGATGTCGCGGCCGACGCCGCCGCCATGGTCGAGAAGATCCGCTCCGGCGAATTCCATCCCTTCACCGGCCCGATCCACGACCAGGAAGGCAAGCTCCGCATCGCCGAGGGCGAGCGGGCCGACGAGGGCATGCTGCTCGGCATGAACTGGTATGTGAAGGGCGTTGACGACAAGCTGCCCCAGTAGCGGCCCGCCCGCCCGGAACGGCGCCGATGCCGTCGTTCTGGGCCGCCTGATCGACTTTTCTGGCGACCCGGCCGCGCTCGGCCGGGTCGCCGTCCGCGACAGTCCGGGCGGCGCGCTCGCGCTCAGAGGGGGGCGCATTGCCTGGGCGGGCGCCGCCGCCGACCTGCCGGCGGATTTCGCGGACACGCCGCGCCGGGACTACGGGCAGTGCCTCGTGCTGCCGGGCTTCGTCGACCCGCATATCCACTTCCCGCAATACCGAATCGCCGCCGCCGGAGGCCGCGGCCTGCTGGACTGGCTCGACCGCTTCGCCTTCCCCGAAGAGGTGCGCTATGCGGACGGGGACCATGCCGCCGCCGCGGCCGAGATGTTCCTTGACCTCCTTCTGGCCCACGGCACGACGGCGGCGCTTGTCTTCTCCACTGTCCACGAGGAGGCTGCCGACCGGCTCTTCGCGGCAGCGGAACGCCGCGGCATGGCGCTCGCCGCCGGCAAGACCCTCATGGACCGGGGTGCGCCCGCAGCGCTCCGCGACGACGCCGAGGGCGGACTGCGCGCGAGCGAGCGGCTCCACGCCCGCTGGCACGGGCGGGGGCGATTGCGCTACGCCGTCTCGCCCCGCTTCGCCATCACATCGGGGGCGGCGCAGCTCGCGGCGGCGGGGGAGTTCCTGGAGAGCCATCCCGACGCGCTGATGCAGACGCATCTCTCCGAGACGCCGGAGGAAATCGCCGAGGTCGCCCGCCTGTTCCCGGACGCCGCCGACTACACCGATGTTTACGACCGCTTCGGCCTGCTCGGGCCGACGAGCCTGTTCGCGCACGGCGTCCACCTTTCGGCGCGCGAGCGCGAGCGGCTGGGCGAGGCCGGCTCGGCTGTGGTCCACTGCCCCACCTCGAACGCCTTTCTGGGCTCGGGCCTGTTCGACATCGGGCCCTATTCGCCGGAGGCCGGGGCCGCCACGCCGCGCCTTGCGGTCGCCACCGACATAGGCGGCGGCACAAGCTATTCGCTCCCCGCGACCCTGGGCGCGGCCTACCGGACGGCGCAACTCCGGGGCAGGCGGCTTGCGCCGGAACGCGCCTTCTACCTTGCGACGCTGGGCAACGCCGAAGCGCTCGGCATGGAAACGGAAATCGGGCGGCTGGAACCCGGATTCCATGCCGACCTCGTGGTGCTCGACCCCCGGGCGACGCCGCTGCTGGCCGCGCGCGATGCGCTCAGTGAAACGCTCGCCGACACGCTGCTCGCCCTGATGATCCTGGGCGACGACCGAATCGTCCGGGCAAGCTGGGTTGCGGGGCGGCAATTGCACCCGAAGCCGGACGACAGCCCGGCGGGCTGACCCCGCGCGTCAGCAGTCCGCCGGGGCTACGCCGGTCTCCCGCATGGCGCTGCCCAGCGCGGGGGCGTCGATCCTGCGGCGAAGCTGGTCGCGCACGTCGCGCCAGCGGAAGCGGATCGAATTCATGACAATTTCCCGGTCGAGTTCCTTGTATTCGTCGATAACCGGCGCAAAGCGGACCAGGTCCGCCTCGCTGCCGGAAAAGGCCCACCGGCCTTCCGCCGCCGCCGGCCAGTCGGTCGCCCGGACCCGGAGACCGAACCGCTCCAGCGCCTCCGCCGGCACGGGGCCCGCGCCGGCATCCGCCAGACCCCGCTCCGCAGCCCGGCGGAAACAGTGCTGCGCCAGCGCCGCCGCGCCGCCCGGCGGCAGCGCCCCGTCCCTTTCGCAAAGCGCCGCCGCAAACACCGTCAAATCCGCAAGACAGGAAAGAAACAGCTTTACGGCCGCCGTGCGAATCGAGTCCGAGAAGGTGTCGTCCTCGAAATAAATCCGGTAACTCGTGCCCATCCGCGTTTTCAGATAACCATAGAGCGAAGTCTGCGCGACATAAGACGAGCGCGTCTGCAGAAAGTCGGCCAGCACATCCGACGTATTGAGCCTGTGACGCTCGAAACGCGGACGAAATCTTTCCACAAATGTTGCGAGACCGGAAACGCTTTTGCGCAACATATCCGCTTTTTCGGGTTCACACGCGCGGGAATCTCGATTATAGGCGACTGTGGCTCGGTGCGGTATCCCCGATCCTGTGAAGAAGTCCGGAGTGCCGATCGGAAAGGTCGGGGAGGCCGTCGCCCGAACAACAATAAGGAAGGGGAGAGAGACGCATGGCGGAAGTTAGTGCCGAAACCCGGCAAGCGCATTGGAGGAAAACCTCCACCCTAACCTACGTGATCCTGGCGTTGTGGTTCCTGTTCGGATACGTGGTGCCATGGTTCGCCAAGGAGCTTGATGCGGCGTCCTTCCTCGGATTCCCGCTTGGCTACTACTTCATCGTGCAGGGCTCGCTGATCATTTTCGTGCTGCTGATCGTTGTCCAGAACATCTTCCAGGACAACATCGACGAAGAGCACGGGGTGGCCGAGGAATAAGGGGAGCGGCTCATGAACACACAAGCGCAAGGCACGAGGTTCGTTGACAGGCTGGGCAGGGTGTACGGCCTGTACACGCTGGGCTTCCTCGCCTTCTTCGCCCTCATGGCCATTATCGAGCAGTTCGGCGTCGGCGCCAGGACCATCGGCGTGCTGTTCCTGCTCTTCACCCTCGCGATCTACGCCACCATCGGCTGGCTGTCGCGCACCATGCAGGTGGATGCCTATTACGTTGCGGGCCGGGAGGTCCCGTCTCTCTACAACGGCATGGCGACGGCTGCGGACTGGATGTCCGGCGCGTCTTTCGTGGCGCTTGCCGGCGGCATCTATTTCGGCGGCTATCCCTATCTGGGCTTCGTCATCGGCTGGACCGGCGGCTATGTGCTGGTCAATGCGTTGATGGCGCCCTATCTGCGCAAGTTCGGCTGCTACACGGTGCCCGACTTCATCGGCACCCGCTACGGCGGCAATCTCGCGCGGTTCTGCGCGGTCTTCGTCCTGGTGATTGCGTCCTTCACCTATGTGACGGCGCAGATCAACGCTACCGGCACGATCGCGGCCCGCGCGCTCTCCATCCCGTTCGAGATCGGCGTGTGGTTCGGCCTGCTGGGCATCCTGCTCTGCTCCATGCTGGGCGGCATGCGCGGCGTGACCTGGACGCAGGTGGCGCAGTACATCGTGCTCATCATCGCCTATCTGGTGCCGCTGATCTGGATGTCGAACGAACAGGGCTTCGGCATTATCCCGCACTTCGGCTATGGCGAGGCCGCGCAGCGGATCGCCGAACTCGAGGCGGAATACGGACTGCAGCCGGCGGCCGAGGCCGTGGCGGGGCTGAAAGTGCTGACAACGGCGCATTTCGATCCGCAAACCTCGCTCGACAGCTGGAAGTTCGTCACGCTCGCCCTCGCCATGATGGCCGGCACGGCGTCGCTGCCGCACATCCTGATGCGGTATTTCACGACGCCGTCGGTGCGCCAGGCGCGCAAGTCGGTCGGCTGGTCGCTGTTTTTCATCTTCCTGCTGTATTTCTCGGCGCCGGCGCTCGCCACGCTGACGAAGCTGCAGCTGCTGGACCCGGGCCTCGCAACCGCGGTGGTCGGCAAGGCGGTGGAAGATGTGATGGCGCTGGAGTGGGTGAAGAACTGGTCGGCCGTGGGCATGCTGTCGGTCGTGGACCAGAGCGGCGACGGCATCGTGCAGCTCAACGAGTTCTTCATGCGGCCCGACATCGTCGTGCTGGCCACGCCCGAGATCGCGGGCCTGCCCTATGTGATCTCCGGCCTGGTCGCGGCGGGCGGCATGGCGGCGGCCATGTCCACCGCCGACGGGCTGCTGCTGGCGATCGCCAATGCGCTCAGCCACGATCTCTACTACAAGATCATCGACCCGCAGGCCGATACGCGCCGCCGCCTGATCGTGGCCCGCGTGCTGCTGGTCGGTATCGGCGCGCTGGCCGCCGCCGTGGCTTCGCTGAAGCTCACCGGCATCCTGGGCGCGGTGGCATGGGCGTTCTGCTTCGCCGGCTCGGGGCTGTTCTTCCCGCTGGTGCTCGGCATCTGGTGGAAGAGGGCCAACCGGCAGGGCGCTATCGCCGGCATGATCGCCGGCTTCGTGGCAGGCTCCATCTATCTGTGGTGGACCTATACCAGCGGCGAAACCTGGTTCAGCCTCGACCATCTGCGGTTCAGCATCATCGGCATGCCGGTCTCGCTGGTGGCGATGGTGGTCGTGTCGCTGATGACGCCGGAGCCAGATGCGGAAACGCAGGCCATGGTGGACGAAACCCGTATCCCGACGGGCGATTCCATTCTGGCCGAGACGCATTGACGGCCAACCGGCCTGCAGGCGCTGACGGAGGCGGGGCTTCGGCCCCGCCTCCAGCCGCGCCTGCAATCCTTCCGGCGAGGCGGCATGGATAGCCTCGCGCATGCGCTGCCCGGCTGGGTGGTGCTTCTGGACTATATTCTGGGCGTGGCGATGTGGACCCTGGTCGGCCGCTCCGCCATGAACATCTTTCTGCCGGTCACGTCCGACTTCTTCTTCATGAAGGCTTTCGTGAAGATGACGGACCCGATCCTCAAGGTCTTCAAGCCGGTGACACCGGGCTTCCTGATCGATCCCGTCGTGCCGCTTTACGTCGCCTGGTTCTTCTTCCTGTTCCGCTTCTATGCCATGCCCTGGCTGCTCGGTTATTCCGTGCTCGGCATGCTCTCCTTCCCGCTCGAAGGCGAAGTGGCCGCCATGCTCTACGACATTTTCGGCAGCGGCCTGTAGGGGCCTTGCGCGGGCGCGGGGAAGAGGAGCCGCGATGATCCGCACCGTCCTCCTGTCGTTTGCCCTCTTGCTTGCGGCCGGACCGCTGGAGGCGGAGCCCTACAAGGGCTTCCCGCGCGGCCACGCCCTCATTTCCGCAGCCGCGCTGAACGCCCTTCTGGACGGTCCCGGGCCAAAACCCGTCGTGCTGGCGGCGGTCGGCCGGGTGCCCTGGTTGCTGGGGCATATTCCGGGCGCGCAGCGCGTCCAGCGCCGCGCCTATACCGACCGCAACGGCATGGCTGTGGACCGGGAGCGTTTCCAGGCGTTCGCGCGCAGCCTCGGCATAGACGACGGGACTCCCGTCGTCGTCTATGACAACACCTATGACGCCGCGCGCCTCTGGTGGCTGTTCCGGCTATACGGGAAGACCGATGTGAGGGTTCTGGACGGCGGCTGGCGGGCCTGGGACGAGGCGGGTTACGCCGTCGAGCGCGGTCCCGGCGGAGCGGCGCCGAAGGCCGGGAACTTCACGGCCGCGCCCGCGCTCGCCGGCTGGACGGCCGGCTTCGATGAGGTGGCGCAGGCCCGTCCGGACGCGGGCGCACATCTCTGGGATGCGCGCGACACGCCGGAGTGGAAGGGGACCGGCCCCATCGGCGAAGCCCGCTTCATCGGCTGGCGGGCGTTTCGCAGGACGGATGAGGGCCGGCCCGCGGAGTTCCGCACCGCCGCTGAAATCGACGCCATCCTCCGGAAGGCGGGCTTCGAACCGGACCGGGACCACATCTTCTACTGCCATTCCGGCGTGCGCGCCGCCACGCCGATGCTCGCGCTCTACCTCATGGGCTATCCCGTCGAACGCCTGCGCCTCTATGACGGCTCCTGGATGGAATGGAGCCGGCGGGCGTCGCGGGGTTAGCGTCGGACGCCGCGCCGGGGCCGTTCCCCTGCTTGCACCGCCGGCGGGCGAGGCGACGTTTGCGCTCCAGGCGGTGGCGTTTCAGGAAGCGCTGGACCGTCGCCGCGCTGAACGCCAGCCCCTCGGCGGCCAGCGCGTCGCGCAACCCGTATATGGAAAGCTTCGGCTGCGCCGCCAGGATGCGGAAGATCCGCTCCCGCTCGGGCTCGATCCGCAAGCGGCTGCCGCCCTGCTTTCCGGACCGCACATGGCCGTGCTCGCGGAACTGCTTCACCCAGCGCTGGACGGACTTCTCGCCCAGCCCGAAATGCCGGGCTGCGGCCCGGACGCCCATGCCGTGGCGCACCACCGCCGCCACCGCCTGCCCCCGCAGGTCCGCATCCACGGCCCGGCCCCGCCTCGGTCCCGGCAGTCCACCCTCCGGCCCGCCCGCTCTCCCGTCCGTCATCGCTCCTCCTCCTTCTCCATATGCCGCGCCGGAGCCCCTGCCCGGTCAGGTTGAACGAACCGCCGCGCCGACTGCCGCCCTTCCGCCTCCGGCCGCGCCGTCGCCGTCCTCGAGGTCAGGTTGGATGAAATGCGGCCCTGCTTCCCGCATCGCGGCGGCCGCACCCCTCCCGCTTGCCGTCTGGCCCCGGCCGCCGGCGTCGCGGGTTGGAAACGTCAAGCGGAACGGCACGCCGCGCGCCCGCTCCCGACAGGTCGTCAGGTCATGGCCTCTTTCACCCGGTTACCGGCTAATGAAACATATATGGAACAAATAGGGGTGATGTTAAGCCCGAATGCGCCCCTCCGCAACCGGTCCCGGCGCCCCTTGCGGCCTGCGACCGATTGCACATGGGTGTTGGACAAACGCGGCGGATGTCCTATGATGAATGCTGCACTGCAACAAAGGAGTGAGTCATGAACGCGGACCCGGTCGTCATTGTGGGCATGGCGCGCACGCCGATGGGGAGCTTCCAGGGCGTGCTGAAGGACGCGACGGGGCCCGAACTCGGCACCCGCGCGATCACCGGCGCGCTCGAGAGCGCAGGCGTCGCGGCGGATGACGTCGATGAAGTGATCCTCGGCTGCGTGCTGCCGCACGGCCAGCGGCAGGGGCCGGCCCGCCAGGCCGCCATCCATGCCGGCATCCCGAAATCGGCAGGCGCCACCACGATCAACAAGCTCTGCGGCTCCGGCATGAAGGCCACCATGCTCGGCCACGACCTGCTGCTCGCCGGCACCAACGACGTCATGGTTTCCGGCGGCTTCGAGAGCATGACCAATGTGCCCTACATGGTGGAGAAGGCGCGCGCCGGCATGCGCATGGGCCACGGGCGCTTCGAGGACGCCATGTTTCTGGACGGGCTGGAGGACGCCTATGAGCCGGGCTCCCTCATGGGCCATTTCGCCGAGGAGACGGCGCGGCATTTCCAGTTCACCCGCGAGGAGCAGGACGAATTCGCGATCCGGTCGCTGAACCGCGCCCGCGTCGCGAATGAGGACGGCACCTTCGCCGGCGAGATGGTGCCGATGACGGTGAAGACGCGGCGTGGCGAGACGGTCGTCGAACAGGACGAGCAGCCCTTCACCGCCAATATCGAGAAGATCCCGAGCCTGAGGCCTGCCTTCGCCAAGGACGGCTCGGTGACGCCCGCCAATTCCAGCTCGATCTCCGACGGCGCGGCGGCGCTCGTGCTGATGCGCCGGTCCGAGGCGGAGCGCCGGGGGCTGACGCCGCTGGCCACCATCATTGCCCACACCTCTCACAGCCAGGAGCCGCGCTGGTTCACCACGGCTCCCGTCGGCGCGATGAAGAAGCTGTTCGAGAAGACAGGCTGGGACAAGGACGAGGTCGAGTTCTACGAGATCAACGAGGCCTTTGCGGTGGTGCCGATGGCGGCAATGCGCGAGTTCGGGCTGCCGGCTGACAAGGTGAATGTCCATGGCGGCGCCTGCGCCCTCGGCCACCCGGTCGGCGCATCGGGCGCGCGGATCGTGGCAACGCTCATCAACGCCATGCAGAAGAACGGCGCGAAAAAGGGCGTCGCAGCAATCTGCATCGGCGGCGGCGAAGCGACGGCCATGGCCATCGAACGCGCGGCGTGACCCGCCGGCTGATCTCCTCCGGCGGCCGCTACGAGGCGGCCGCCGGCTATTCCCGCGCTGTGGTGCAGGACGGCTGGGTCCATGTCGCTGGCACGGCCGGGGAGGACCCTGAGACAGAGGCGATTCCCGAGAACGCCGTCGAGCAGGCGCGCCTCGCCTTCGGCATTATCGGGGCGGCACTGGCGGAGGCCGGGGCCGGTTTCGAGGACGTCGTGCGCGTCATCTATTACCTGACCGACGCCGGGGATTTCCCGGCGCTCATGCCGGTGTTCGGCGAGGTGTTCGGCGATATCCGCCCGGCGGCCACGGCGGTCGTCGTCGCCGGCTTGGTCGATCCTGCCATGAAGATCGAGATCGAAGTCACGGCCCAGTGCCCACGGCCCTGATTACCGGCGCGGCGCGCGGCATCGGCCGCGCGCTGGCGAGCGACTATCTCGCCGACGGCTGGCGGGTGCTGGCGGTCTGCCGCGATCCGGCGGCGCTGGCGGGACTCGACGGCATCGCCGATGCGGCCCGCCTCGATGTGACGGACGACGAGGGCATTGCCGCGCTCGCCGAACGCTGGCGGGACGAGCGCATCGACCTGCTCTGGAACAATGCCGGCGTGGACTCGCCCAATACCCGCTCGCTCGCCCGGCTCGACACGGAGGAGTGGGCCCGGTGCCTGCGCATCAACACGATTGCGCCGGTGGCGATGGCGGCGGCATTCGCCGGCCAGGTCGCTGCAAGCGAGCGGCGCATCATGGTGTTCGTGACGAGCCAGTTGGGCTCGATTTCGCAGGCGGCCGGCGTGCGCCGCTATGCCTACAGCAGCTCGAAGGCGGGGCTCAATATGGCGGCCCGCACCCTCGCGCTGGAGCTTGCGGGCCAGGTCAGGGTCGCGATCCTGCATCCGGGCCATGTCGCCACGGATATGGGCGGGCGGCACGCCCCGGTGACGCCGGAGGAAAGCGCGCGTGGCATGCGGCGCATCGCCGAGCGCCTCACAGACCGCCAGTCCGGCGCCTTCCTCGACTGGCGGGGGCGCACGATTCCCTGGTGAGGCCAACCGGAATCGCCTCGGTGGTCCCGGACAGGTCAGGTCGAACGGCGGCGGCCTGTCTTCTCGTTTGAAATGCGGTCGATGATCGCAGCTTCCAATTCCGACAGACGGTTGTCGACAGCCAATTCCAGGGCGTCCAGAACGAATGCCGGGGTTGCCGGGGCAAGCACGCCGGAGGCATTCAGGACCTTTGGACCGTCCGGCGCCTGCAGGTCCAGCATGACCGCTTCCCGGACATTTCCCGAAATGTCGAGCCGCCACATCTCGGCAGCGCCGAGCCGGCGGTAGAACGCGGGCTTGTCCGCGTCGCCGCGGCTCCGCTCGACCTCGATCACGAGATCGGGCGGCGTCCGGCGGTAGAACGCCGCCAGCGCCTCGCTGCCTTCCCGGCGGGCCTCATCCCGCCCTTCGGCGGAGGCTCCGAGGTAAAAGCAGGCGTCGGGCTCCGCCCCGCTGTTCTCCGGGTCGTCCGGGCGGCGCCAGCGCGTCGATCCCAGCGTGACGACCCGCAGCTTCAGGGCCCGGCACATGTCCTGCACCGTCCGGTCGATCCCCCGCGTATATTCCTCATGCTCGGGCGAAGGTGACATCAGCGCAATCAACCCGCGCACGGGATCGATAAAGACCCGCCGGCCGACGATATTCCAATCGAGCTTCGCAAGCCGCGGGATTTCTTCCGGCACGAAACGATAGAGCGTGAACCGGGACCCCATGCTGCCCGTGCAGCGCTCAATGCCAATGGTGTCGCCCACCGGTTCCAACTCCCGCAGGCCGTTGACCGACCGCACTATAGCCTATCCGCGCGGCAGGATGCCAAAACCGCAGCGTTGGGGCGTGTCCCGCTCGCTATGGTTCGCGTGACAGAAGCGGACCGGACATGTCCGGGGACAGCACGCTTGCACCGAATGGCGTCGCGATCCCGCCCGCATCACCGAGTGTATTGGCCGCGGCATTGAAGAATGCGGCGGGCACCCACCCTTGAGCCGCATTGCGCGCCTCTCGGGAAGCTCCTTACAAGTCTCAATCCTGACCCCAGGAAACCGGACGTTCTATTCGGCCCAGTCTGACAAGACGGCTTCGTATGGCGCCGTTCGTTCGCTCGTGGCTGGCGGCAAGCTCCTTGATCGTGGCACCTAAGTCGAAGGCTTGCGCCAGCCGCTCGTCCTCTTCGGGCTTCCATGTTTCTCCGTTTCGATTCGGACCTTCGTTTTCTATTCGCCCCAGCTTTGCAAGACGTCGTTGTATGTCGCTGGACGTCCGCCCGTGGCTGGCGGCAAGTTCCTCGATTGTGACGCCTGAGTCGAAGGCTTGCGCCAGCCGCTTGCCCTCATCAACCGTCCACCTTTGTCTGTCTCGGGACTGCTTGCGATTCTCACGGTCGGTTCCTGCGACGCGGTGGCGGAATACAGTCACCGCGTGCCCCAACGCTCGTATGACATCGGGTTGCTGGATGACAGAGGTGCGAGGCAACACTTCCCCGGTTTCCGGATCGACGCCTTGAGCTAATGAGTTCAGGATATTTAGAGTCCGGTCATCCTCCATGAACGAACGCCTCAGCCTCTCGCCGGAATATCCAGGATACAGCATATGGCAGCAGTATTGGAGGAGATGAGCCACCTCCGCGCCCGCCAGCTCAGGCGTAGTCGATCTTCGCGGTCTCGTAGTAACGCGCGCCGCCCGGGGCATCGACCTCAATCTGGTCGCCGACCGACTTGGCGATCATCGCGCGGGCCATCGGCAAGGCGTGCGGGCCGCAGGCCAATGCCGCGACATACCTGGCGGCGGAGGTGGGCCACGAGGCCTGCGAACGAGCCATCCTGACCCGTGGCGGCAGGCTACGCCAAGGAGTAGCATGTGGAGCGCTGGTTCAGGGAGATCTGGATCGCCCGGATCGTGCCCGTAAGCTGACAGCTCGCGCTCTCCTTTATCACCGAGAAGGAGCTGGACCTGCCGAAGAACTACTGAGGCGCCCCAGCCCTCTTCCCCTCGTGTCCCGGCGCATGACCGCGATTGCTGCGGTTCCTGCGGAGGCGGCGGACGGGAGACCGGCACGCCTTGCGATGCCGGAGGAAAGCGCGCCGCCTCGCCGAGCGCCTCGCCGGCCGCCGGTCACTCGCTTTTTGTCAGCGGGGGCGGGAACCCGCGCGCCAGCGGCATCGACAAACCCTCCGCGCCGCCCAGAGCGTCGTCAACCGCGTTGAAGACGGCGGCGGGCGCCGGCACCGCGCCGCCCTCGCCGCCCGCCTTGACGCCGAGCGCGTTGGTGGGCGAGGGCACTTCGTGGAGTACGACGGCGAAGGCCGGCAGGTCGTCGGCGCGCGGCATCGCATAGTCCATGAAGGAGCCCGCCAGCTGCTGGCCCGCCTCGTCCCAGACGACTTCCTCCAGCATGGCCTGTCCGACGCCCTGCGCGGCGGCCCCGTGGGTCTGGCCCTCCACGATCGTCGGATTGACCGCACGGCCCACATCGTCCACGGCGGCGTAGCGCGCGAGCCGCACCCTGCGCGTCTCCGGATCCACCTCGACTTCGGCGACATGGCAGCCGTTCGGGTAGACGGCCGGCTCGAACAGGTTTTCCCGGCGCACCCGGAGCGGCCCGAGTTCGGCCAGCAGCGCCCGCCCCGAGGGACCGTCGAACCCGCCATTCCGGAAAGCGATGTCGTTGCTCGCAAGCCGGCGCGCGGCTAGCGGGCGCGCAGCGTCGATGAGGTCTTCGGCCGCCAGCCGGATGACCTCGCCCGCCATGCGCATCGACCGGCCCGAATGCGAACCGCCGCCGACGGCGATCCGGTCGGTGTCGCCCGTCGAAACGTCGATGCGCTCGAAGGGAATGCCGAGCGCGTCGGCCGCGACCTGGGCGAAGGCGGTCTCATGGCCCTGGCCGCTCGGCTGCGTGCCGATCAGCACTTCGAGCCGGCCGTCCTCCGTCAGGACCAGCTCGGCCTGCTCGCGCGGCGAACCGATGGAGGACTCGACATAATGGGCGACGCCCCGCCCGTAGCGGCGCCCTTCGGCTTCCGCGGCCGCCTTGCGGGAGAGGAATCCCGCTTCGTCGGAGAGCGCAAGCGCCTTGTCCAGCGCGGCTTCGTATTCGCCGCTGTCATAAACCGCGCCCAGCGCATTGCAGTAGGGGAAGGAACGGACGAAATTGGCCCTGCGGAGCGCTGCGGGATCAAAACCGAGCTCCCGCGCCGCCTTGTCCACCAGCCGCTCGATGACGAAGCAGACTTCCGGTCGTCCGGAGGAACGGTAGGCCTGGGTCGGCGCGGTATGGCTGAACACCGCCCGCGCGCGGACCGTCGCCGCGGGAATGTCGTAGGAGCCGGTCACCAGAATAGCGCCCTTGCCGAGCGGCGAGAGCGAGACGCAACGCGCGCCGACATTGGAGATATTGTCCGCCTTCAAGGCGAGGAACCGGCCGTTTGCATCGAGGGCCAGCGCGGCGCGCGAGACAAGGTCGCGGCCCTGATAGTCGCTCAGCATCGCTTCCGACCGGCTCGCCACCCAGCGCACCGGGCGGCCGGTCAGCCGGGCGGCCCAGAGCACGATGCCGAACTCGACATAGACGCGGTTGCGCACGCCGAAATTGCCGCCGACATCGCCGCAGACGACCCGCAGCCGGCCGGGGTCGATTCCCAGCACCGCCGCGAGCTCGCCCTTGTGCCGCACCGCGCCGCCCGACCCGGCATATAGCGTGTAGCGACCGGTCGAAGCATCGAAGGCGCCGAGCGCGGCGCGCGGCTCCAGCGGCGCGCCGGCGACCCGGGGCAGATGCGCCTCCAGCTCGACGATACGGGCCGCGCGGGCGAAGGCCGCCTCCACCCCGTCCGCATCGCCGAAGCGGCAATCGACCAGCACATTGTCCGTGCGGTCGTCCCAGACCAGGGGGGCGCCGGACGCCGCCGCCTCGCGGGTACCGGCGACCGCCGGCAGCGGCTCCCAATCGACGGCGATCCGCTCCACGGCGTCGGCCGCAAGCGCCGGCGTTTCGGCAATGACGGCCGCGACGGCTTCGCCCGCATGGCGCGCCTTGTCATGCGGTAGCAGCGGATGAGCGCCGATGAAGACCTCCGAGCCGCCGGGCCCGGTCAACGCCAAGTCGTTGCGCGTCTTCGGGAGCGGGTCGTGCGGGATGTCCCGGAAGCCCTCTGTCTGCGCGTCGAGGCCGGTCAGCACCGCCAGCACGCCGGGCATGGCGCGCGCCGGGGCCGTGTCGATGCTGCGGATGCGCGCGTGGGCATGCGGGCTTCGCAGCAGCTGCATGGCCGCTTCGCCGTCCTGCCACGGCAGGTCGTCGGTGAAGCGGCCGCGGCCGGTCAGCAGCCGCAGGTCCTCCTTGCGGAGAAGACGCCGGCCGACGGCGCCGCCTGCCCGGGACGACATGGGGCTCAGGCGTAGTCGATCTTCACGATCTCGTAGTAGCGCGCCCCGCCGGGCGCATCGACCTCGATCTGGTCGCCGACCGACTTCCCGATCATCGCCCGCGCCAGCGGCGAGGCTATGGAGAGCCGGCCTTGGGCGACGTCGGACTCGTCCTGGCCGACAATGCGGTAGCAGGCTTCCTCGTCGGTCTCCTCATCGACGACTGTAACCCGCGCGCTGAACATCACCTTGTCGCCGGAAATTTGCGCAGGATCGATCACCTCCGCCCGCGAGACCTTGTCCTCGAGCTCCGCCATGCGGCCCTCGATGAAGGACTGCCGGTCGCGGGCCGCATGGTATTCGGCATTCTCGGACAGGTCCCCGTGCTCTCGGGCCTGAGCGATGGCCCGCACGACGGCAGGCCGCTCGACCGTTTTTAGCCGGCGCAGCTCCTCCTCCATCCGGCGATAGCCTTCAGGCGTCATCGGCACCTTGTCCATCTCAGCCATTTTCCCTTGCGCAAAAGCTACAATCAGAGCCGGAACGACCCGTCAAAATAGGATTGCAGGGGGGCTACTTCAAGGCGGGCGGCCTCGACCGCGGCGATGGCGCGGGCCGCCGCATGCGCGCCCGCAAGCGTGGTGAAATAGGGTACGCGGCGGTTCAGGGTCTCGCGGCGCAGGCTGTAGCTGTCGCGCAGCGCGGCCACGCCTTCCGTCGTGTTGACGACCAATTGCACCTGGCCGCTCTTGAGGGCGTCCACGATATGCGGCCGGCCTTCCAGCACCTTCTTGACGACATGGACCTCCAGCCCTTCCGCCTGGAGCGCGCGGGCCGTACCGCCGGTCGCGATAAGCCGGAAGCCGCTGGCGGCGAGCATCCGGGCCACTTCGACCGCGCCCGCCTTGTCGCTGTCGCGCACCGAGACGAAGGCGGTGCCGCCGCCGGGCAAAGTCACCCCGGCGCCCAGCTGGGCCTTGGCGAAGGCGCGGGCGAAGTCGGTGTCGATGCCCATAACCTCGCCCGTCGATTTCATCTCGGGACCGAGCACGGTGTCCACGCCGGGAAAGCGCGCAAAGGGAAATACGGCCTCCTTGACCGCGATATGTCCGCTCGCGTTCGTGCGCGGGAAGGCGGCGAGCGGTTCGCCGGCCATCAGCCGCGCGGCGATCTTGGCGACCGGAACGCCCGTGGCCTTGGCAACGAAGGGAACGGTGCGGCTCGCGCGCGGGTTGACCTCCAGAATGTAGATCCGGTCGCCCTCGGGCCCGTGCGTGACCGCGAACTGCACGTTCATCAGGCCCACCACGCCAAGCGCGCGCGCCAGCGCCTCCGTCTGCCTCTCGACCTCCGCGACGGTTTCGCCGGCAAGCGAGTGGGGCGGAAGCGAGCAGGCGGAATCGCCGGAATGCACGCCTGCCTCCTCGATATGCTGCATCACGCCTGCGACGACGACATTCCGTCCGTCGCAGAGCGCATCGACGTCCACTTCGGTCGCGTGACGCAGATAGCGGTCCACCAGCACCGGACTCGTGCCGGAGACCTCCACCGCCACCCGGATGTAGCGGTTGAGCGCCGCCCGGTCATGGACGATTTCCATTGCCCGCCCGCCGAGCACATAGGAGGGCCGGAGCAGCACCGGATAGCCGATACGCTCCGCAATCGCCGCCGCTTCCCCGGCGGAGGCCGCAACGCCGTTTTCGGGCTGGGTGAGCCCTAGCTCCGAGAGCAGGCCCTGGAAGCGCTCGCGGTCCTCGGCGAGGTCGATCGCGTCCGGCGAGGTGCCGAGGATCGGGATGCCGGCCTCAGCCAGCGCCGAGGCGAGCTTGAGCGGCGTCTGCCCGCCGAACTGCACCACGGCGCCGACCAGCTCGCCGCGAGCGCCCTCGACCCGGGCGATCTCGATGACGTCCTCGGCCGTCAACGGCTCGAAATAGAGCCGGTCTGCGGTGTCGTAGTCGGTCGAGACGGTCTCCGGATTGCAGTTGACCATGATGGTCTCGTAGCCCGCCTCCCTCAGCGCGAAGACGGCGTGGACGCAGCAATAGTCGAACTCGATGCCCTGGCCGATGCGGTTGGGGCCGCCGCCGAGGATCATGATCTTCTGGCGTTCGGCCGGGTCGGCCTCGCACTCGGCGGGCGCGAGGCCATTGCCCTCCCAGGTCGAATACATATAGGGCGTTGCGGAGGAGAACTCGGCGGCGCAGGTGTCGATGCGCTTGTAAACGGGTGCCAGGCCGAGCGCGTGGCGCCGGTCTGCGACCTCGCCTTCCGCGAGCCCTGTCAGTTCGCCGAGGCGCGCGTCGGAAAAGCCCAGCCGCTTCAGCGCCTGGAGGCCCTGTGCGGTGCCGGGCAGGCCGGAAGCGCGCAACTCCTCCTCGGTGCGGACCAGCGCCTCGATCTGTTCCAGGAACCAGGGATCGAACTGGCAGGCCCGGCGTATGCGCTCCCGGTCGAGGCCGTGGCGGAAGGCCTGGGCGATCACCAGCAGCCGGTCGGGCCTGGGCTCGGACAACAGCTGCACGATGTCGTCGACCGCCGGCGCGCCGGGAATCTCTATCTCGTTGAGGCCGGTCAGCCCCGTCTCCATGGAGCGGAGCGCCTTCTGCAGCGATTCAGCGAAGCAGCGCCCTATGGCCATCGCCTCGCCGACCGACTTCATCGAGGTGGTGAGCAGCGGCTCGGCGCCGGGGAACTTTTCGAAGGTGAAGCGCGGTACCTTGGTGACGACATAGTCGATGACCGGCTCGAAGGAGGCGGGCGTGGTGCGCGTGATGTCGTTCTGCA
Source organism: Alphaproteobacteria bacterium (assembly GCA_022827685.1). Lineage (GTDB taxonomy): Bacteria > Pseudomonadota > Alphaproteobacteria > Bin95 > Bin95 > Bin95. The sequence continues at coordinate 66,406 of JAJEIH010000047.1, forward strand.
ACTCGTCGAGCGTGTAGCCGACGGCCAGCTTGGCCGCGACCTTGGCGATGGGGAAGCCCGTCGCCTTCGACGCCAGCGCCGAAGACCGCGAGACGCGGGGGTTCATTTCAATTACGACCAGCCGGCCGTCGTCGGGATTAACCGCGAACTGGACGTTCGAGCCGCCGGTATCGACGCCGATCTTGCGCAAGCACGCGATCGAGGCGTCGCGCAGGAGCTGGTATTCCTTGTCGGTGAGCGTGAGCGCCGGCGCCACCGTCACCGAATCGCCGGTATGCACGCCCATCGGATCGACATTCTCGATAGAGCACACGATGATGCAGTTGTCCGCCCGGTCGCGGACCACCTCCATCTCGTATTCCTTCCAGCCCAGAACCGATTCCTCGACCAGCACCTCGCCGACGGGTGAGGCGTCGAGGCCGCCCTGGACGATGCTCTCGAACTCCTCCGGATTATAGGCAACGCCGCCGCCGGTGCCGCCGAGCGTGAAGGACGGGCGGACGATCAGCGGCAGGCCGATCTCCCGCATCGCGCGGCGCGCCGCATCCAGGTCGCCCACCAGCGCGCCGCGCGGCGTGTCGAGGCCGATCTCGTGCATCGCCTCGCGAAACAGCTCCCGGTCCTCGGCCCTTGCGATCACCGTCCCGTCGGCGCCGATGAGCTCGACCCCGTAGCGTTCGAGCACGCCGTTTTCGTCAAGTGCCATCGCCGTGTTGAGCGCCGTCTGCCCGCCCATCGTCGCAAGCAGCGCATCCGGCCGCTCGCGCTCGATGACCCGCTCGACGAGCTCCGGCGTGATCGGCTCGACATAGGTCGCATCGGCCAGGTCCGGGTCGGTCATGATGGTCGCCGGGTTGGAGTTGACCAGCACGATCCGGTAGCCCTCCTCCCGGAGCGCCTTGCAGGCCTGGGTGCCCGAATAGTCGAATTCGCAGGCCTGGCCGATGACGATGGGCCCGGCGCCGACAATCAGGATGGAGCCGATATCGGTCCGTTTAGGCATGGGCGTCCATCATGTCGGCGAAGCGCCGGAACAGGTAATGGGCGTCCCTCGGGCCGGGGGAGGCTTCCGGATGGTACTGCACCGAGAAGATCGGCCTGCCTTCCGCCCGCAACCCTTCCACCGAGCCGTCGAAGAGCGAGCGGTGCGTCTCGACCACGCCCGGCGGCAGGCTTTCCCGCAGCACGGCGAAGCCGTGGTTCTGGCTGGTGATCTCGACCTTGCCGGTCTCCAGGTCCTTGACCGGATGGTTGGCGCCCCGATGGCCTATGGCCATCTTCGCCGTGCTCGCGCCGAGCGCCAGCGCGAGGATCTGGTGGCCGAGGCAGATGCCGAAGATCGGCTTGCCGCTGGCGATCAGGGTGCGGACGGTTCCGGTCGCGTAAGCGCCGGTGGCCGCCGGGTCGCCCGGCCCGTTGGCGAGGAAGATGCCGTCGGGCTCAAGCGCCAGGATGGCCTCCGCCTCTGTTTCGGCGGGCACGACCGTCACGGTCGAGCCAAGCTCCGCGAGACAGCGCAGGATGTTGTGCTTGACGCCGTAATCGACGGCGACGACATGGCGCGACGGACGCTCCAGCCGGCCGTAGCCGCGGCCGAGCGCCCACCCGGTCCGGTCCCAGCGATAGGTCTGCCGGCAGGTGACTTCCCGCGCGAGGTCCATGCCCTCCAGGCCCGGCCAGGCGGCGGCGCGGGCAATTGCGCCGTCGATGTCGATGCGGCCGTCCGGGGCGTGGACAACAACGCCGCTGGGCGCGCCGGCGTCGCGGATGCGCCGGGTGAGCGCGCGCGTGTCGATACCGGCAACACCGACCAGACCGCTGCCCGAGAGCCAGTCTTCCAGCCGGCGCGTCGCGCGGAAATTGGAAGGCTCGGTCGGGTCCATGCGCAATACGAGCCCGCGCGCGGCCGGCGCGTCCGACTCCACATCCTCGCTATTGGCACCGACATTGCCGATATGCGGGAAGGTGAAGGTGACGATCTGCCCGGCATAGGACGGGTCGGTCAGGATTTCCTGGTAGCCGGTCGGCGAGGTGTTGAAACAGACCTCTCCGACCGCCGCGCCCTTCGCGCCGAAGCCCCTGCCCCAGAACACGGCGCCATCGGCAAGGACCAGGGCGGCCGTGGCGCCGTCCGGTCTCTGGGCGTGGATAACCATTGGATTACTGGCTCGTTTGCACCGGGCAGCGGTCGGAAACCCTTGACGACGGAAGTCGGGAATACATAATTTCCGCTGTCCGGGGCATGTTCCAACCGCCAAGGGGATAAGCGGGCGGGCAGCCTGTGTCAAGGCATGCACCAGCAGGAGAAAATTTCTATTTCAACACGTTACGCCGTGTATGCGGCGTTTTGTCGTGAACCTGTCAGAACTCGCGGCGGGGCACTCGTCGCGACCTGGAAGAGCGGGAGACTTCCATGCGGGCGCAACTGAACGAGGCATTGAAGGAATCCTTGCGGGCCAAGGATGTCATGACCTTGCGAACGGTCAGGCTGATTCTGGCCGCGATCAAGGACCGTGACATCGCGGCGCGCGGACAGGGCAATGCCGACGGCATCGGCGATGCCGAAATCCGGGAACTGCTGCAAAAGATGGTCCGTCAACGGGAGGAGTCGTCCCGTTACTACGAAGAGGCCGGCCGGCTCGACTCCGTCGATGAAGAAAGACGCGAAATCGCCGTCATCCAGAGATTCCTGCCGGCCAGGCTCGATCCGGATGCGCAGATTGCCGCGGTGAACGCCGTGGTCGGCGATCTCGGCGCTTCGGGCATGCGCGACATGGGGCGCGTCATGGCCGAACTCAAGCGGCGCTATGCAGGCCAGATGGACTTCGGCGAGATCAGCCGGACGGTCAAGGCCGCGCTGGCGGCCTGACGGCGGGCCCGGCACACCGGATGGCGTTCCCGCCCGAGTTTCTGGAACAGCTTCGCGAACGCGTTTCCTTGGTCGATGTCGTCTCGCACCATGTGAAATTGCAGCGGCGCGGGCGGGAGTTTGTCGGTCTCTCGCCCTTCAAGCAGGAGCGCACGCCGTCCTTCACCGTCGTGCCCGACAAGGGCTTCTTCCACTGTTTCTCCAGCGGTGAACACGGCGATGTCATCGGCTTCCTGATGCGCATGGAGGGACTCTCCTTCCCCGAGGCGGTGGAGAAGCTCGCCCAGGCGGCGGGGCTGGAGGTGCCGCGCGACAGCCCCGAAGCGGCGGCCCAGGCCCGCCGGCGGCGGGGCCTTCTCGAGGCCGTCGAGGCCGCGGCGGCCTTTTATGAGCGCCAGTTGCGCCTGCCGGCGGGCCGGCGGGCGATGGACTATCTGCGCGGCCGCGGGCTCGACGACAACACGATCACCGGCTTCCGGATCGGCTATGCGCCCGGCGACTCGGCGGCGCTCATGCAGGCGCTGAAGCGCGGTGGTTTCGAGGCGGAGACCCTCGTCGAGGCCGGGCTCTTCCGCCAGCGCGAGCATGAGGAAGAGCCGGGCGCCTCGCTCCGCAACCGGGTCGTGTTCCCCATCACCGACCGGCGGGGACGCCCGATCGCTTTCGGCGGTCGCACACTCGGCGATGCGCAGCCGAAATACCTCAACACACCCGAAACCCCGGTCTTCCGGAAAGGGGAGGTGCTCTACGGCCTCGCCCAGGCGCGCGACGCGGCCTGGCGCGCGAAGGAGGTAATCGTCGTCGAGGGCTATATGGACGCCATCGCTCTTTCCCAGGCGGGTTTCGCGCATACCGTGGCATCGCTCGGCACGGCCTTCGGGGAAAACCAGCTCAGGGCGCTCTGGCGGCTCGTCGATGAGCCGGTGCTCTGCTTCGACGGCGACGAGGCGGGCCAGCGCGCGGCCCGGCGCGCCGCCGAACGCGCGCTGCCGCTGCTTGCCCCCGGCAAGTCGCTGCGCTTCGCCCGCCTGCCGGACGAGCGCGACCCGGACGACCTCGTCCGCCAGGACGGCGCGGCGGCGCTGCGCGCGGTGGTGGAACGGGCGCAGTCGCCGGTGGACCTCCTGTGGTCGAGCGAGGCTGAGGCGGTGCGCCCGGATTCGCCCGACCGCCGCGCCCGGTTCAGCCGCAACCTGCTGGCGCTCGCCTCCGGGGTCCGGGACGAGACGGTGCGGCGCTATTACGAAGCCGAGATCCTTTCCCGCCTTCGGGAGCAGTTCGGGGTCAACCTCAGGCCGGAGACAGTTGCCCGGCGCCCCTCGCCGTTCCTGCCGGGAGGCGGACGGGAACGCGGCGAGGCGCAGGCCGCCAGATTGCGGGAACGGTGGGTGCGGGGCGTGCTGGCCGCCACGATCAATCATCCGGCACTGGCGTTGGAATTCGCGCAGGAACTTGCCGAACTCGACTGTGACAGCGCTGCGCCGCTTGACAGGCTGCGTCATGAAATTTTAGGGCTAGCCGCTGGCGGGGAGGGAGTTGACCCGGCGGGTTGGCGGGCCCATTTGGAAGAATCGGCCAGCCTGTCCAATACAGTTCGCGGCGTTCTCTGCGAGGCTGTGTACAGTCTTGCGCCTTTTGCCCGTCCGGCGGTTGCGGAAGCGGACGCGCGAAAGGGGGTGGAGCAGGTGTTCGCGGAGTATCGGCGCAAGGCGGCCGAGCGCGATCTGAAGGCGGCGGCGGAGTCCGCCGATGACAAGGAGTCGCTGGAGCGGATTACTGCACAGACGGAGGAAGTCCGCAGGTTGCGCACCGGAGACGCAATGTGAAGAAGCAATTACCGGGGACGGATTGAAGCATGGCGACGAAGACAGCGGAGCAGGTTCGAGAGCCGGAGCCCCGGGAAGAGGCGCGGGAGGCCCCGGTCGATCCGGAGGCGGCCGTCAAACAGCTTGTCGAGAGCGGCAAGGAACGCGGCTATGTCTCCTACGAGGAACTGAATGCGGCGTTGCCTTCTGACCAGGTCTCGGCCGAGCAGATCGAAGACACCATGGCCATGCTCTCCGAACTCGGCATCAATGTCGTAGAGGCGGAGGAAAGCGAGGAGACGCCCCCGGAGCGCGGCGCTGCACCGGAGGGCGAAAAACGCGGAAATATCGACGACGACATCGGTCGCACGGACGATCCGGTGCGCATGTATCTGCGCGAGATGGGCTCGGTTGAACTGCTGTCGCGCGAGGGCGAAATCGCCATCGCGAAGCGCATCGAGGCCGGGCGCGAAAAGATGATCCGGGCCATCTGCCGGACGCCGACCGCTATCGGCCGCATCCTCGACTGGCGCCAGGAACTGCTTGCCGAGGCCCGGTTGCTCCGCGATGTCGTGGATCTTGACGCAACCTGGGCTGCGCTGCATGGCGGCCCGGCGAATGCGGCCCCGCCCGCCAATGGCGCGGCCGATAACGACAACACCCGCAAGGCCGCGAACGGGGATAATAGCGACGACAAGGACGACGAGGCGGACGACGAACCCAATCTCTCGCTTGCGGCGACGGAGCGCGCCCTGCTGCCGCATGTGATGGAAGTGCTTGACGACATCGCCAGGCTCGACAGGCGCCTCGCGAAGTTGCGCGTGCTGCGATTCGATGAGGCGCGCGGCGAAGCCGAGCCGACGCCCGCCCAGAACCGGCGCTACGACAAGCTGACCGAGGAAATGGCGCTTCTGATGCGCGGGCTGAAGCTCAACAATGCGCGCATCGACGAGCTGATGGACATTCTCTACGGCATGAACCGGGAGCTGAACGGGCTGGAAGGGCGCATGCTGCGCTGCGCCACGCGCTCGAAACTCTCCCGCAGCGCCTTCATGGGCGAGTGGCGCGGGCGCGAGCTCGACCAGCGCTGGGTGCGGCGCATTTGCCAGAAGAAGGACTGGAAGACCTTCTCGCAACGCCACCGCGACGAGATCAAGACCATTCGCACCCGCATCATGGACATCGCCTCCGAGTCCGAACTGCCGCTGGCGGACTTCCGGCGGATCGTCGCGCGCGTCCAGGAGGGCGAGCGCGAGGCGGCCCGCGCGAAGAAGGAAATGGTCGAGGCCAATCTCAGGCTGGTGATCTCCATCGCCAAGAAATACACCAATCGCGGCCTGCAGTTCCTGGACCTGATCCAGGAAGGCAATATCGGGCTGATGAAGGCGGTGGACAAATTCGAATACCGCCGCGGCTACAAGTTCTCGACCTACGCCACCTGGTGGATCCGCCAGGCGATTACGCGCTCGATCGCGGATCAGGCCCGCACCATCCGCATCCCGGTTCACATGATCGAGACGATCAACAAGCTGGTGCGCACCTCGCGCCAGATCCTGCACGAGATCGGCCGTGAGCCGACGCCGGAGGAGCTGGCGGCCAAGCTGCACATGCCGCTGGAAAAGGTGCGCAAGGTACTGAAGATCGCCAAGGAGCCGATCAGCCTCGACACGCCCATTGGCGACGACGAGGACAGCCATCTCGGCGATTTCATCGAGGACAAAAATGCCGTGCAGCCCATCGACGCGGCAATCCACGCCAACCTGCGCGCCAGCACCACCGGTGTGCTCGCCTCGCTGACCCCGCGCGAGGAGCGGGTGCTGCGCATGCGCTTCGGCATCGGCATGAACACCGACCACACGCTCGAGGAGGTCGGCCAGCAGTTCTCCGTCACCCGCGAGCGTATCCGCCAGATCGAGGCGAAGGCGCTGCGCAAGCTCAAGCACCCGACCCGTTCGCGCAAGCTGCGAAGCTTCCTCGACAACTGACGGGACCCGCCCGGTGCCCCAGGGGCGCCGGGTAGTTCACGCGGGGCGATGAGACCGCCTCAGTAGCTCTTCGGCAGGTCGAGTTCCTTCTCGGCGATAAAGGAAAGTGCGAGCTGCCAGCTCACCGGCGCGATCCGGGCAATCCAGATTTCCCTGAGCCAGCGCTCCACATGGTATTCCTTGGCGTAGCCCATGCCGCCATGGGTGAGAATGGCGCGTTCGCAGGCTTCGTGGCCCACTTCCGCCGCCAGGTATTTCGCGGCATTGGCCTGCGGCCCGCAGGCTTCGCCCCGGTCATACATCCACGCGGCCTTGTAAACGAGCAGTTCGGCGGCCTCCAGCTTCGCCCAGCTTTCCGCCAGCGGATGCTGGATCGACTGGTTCTGCCCGATCGGCCGGTTGAAGACACGGCGCTCGCGCGCATAGTCCGCCGCGCGGCCGAGTGCGCAGCGGCCGATGCCGACCGCCTCGGCGGCGACGAGGATGCGCTCAGGGTTGAGGCCGTCCAGCAGATAGTAGAAGCCCTTGCCCTCCTCGCCGATGCGATCCTCGGCCGGCACCGGCAGACCGTCCAGGAACAGCGAATTCGAATCGACCGCCGACCGGCCCATCTTCGGAATTTCCGTCGGCGTGAGATAACGCCGGTCGAAATCCGTATAGAAGAGCGTCAGCCCGTCAAAGGCGCGCTGGCACTGCTCCTGCGGCGTCGTGCGCGCGATCAGCAGCATCTTGTCGGCCACTTGCGCCGTCGAGGTCCAGAGCTTCTGCCCGTGGACGACGTAGCCGCCCTTGCCGTCCGGCTCGGCCCGCGTCTTCAGGCTGGAGGTATTGAGGCCGGAATCCGGTTCGGTGACCGCGAAACAGGCTTTCTTCTCGCCGGCGATCAGCTCCGGCAGCATGCGCCGGCGCTGCTCGTCCGTGCCGTGCTTGACGATGGGATGGGGTCCGAAAATGTTGAGATGGATCGCGGAGCAGCCGCTCATTCCGGCACCGGACTGGGCCACCGCCTGCATCAGGATGGTGGCCTCGACGATGCCGAGCCCGGAACCGCCGAATTCCTCCGGCATGGCGATACCGAGCCACCCGCCTTCCGCCATGGCCCGGTGGAAATCGTGCGGGAACCCGCTCTCGGCGTCGCGTTCGCGCCAGTAATCGAGGTCGAAGCCGGCGCAAAGGCGTTCCACCGCCTCGCGCATCTGCTCGTGCTGTTCGCTCCATTCGAAGTGCATGACGCCGCCCCTCTCCGCGCCTCGTCCCGGCCGCTGCTATACCCATTCTCCCGGAGCGCGGCAACGCGGGCGCCGGGCCGCAGCTCTCGCCAAACCCGCCCCGGCGGTGCTAAACAGCCGTCCGCATCCGGTCTGTCCGCCAGAGTCCCTGTCCCATGCTCCTTCGAAGCCTGCTCCTGTTTTTTCTCGCCGCCGCCGCGTTGCCAGCCGCCGCCCAGGTGGTCCAGGGCGAGAAGTCCGGGGACTGGACGAAAGGCTGCCTCAAGCCGCGCGGGGACAGGCCGAACGCCCCGGAGCAATGCTTCATCTTCCAGCGCCTCTTCCCGCCGGGCTCCGAGCAGGCGGCGGCCACGGTCGCAGTCGGCCGGCCGGGGGCCGGCAAACCGTTGCTGGCGTCGCTGACGGTGCCGCTCGGGGTCAACCTGCCTCAGGGAATCACGGTCTGGGTCGAGGGCAACGAAAAGGCCGTTCGGCGCCCGCCGCTGTTGTTCTGCGTCAATGCCGGCTGCGAGGCGAACATGCGGATGGACGACGTGATGATGACGGCGTTCAAGCAGCATCTGAACGCCGCGCTGTCCTTCGCCATGGTGGACGGCCGGCAGGTGACCCTTCCGATCTCGCTGCGCGGCTTCACGCACGCGCTCACCTTCCTCGAGTGAAGCCCGCCGGCATTCTGCCGTCGCAGTTCCTGCGGGAGGCTGCAAGGACCGGCGTGATTTCCGCTTGCCGGCCTATTGAGAAAGACCAGATACAGCCGGCTAGCCTCGACCTGCGGCTTGGTCGCCGCGCATGGCGGGTCCGGGCCAGTTTCCTGCCAGCGCCCGGTGGCACAGTCATGGAGCGCATCGAACGCCATGCCATGTACGAGATCGACCTGGCCGGGAGCGCGGTATTGGAGCGCGGCTGCGTCTATATTGCAGAACTGATGGAGCAGGTCGCCTTGGACGATGATACGGCGGCCGTCGCCAATCCGAAGAGTTCGACCGGACGCCTCGATGTCTTCGCGCGCCTGATCGCCGACCGGGTGCCGGAATTCGACGGGCTGCCAGCCGGCTATGCGGGACGGCTCTATGTCGAGGTGGCACCGCGCACGTTCTCCATCCGGGTCCGCGAGAGCGCACGTCTTATTCAATTGCGGCTGCGGCGGGGAAGCCGGTCCGGTGACGACCCAGCGCTACATGACCTGCATGCCAGCGACCCGCTGGTAGACCGCGAGGCCATCATCGACGATGGGCTTGTGCTCACCGTGGACACGCAGGGAGCGGGCGGCATCATCGCTTGGAAGGCGCGTGCTCATGCGGGCTTGGTCGATGTCGATCTAATTCGCCATTACAATGCCGAAGAATATTGGGAACCGGTCGTTGCACAGCCCGACCGCGGGATTGTTCTGAACCCCGACGACTTCTACATTCTCGCTTCCAAGGAAGCTGTATCAATTCCACCCAACTACGCTGCCGAAATGCGGCCTTACGATACCCGGGTGGGCGAGTTTCGGGTTCATTATGCCGGTTTCTTCGATCCGGGTTTCGGCCATGGCACAAGAAGCCGTGCAGTGCTTGAGGTTCGCGCCCATGACGTGCCTTTTGTCGTGGAGGATGGACAGCCGGTAGGGCGGCTAATCTACGAACCTATGGTTAGGGCGCCGGACAAACTTTATGGCGACAGCATTGGTTCCAATTACTCGGGCAGCGAGGTGCCGGGACAGATTGCGTTCTCGCTCTATGGCGGCAGCATCGGATCCACCTACCACGAGCAGGGCCTGCGCCTCGGCAAGCAGTTTCGCGAGCCGCGCGGCGGCGGATAGGGTCTGGAAAAATCCGCCGGGCGGCGCGACTATCGGGCGGACCCGGAGACGAACGGAAGGCGATGGCGATGAGCGAGCGGACGATTTTTCCGGTGACGGCCGGCGCGGCCGAAAGTGCGCATGTGGATGCGGCGGCCTACGAGGCCATGTACCGCCGGTCGGTGGAGGACCCGGAAGGCTTCTGGGCGGAGCAGGCCGGGAGGCTCGACTGGATCACGCCGTTCACGAAGGTGAAGGACGTTTCCTGGGCGAAGGACGACCTGCATATCCGATGGTTCGAGGACGGCACCCTCAACGCCTCCGCCAATTGCCTGGACCGCCACCTCGCGAAGCGCGGGGAGCAGACGGCGATCATCTGGGAAGGCGACGACCCGGACCTGTCCGAGCACATCACTTATCGCGACCTGCATGAACGGGTGTGCAAATTCGCCAATGTGCTGAAGGCGCGGGGCGTGAAGCGGGGCGACAGGGTGACGATCTACCTGCCCATGATCCCGGAAATCGCCGTCGCGGTGCTCGCCTGCGCGCGCATCGGCGCGATCCACTCGGTCGTCTTCGGCGGCTTCTCGCCCGATGCCCTTGCCGGGCGCATAATCGATTGCGCCTCGACGCTGGTCGTCACGGCCGACGAGGGCCTGCGCGGCGGGCGTACGGTTCCGCTGAAGGCCAATACCGACGCTGCGCTCGCCTCCTGCCCGGACTGCACGACCTGCATCGTGGTGCGCCGCACAGGGGGCGAGATTGGCTGGGTGGACGGCCGCGACTGCTGGTACGAGGAAGAGATGGCGGGCGCGTCGGCAGACTGCCCGCCGGAGGAGATGGGCGCCGAGGACCCGCTCTTCATCCTGTACACCTCGGGCTCGACCGGGCAGCCGAAAGGCGTGCTGCACACTACCGGCGGCTATCTCACCTTCGCCTCGATGACGCACCAGCTCACCTTCGACTACCGCGATGGCGAGGTGTTCTGGTGCACCGCCGATGTCGGCTGGGTCACGGGCCACAGCTACATTCTCTACGGCCCGCTCGCCAACGGCGCGGTCACGCTGATGTTTGAGGGGGTGCCGAACTATCCGGACAGCTCGCGCTTCTGGCAGGTCTGCGACAAGCACAATGTCTCGATCTTCTACACCGCGCCCACCGCCATCCGGGCGCTGATGCGCGAGGGCGACGGCCCGGTGAAGGCAACCTCGCGCAAGAGCCTGCGCATCCTCGGCACGGTCGGCGAGCCGATCAATCCGGAGGCGTGGCTCTGGTATTACGACGTGGTGGGCGACGGGCGCTGCCCGATCGTGGACACCTGGTGGCAGACGGAGACCGGCGGGCACCTGATTACGCCGCTGCCGGGCGCAACCGACCTCAAGCCGGGATCCGCCACCCGGCCGTTCTTCGGCGTCAGGCCGGCGCTGGTGGACAATGAGGGCGCGCTGCTGGAGGGCGCCGCCTCCGGCAACCTCGTCATCCTCGACAGCTGGCCGGGGCAGATGCGCACGGTCTATGGCGACCACCAGCGCTTCATCGACACCTATTTCTCCACCTATGAGGGCATGTATTTCACCGGCGACGGCGCGGTCCGGGACGAGGACGGCTATTTCTGGATCACCGGGCGGGTGGACGACGTCATCAATGTTTCCGGCCACCGCATGGGCACGGCGGAGGTGGAGAGCGCGCTGGTGGCGCACGAAAAGGTGGCCGAGGCCGCCGTGGTGGGCTACCCGCACGACATCAAGGGCCAGGGCATCTACGCCTATGTGACGCTCAATCTCGGCGAGGAGCCGTCCGACGACCTGGGTGCCGAGCTGGTGCGCTGGGTGCGCTCGGAGATCGGCCCGATCGCCACGCCGGACCTCATCCAGTGGGCGCCGGGCCTGCCCAAGACGCGCTCCGGCAAGATCATGCGCCGCATCCTGCGCAAGATCGCCGAGGACGATTTCGGCAATCTGGGCGACACTTCGACGCTCGCCGAGCCGGCCGTGGTGGACGACCTGATCGAGAACCGGCGCAACCGCCGCGCCTGACAGACGGGGAGGCCGCCCGTGATGTTCCGCGACCGCTACGGCCTTGCCCTCTCGACGGGATCGGCGGCGGCGCGCGACGCCTATGTAGAGGCGATGGACCTGTTCCTCGCCGCCGATGTGGGCGCCGAGCAGGGTTTTGCGCGCGCCGCCCTCGAAGACCCGTCCTTCGCGCTCGCACATGCCGGCCGGGCGCGGGCGCTGCAGATGCGGGGACGTGGGCGCGAGGCGGCCGCGGCAATGGCGGACGCGCGCAGTGCGGCCAACGGCTGTTCATCCAGGGAAGCCGGCCATCTGAATGCGCTCGGCCTCCTGATCGACAGCGACGGGCCGGGCGCCTATGCCGCAATCCTCGCGCATCTCAGGGAATGGCCGCTGGACGCGATGATCGCCCAGCCCTGCTGCGGCGTGTTCGGGCTTATCGGTTTCAGCGGGCGGCCGGGGCGCGAGGCCGAGCAACTGGCCTTCACCGACCGGCTGGCGCCGCATTACGGCGATGACTGGTGGTTTCTCGCCCAGCATGGCTTCTCGCAGGTCGAGGCCGGCCAGATAACCGAAGCCGAACGCCTGCTGGAACAGGCACTGGCCGGCAATCCCCGCAATGCCAATGCCGCGCATATCCGCGCGCATGTCCACTACGAAGCCGGAGAGCGCGAGGAAGGACTCACACGGTTGGAAGCCTGGCGGCGGGACTACGACCGGGAGGCGCAGCTTTCCTGCCATATCGCCTGGCATGTGGCGATCTGGCGGGCCGCAGAGGGCGACATGGACGAGGCCTGGCGGGTTTTCGAGACCGATGTCGCGCCGGGCGGCGCCTGGGGGCCGCCGATCAATGTGCTGACCGACAGCGCCGCCTTCGTGCTGCGCGCGGAACTCGCGGGCGCGGCCGTGCCCGACGGCACCTGGGAGCGGCTCAGCGACTATGCCGGCGAGTTCTTCCCGAATCCCGGCACCGCCTTCGCCGACATTCATGCCGCACTGGCGCACGCCATGGCTGGACGCGGCGGCAAGCTCGCGCGCATTGCCGGGGCCGCCGCAGGCCCGGCAGGCGACATCGTGTCCGGACTGGCCGAGGCCCTTGGCGCCTATGCCCGGAGCGACTGGGAAGAGGCCGTAGCGCTGCTGGCACCCTGGATGGCCGGGCATGAACGCATCGGCGGCAGCCGGGCCCAGCGCGACCTGCTCGAATTCGCCTTGCTCGGCGCGCTGCTGCGCAGCGGCCGGACCGAAGAGGCCCGCCGCCTCCTTGTCCTCCGCCGCCCCGTTCACGCCCCGGCCCCGCCGCTTGCCGCCCTGCGCGCGGCAGCGTGAAATTCAGGGGCTTCGCCTCCGGCCGGATCGGGTGGAAGAGGCGTAATTTCGGATAATCCTCTCTGCCGACGACGCCAGGAGCAAGGCGGGCGCTTGCATTTGCCAGCCGTCTTCCGATTTTATATATTGGAAGTTCAAATGTTTCTGGTGTGTCAATAATAGGTCAAGACATGATTGATATTGATACCAAGCTCTTTCGCTCTTTCCTCTGTGTCGCCGCAGAGCAGAGCTTCTCGACGGCTGCCCGACGGCTGGAATACTCCCAGGCGACCATGTCGCTGCACATACGCGCGCTGGAAGAAAAACTCGGCGCCCGTTTGCTTCACCGAAGCCCCCATAACGTGACCCTGACGGCCGAGGGACACCGGCTGCTGCCGGAAATCCGGGCGTTGGTGGACATGCACGACCGGATGGTCGGGCGTCTGCAGTCGGGACCCGTTTACGGCCAGGTCCGTCTCGGAGTCGAAGAAGCCTGCGCCGTCTCGCTTCTTCCCGGGCTTCTGAAATACGTGGTCGAGGAACACCCGTCGATGGATCTGGATGTCCGGTGCGAGCCAGGCGAGCGCCTCGGACACATGGTTGAGGCGCGCCTGCTGGACCTTGCTGTCGTCTCCCTGCCGCGCGAGGAGCCCTCGGCGCTGGTTCTGCAGCGCCCGCAACTGCACTGGGTCGCATCGCCCGATTTCCGGCTTGACAGCGAGGCACCCGTTCCGGTGGCCTGGGGCGAGAAGGACAGCCCCTTCCGGGCTGCAGGAATTGCCGAACTGAGTCGTCGCGGGATCGCCAGTCGGGAAATTTTCCGAAGTTCCGACGAGCAGGCCGTGAAGGTCGCCGTTGCAGCCGGAATAGCCGTCACCGTCATGGCCGAGGGAACCATTCCGGACACGTTCAAGGTGCTTCTCCCGCGCGCAACCCTTCCGCCGCTCGGAAAGGCCTTCATCCAGCTGCTGGAGAGACCGGGCCCGCACTCCGAAGCGACCGAATTGGTCAAACGGAAGATCATCGACACCTATCGGGAGCTGGACAGGCGGACTCCCCCGATGGCGGATGCGGTGTGACGCCGCTGCCAGTGCAAGGCGCCGCTTGAGATTTCCCGGTTGAGCGGGCTGTTCCCGCAAGGCGATGCGCCCGTGCGGGCACCAGTGCATGTCCGATTGCAGGGCAGGCGCAAATAGCGGCTGACAGAGGGAGGCGCGACATTAGAGCCAGATTGACTAATAATGTGTATTAATAATATAGAAATTCATGGCCGATATCGACACAAGGCTTCTGAGGTCGTTCCTGACCGTCGCCGCCGAGCGCAGCTTTTCCATTGCGGCGGAACTGCTCGGCTGCTCTCAGGGAACGATGTCGCTGCGTATCCGGACTCTCGAAGAGCAGGTCGGCATGCGCCTTTTCGAGCGGAACCGCGCTGATGTCAGGCTTACGGACGCCGGGCGGGACCTGTTGCCCGGCGCCCAGGCGATGGTGGACCTCCATGACAGGCTGCTTGAGCGGGCCGATTCGAAGCTTATTGCGGGCACCGTTCGGCTCGGCGTCGCCGAAGACTGCTGCTCGTCGCTGCTTCCCGAGTTCATCAAGCGGATGCGGAGCGACTACAGCGCGCTGGAGGTCAACATTCACTGCAGCGGCAGTGCGGCGCTCCGCCAGGATCTCCAGGCGGGCCGTCTCGACCTCGCTGTGGTGATGACGCTTGAGGAGCTGCCTTCGGCGGCGAAACTCTCCCGGCCGCGCCTTTACTGGGTGGCTGCGCCCGAATTCGCGGTCGCCGACTGGCCGGTCGTGCCGGTCGCCGGCTATCCCGAAGGCTATCCGTTGCGTGAAGCGGCGGTCGCAGCGCTCGAATCCCGGAATACAGCCTTTCGGGAGGTTCTGATCGGGGCCGGCGAACAGGCCATCCGGTGCGCCGTCGCCTGCGGAGCGGCGGTCGCGGTCATGGCGGAAGGCACCATCCCGGCAGACATGAAGGTCATTTCCCATTCCCCGGCGCTGGCAACGCCGGGCCGCGCCGTCATCCAGCTTCTGGAAACGCCCGAGCCGCTGTCAGAGGCGGCCGGGATCGTGAAACGGGAAATCGCAAGCCTCTACCCCGGCGCCTGAGCGGCCCCCGCCGGACGCACATGGCGGCGCCGGCCGGGGCACCCGGCTTTCGCACCGGCCATGCGCGCGCCGGCCCGTCCGTCGATTCCTTCCCCATCGTCCGTCCTTCCTTCCGTTGCGCATTCGACCCAATCCGAACGATCCGCCCGGGCGCCGTCCCGGCATCGCCGCGCCACCGTCCGGCGAACCGATCCGAACGACGCAAACCGGCCGCCGGGCGCAGCGTCCCCCGTGTCGCCGCCGGACGTGCGGTTCGCGGCGGAGAGGCGGGAAAATACGGCTGGCGCGGCTTGCCGCAGCCCTGTCAGCTCCAGGTCATGGCCCTTTCGCTCCGTTTAGGAGTCGATGGGAATATAGAACAAAAAGAGATTATTACAAGAGAAAAATACCTATCCGGTGCGCCCGGCGCATTCCGTCAGCGCCCGGTCGAGAATGGCCATGGCGGTGTCGATCTGGCCGCGGGTCACGGTGAGCGGCGGCGCGATCCGGAAGATATGCGCGCTCGCCTGCCGGGCGATATTGAGGCTGGCGCCAAGTTCGATGCAGCGCCGCCCGACCTCGTGGCCCAAACCGTTCGCGGGCGTCTTGCTGTGCCGGTCCTCGACCAGTTCCACGCCGAGCAGCAGGCCACGGCCGCGCACGTCGCCGATGCACTCATGGCGCTGCTGGAGGTCGAGCAGGATGCCCTTCATGTAGGCCCCGAGTTCGCGGGCGCGCTCCTCGAGCCGGTCGCGGACCAGGATTTCCACCACCTTGGCTCCAACCGCGGCCGGAAGCGGGTCGGCGGTGTGAGTGGTGTAGAAGAGGAAATCGTTCTCGTAACACGCCTCTTCCAGCTCGGCCGAAGCGATCGTCGCGGAGAGCGGCAGGCCCGCGCCCAGCGTCTTGGAGAGCGTCAGGATGTCGGGAACCACGCCCTCATGCTCGAAGGCGAACCGGGCGCCGGTGCGCCCGAGGCCGGTCTGCGCCTCGTCGTAGATGAGCAGCATGCCGCGCGCCCGGCAGTGCTCGGCGAGCGCGGTCGGATAGCCGTCCGGAAGCTCGATGACGCCGCCCGAACTCAGCACCGGCTCCAGGATCATGGCGGCGAGGCTGCCGGTCGTCTGCCGGTCCACCATCTCGAAGCCCCAGTCCAGCTCCGCGCGCCAGTCATAGTCTCCGTTCGACGCGAAGGGCGAGCGGTAGGCATGCGGCGTCGGCAGCGCCAGCACGCCGGGCATCGGCGCCCCGTAACCCCGTCGCGCCCCGTTGAAGGTCGCCGAGCCGGCGCCGCCGGTGATCCCGTGCCAGGACCGGTCGAAGGCGATGACCTCGTAGCGGCCCGTGGCGAGCTTCGCCATCTTGAGCGCCGCCTCGTTGGACTCGCCGCCCGTGCTGAGCGGCAGCACCCTGGAGAGCTTGTCCGGCAGGAGGCCCGCGAGCGCGTTCGCCAGCCCGATGACCGGGTCGGAAAGGAAGCTGCTGTGGACATGGTCCAGACGCTCGATCCCGTCCCTGACCGTCGCGACGATCTCCGGATGCGCGTGGCCCAGGATCGAGCTCATCTGCCCGGAGGTGAAATCGAGAATCTCGCGCCCCTCGCGGTCGCGGATTACCGCCCCGCCGGCGCTGGCGATGATCGTGTCCGAGAACTCGTGCGTGTAGCGGAAGATGTGCTCGGTTTCCGTCATGGACATGGCATGCTCCTCCGATCCCGGAGTGCAGGATACACGCCGGCGGCGGCTTCATGCAGGCCGGCGGCGGGCCGGAATGTCACTCCGGCGGGATGCGGACGATGCGCAGCACATTGGTGGCGCCGGGGGTGCCGAAGGGCACGCCCGCGGTGATGACGACCGTGTCTCCCGGCCCGGCGACATCTTCGAGCGCCGCGGCGGCCACCGCCTTGCGCACCATTTCGTCGAAGTCGCGCACATCGGCCGTATGCACGCTGCGAACGCCGCAGGTGAGCGACAGGCGCCGCGCGGTGGCGAGCTCCGAGGTGACGCCCAGAATCGGCTGCTCCGGGCGTTCGCGGGCGGCGCGAAGCGTGGTCGAGCCGGAGGTGGTGTAGGTCACGATCGCGGCCGCGCCGATCGTGTCGGCCACCTGGTGGGCGGCGGCCGAGATGGCGTCCGCCGAGGTCGCGAGCGGCGGGCGCTGTTCGGCCGCCGCCATGCGCCGGTGCGACGGGTCGCGCTCCACCCGGTCGATCACCCGGCCCATGATCTCGACCGCCGCCGTCGGATGGGCGCCGGCCGCGGTCTCCGCCGAGAGCATGACTGCATCCGCCCCGTCATAGACCGCCGTTGCCACATCCGAGACCTCCGCGCGCGTCGGCGCGGGCGCATGCACCATCGATTCCAGCATCTGGGTCGCCACGATCACCGGCTTGCCCGCATCGCGGCAGGTGCGGATGATCGTCTTCTGCGCGATCGGCACTTCCTCGGGCGGCATTTCGACCCCGAGGTCGCCGCGCGCCACCATCACCGCATCGGCGGCGGCGACGAGCTCCTCGATGCAGCCGAGCGCGGCGGGCTTCTCCACCTTGACGAGAACATGCGCCCGGCCGCCGATCAACCGGCGCGCCTCCGCGACATCCTCCGGGCGCTGCACGAAGGAGAGCGCGATCCATTCGACGCCGAGCCCGAGGGCGAAGCGCAGGTCCGTGCGGTCCTTGCCCGTCAGCGGCGAGATCGGCAGCACGACGCCGGGCAGGTTGATGCCCTTGCGGTCGCTGAGGCGCCCGCCGTCCACCACCTCCGTCTCCAGCGCCGCCTCGGACTTGGACAGCACCTTCAGCCGCAGCCGCCCGTCGTCGAGCAGCATGTCGTCTCCCGCGCGCACGGCCGAGAAGATCTCCGGGTGGGGCACGGAGGCGCGGGCGGCGGTGCCGGGACGCTCCGAGCGGTCCAGCATGAAGCGCCGGCCCGGCTCCAGCTCGACGCCGCCGCCCTCGAAGGCGCCGACCCGGAGCTTCGGGCCCTGCATGTCGGCCATGATGCCGATCGGCCGGAAGGCGTGGCGCTCCAGTTCGCGCAGGATGCGGTGGCGCCTCGCATGGTCTTCCGGCTGCCCGTGGCTGAAATTGAAGCGGAAGACATCGACCCCGGCCTCGAACAGCTCGTTGATGGCGTCTGCGCTCGACGTCGCCGGTCCGAGCGTCGCGACGATCTTGGCCCTCCGCTTGCCGCGCATCGCGTCCTCCCCGTTACGGCTCGATCAGGATAGCCCGGAAATCGTTGACATTGGTTCGTGTCGGCCCCGTGACGACAAGGTCGCCCAGCGCGGCGAACACGGCATGGGCGTCATTTTCGCGCAGGCGCTCCGCCGGATCGAGGCCGAGCGCCCGCGCCCGCGCCAGGCTGTCCGGGCGGAGCAGCGCGCCGGCGCAGTCGCTTGCACCGTCGATTCCGTCCGTGTCGCAGGCGATGGCGTGGATGCCGGGCGCGCCGTCGAGCGCAAGCGCAAGCCCCAGCAGGAACTCCAGATTGCGCCCGCCCTTGCCCTTGCCGCGCACGGTCACGGTCGTCTCGCCCCCGGAAAGCAGCAGGCAGGGCGGCGGGAACGGGGCGGCGAAGGCGCGGGCATGGAGCGCGATGCCTGCCATGACCTTGCCCGCCTCGCGCGCCTCGCCCTCGATCCGGTCCGAGAGCAGCCAGGCGGGCGGCTCGCCTAGCGCAGCGTCGAGCAGGCATTCCCGGGGCGTGGCGACCAGGCGGAATTCGGACCGCTCCAGCCGCTTCGGCGTCTCCTCGAGGCCGGCCACCGGCCCGATCCCGTTGGCCTCCAGCACGCGCCCGGCATCGGCGAGCGTCGTCGGGTCGGGCACGGTCGGCCCCGACGCGATGACCGCGGGGTCGTCCCCCGGCACGTCGGATATGGCGAGCGTCACGGTCCGGGCCGGAAAGGCTGCCGCCGCCAGCCGCCCGCCCTTCACCGCCGACATGTGCTTGCGCACCGTGTTGATTTCGTGGATCGAGGCGCCCGAAGCGAGCAGCCGGGCCGTCACCGCCTGCTTGGTCTCGAAGGAGATGCCCGGCAGCGGCAATGCCAGCAGCGCCGAACCGCCGCCGGAGGCGAGGAACACGAACAGGTCGTCCGGCCCGAGGCTTTGCGCCGCTTCCAGTATCCGCACCGCGGCCCCGCGCCCGGCGGCGTCCGGCATGGGGTGTCCCGCCTCCACCACCTCGATCCGGTCGCAGGGGGCGCCATGGCCGTAGCGGGTAACCGCGACGCCCTCCAGCGGGCCCGGCCAGGCCGTCTCGAACGCGGCCGCCATCGACGCCGCCGCCTTGCCGGCCGCCGCCGCGAAGGTGCGCCCGGCGGGCGGTTCGGGGAGGCGCGGGGCGAGCGACAGCGCCGGGTCGGCGCGCGCGACCGCGCGTTCGAACGCCCGGCGGAGGATCGATTCCGGCTGCATGATCGGCTAGTTTAGCCGCGACCCCGTTTCCTGGCGATTGAGTAGCGAGACCGATGACCGACAAGACAACGACCGAGCTGGAGGCCGCCGCCTTCCGCACCCTGGTTCAGCATCTGCGCGACAACCCGGATGTCCAGAATATCGACCTGATGAACCTCGCCGGCTTCTGCCGCAACTGCCTCTCCAAATGGTACCGGGCGGCGGCCGAGGAGCGCGGCCTCGACATGGACTATGAGGCGGCGCGCGAGATCGTGTATGGCATGCCCTATGCCGACTACAAGGCCAAACACCAGAAGGAGGCGACGCCGGAGCAGATGGCCGCCTTCCAGTCGAAAGCGCACTGAGCGGTGCAGGACATGGCCGGCGGAGCAGGGGCGCCGCAACGCGAGGCCGGCGGGGTGACCGCCGGACAGTTGCGCGCCTTCGTCGAGCGCGTCGAGCGGCTTGAGGAGGAAAAGGCCGCGCTGATGGGCGATATCCGGGAGGTCTATGCCGAGGCGAAGGCGCATGGCTTCGACGTGAAGACCATGCGCCAGATCGTGCGGCTCCGGAAGATGGACAGCGCCGACCGCGCCGAGCAGGAGGCGCTGCTGGACCTCTACAAGAGCGCGCTGGACATGGGGCCGCCGCCGCCATAGCCGGGGCCCGGCCTCCTTCGCAGGCCGGCGGCGCATTGCGGTCTCCGCGCGCGGCGGGCAAAGTCGGGTCATGCGGCCGTCCCGCGGGCGGCCGGCAGGCAAGGCAGGGAGGAGGCAATGTCGAGAATAGCGATAACCGATGCGCAGGTGTGGGACGGCGAGACGGACGCGCCCGTCCCCGCAACCGTCGTGGTGGAGGGCAACCGCATCGCCGCGGTGGCGCCCGCAGGAGAGCCGGTCGGCGATCTTCCGGAAGAACGGATCGACGGCGCCGGCATGACGCTGATGCCCGGCATGGTGGAAGGCCACTGCCACCCGAGCTTCACCGGCATCATGGCCCCGCCGGACCTGGGCCGGATCGGGCCCGAGCGGCACATGCTGCTGACGGCGCAGAACCTGCGCCTGTTGCTGGAGCACGGCTTCACCTCGATTTTCGAGGCGGCCTCGGCCAAGCCGCTGCTCGGCGTCAATGCGCGCGACGCCATCGAGGAGGGAATGCTGGCCGGCCCCCGCATGCGCGCCGGCTCGCCCGAGATCACCACCACCGCCGGCCTCGGCGACGAGCGCCAGCGCCATCTCCACCAGGAGAGCTTCGGCCTTGTCGCCGACGGGCCGGAGGAGATGCGCAGGGTCGCCCGCGAGTGCGTCCGCGACCGCGTGGACCAGCTCAAGATCAACCTCTCCGGCGACGATTTCGTGCCGTTCGCCGGGGGCGAGGTCACGCCGACCAACGATGACGAGGTGGCCGCGCTGGTCGGGGTCGCGCGCGATTTCGGCAAGATGGTGGCCTGCCACGCCCGCTCGTCCAAGAGCGTGATGATGGCGGTCCGGCACGGCATCGAGTGCATCTACCACTGCGACTATGCGAACGAGGAAGCGCTCGACGCGCTGGAAAGCGTCAAGGACACGGCCTTCGTCGGCCCGGCCTTCGGGCTCGTCCACAACTCGACCCGGGAGGGCGAGAAATACGGCCTGGACCGCGCGACGGTGGAGTCCCTCGGTCTCTTCCGGATGTTCGACCTGACCTGCGAGACCTATCACGAGCTCCGCAAGCGCGGCGTGCGGGTGGTGGTCGGCGGCGATTACGGCTTCGCCATGACGCCGATGGGCCAGAACGCGCGGGATATCGAGCATTTCGTGCGGTATTTCGGCTATTCGCCGGCCGACGCGCTGCGCTGCGCCACCGTGGTCGGCGCGGAGCTCATGGGATTTGCGGGTACGCTCGGCAAGGTGAAGGAGGGCTACCTCGCCGACCTGCTGCTGGTGCGCGGCGACCCGGTGAAGGATGTCTCGCTGGTGCAGGACCGTGACAATCTCGCGATGATCATGAAGGACGGCGCGCTCTACAAGGACCCGCGCCTCGGCACGGCGCTCATGGACGAGCATCTGGTCCAGGCCGCCGAATAGGAGGAACCGCCCATGACAGCGATTACCCCGCTGGACGCCGCGTTCGGCGCGGAAATACGCGGCGTCGATCTTGCCGCCGGGGCCGGCGAGGCGCTCATGCGGCTGTTGACCGGCGCGCTCTACGAGCACCGCGTCATCGTCATCCGCGGCCAGAAGCTCGACGAGGAGAGCTATCTCGGCTTCGGGCGGCAATGGGGCGCTCCGATCCCCCATGTGCTCGACCATATGCGCATGCCCGGCTATCCGGAGCTGATGACCGTCGGCAACACCGAGAAGCGCGACGAGGACCCGAAGATCCGCAACGGCGCCGCCCTCTGGCACACCGACCAGTCCTACGAGGAGGTGCCGGCGAGCGCGACCATGCTCTACTCGATCGTCGCGCCCGCCGAGGGCGGCGAGACGCAGTTCTGCGACATGGCCGCGGCTTACGACAATCTGGACGAAGGCACGAAGCGGCGGATCGACGGCCTCCGGGTCGCGCACAAATACGGGCGCGGCAAGCGGCGTGCGGACGAGCCGCCGGCGAACCCGATCGTCAGTGACGAGCAGGACAGCCGCGTGCCGCCGGTCTGGCACCCGCTGGTCATGCCCCACCCGGTCACCAGCCGCAGGGCGCTCTACGCGCTCGGCCACGGCGCCTACGCCGTCGAGGGCATGGCGGACGACGAGGCGGAGGCGCTGCTTGACGAACTCAAGGACCACGCGCTTGAGGAGCGGCATATCTACCGCCACAAATACGCCGCGGGCGACCTGGTGGTCTGGGACACGCTGCAGACCATGCATGCCGCAACCCCCATCGGCGTCGCGACGGGCAAGGCGGATTCGCGCCTGCTCTGGCGCATCAGCGTGCGCGGACGGCCGGCGGTCCACGCGGAAGCCGCCTGAACGCCATGGCGGCGCTCCCCCTCGAAGGCGGCTGCCTCTGCGGCGCGCTGCGCTACCGGATCGGTGCGGCCCCGCTCTGGACCGGATACTGCCACTGCACGAGTTGCCGGCGCAGCACCGGCGCGCCGGTGACGATGTTCGTCGGCGCCGCCACGGAGTCGGTCGCGTTCACCGGGGGCGAGCGGGCCGTGTTCGCCTCCTCGCCCGGCGTGGAGCGCGGCTTCTGCGCCGCCTGCGGCACCCCGCTCACCTACGAGTCGGACCGCTTCCCCGGCGAGACCCACTTCTACATCAGCACCCTCGACGACCCGCAATCCCTGCCGCCCGCCTTCCACGTCTTCTACGAAGAACGCATCCGCTGGCTCGAAATCGCCGACGACCTCCCCCGCCACGCAACGGTGACGGGACGGGCGGACGGCGAATAGCCGGCGCGGCGCGCGGAGGATTCCTCGGCACGTCACGAAATGTCATGTTCTGTCATGCGCGCCGGCAGGACCCTGTGCAATGCGTCATGAAATGTCATGATCTGCATGCGCCGGGCGCATACCCTGTGTCCCGTTCGGGCATGCGCTCCGGGTATTCCATCCGGTTTCTCCGGCTCTTC
>JAJEIH010000091.1 GCA_022827685.1 Alphaproteobacteria bacterium
ATACAGCCCCGACCTCAATCCCATCGAACAGGTCTTCGCAAAGCTCAAGCACCTACTGCGACAAGCGGCCGAACGCACATCCGATGCAACATGGAAACGCATCGGAACCCTCATCGAACGCTTCTCTCCTCAAGAATGCGCCAACTACTTCACAAACGCTGGATACGCTTCAATATAAAATCATCACGCTCTATCCTCCGCAGGTGTATTCGTGTCGGCCCACCGGGTGTACTGGGTCGCGCCGGCGGTGGCGGCGAGCACCACGAGGTACGTCGTGTCGGCGGCGAGGTCGATGCCGCCGCCGGACGCCGTGAACTGGATGGCCTGCCACCCGGCTGCCAGGCTGGTCGAGGTCGTCAGCGTGCCCAGGCTGGTGCCCGGATTGCCGGACGAGTCCGCCGAGTAGATTTGTACGGTGTAGGTCGGTTGGGGCCCTTGGGCAAGCTGGAGGCGGAGGTCCGCGCGAGTCAGCTTGTAGCCCAGGGTATGGCTGCCGGTGGTGAACGCCTGGGCTAAGTGCCAGCGAAAGTCGGAGTGCGAAACCGTCGCCTGCCCGGTATTGCCCACCAGCTTGCTTGCTGTCTGCGCCTGCACCGCCCCGGCGGCGAGCAGCAGGGCGAAGACCGCGGCGAGCGCGCAGGCCGCCGCGCGCCAGGCAGAAGGATGGAATCGGGAAGGAGACGGCCCCCGGGCAGAGCGGGGCAGCCGGCTCAGCGCATGGGCGCCGCTTTGCGGCGTGCGGGAACGGCAGAAGCGGCATTGGCAGCCGATGCTGTAGGCTGAATCCATCGAGTCATTCCGGGTCGTACATCGCAGGGTTCCGCCGGCCGGCCCCCGGCCGCGCCGATATTCAGGGCGCACACAAACAGGACCGCTAAGGCCCTGTAAATCCTTCAAATTTGAAGGTATCGAGAGCCCGGATTCGAGGGGGACGAAGGCGTCGGCCGGGGCGGAATCGCCGGCCGCCGGCGGCCCGTCAGCGCCGCGGCAGGGCGTCCACAGCCAGAACCTGCCGCACCAGGTCGACCTACCCCGACATGCCCAGCTTCCGGTAGACCTGCTGGAAGAGCCAGCGCACATAGTTCTCGGACAGGCCCGTGGCGGCGGCGATTTCCTGCACCCTCAGGCCTTCGGCCAGCAGCGCCGACACCCGTGCCTCCGACGGCGTCAGCCCGAGCGTCACCGCCACGCGCGTCCCGTCAATGTGCGGATGGTTCGCAGGGTCGACCACCAGCACCAGCGCCGCCACCCGGCGCCCCCCGAAATCCACCGACCGTTCGCCCACCGGGCTGACATGCAGGCCCAGCCTCGACCGGCCCGAAGGACGCCGGACCGTCATCGAACCGCCGCCCGGGGCCTCGCCCCACAAGTCCGGCAGCGCGCGCCGCAGCAGCCTCGACAGGCGGCTGCGGTCCTCCGGCAGCCAGGCGTGGAGGGCGCCGTCGCGGTCCAGCAGGCCGTCGCCGCGGCGCAGAATGTCGAGCGCCGGCCCGTTGGCCTCAAGCACCCGCCCGCCGCGGTCCAGCTGCATGACGCCGATGCGGCTGTTGTCCAGCAGGGTCTCCAGGCCCGAACCCAGGGCATCGGCGCCGTCCAGCGCCTGGCGCACGCGGATGAACTGGCGGACGTGCGGCGCCAGGCGCCCGATCAGCTCAATTTGGGTGGACTGCCAGCCATCGCCGCCGACGGGGTCGGCGATGGTCCAGACGAGACGCAGGCCGTCCGGCTCGTCGAAACGCACGTTCAGGCCGTTCTGGGCCTTCAGGCTGCGCCATCCCTCGTTGTACACCGGAGACGTCTTCAGCTCGTCTTCGCTATGGAGGTCGGGAAGATGAACCAGCCGACCTTCGGGCTGTCCCGTCAGGCGGCGTATGGCCGTGTCCTGGGGATACCAGACGTCGAAGTATTCGCGCGCCAGGTCCAGTCGGCTCTCACCGCGGTAGAGATTGCGGGCAACGTAGATTCTGCCGCGACCGTTAACGATTTCGCCGACCACGAGGCCGCTGCCTACAATGCCGCAGGCCTCATCGATCAGGGCGCTCGTCGCCGGCCACAGGGCGTCATCGAGCGAAGCCCGGTACAGCGACGCAAGAATGCGGTCGAAGGCATCGTCGGGGCTCACGCCGCGGCCCCCCGATGCCGCCTCCCGGCCTGTTGAAACCGCGAACCGGGAACCGAATGAATTCCGAACAATCTGCCGACCCCCCTTTGCACCGCTCAGGCCGCGCCGGGCCTGTTCCTCCGCCTGCTGCACCTTACGCCGCGTTATGTAAATTAAAGGGATTTATCCCGGTATTGATATCCGTATCGTAAATCGCGACTGCCATATCGCAAATTCCGGCCCGCGCCATCCTTCAAAATTGAAGGTATCGCCCAAAAAGGAGCACGAAAAATTACCGCCTGTCCGTGACCCGCTGTCCCCGGACCGTCGATCATTCCCGTCACACCCTCGCCGCAGCGCTCGGCCGGGTCTGATGGCGGGACTCCTGCCCTGGAACTTCGACAGCTCGTCAAGCTGACAAACCGGGTGGGGTGTTCGCCCCGCTTACGCTACTCAGGATGAGGGTTTCGAAGGACGGCGACGGGGGAGGGCCTCTCGGCGCGCCCCTGCCGCCTGCCCCGCCGCTACCGCTCCGTCCACCGCTTGCGCCCGCGCTCGCGGCGCTGGCGGGCGAGGCGGCGGGCGCGCTCCAGGCGGTGGCGCAGGAGGAAGCGCTGCACCGTCGCCGGGTGGAAGACCAGCCCCTCGGCGGCGAGCGTGTCGCAGAGCCCGTACATGGAAAGCCCCGGCCGCGCCGCCAGGATGCGCAGGATGCGCCCGCGATGCGGCTCGATCCGCGAGGTGGGGCCGGCCTTCGGGTCCGCCCGCACATGGCCGCGCTCGCGAAAGCGCTTCATCCAGGTATCGACGCTGCTCCGCGCCAGGCCGAACCGCCGCGCCGCCGCGCGGATGCTCATGCCCTCGCGCAGCACCGCCGCCACCGCCGCCGCCCGCAGGTCCTCGCCCACCGCCCGGCCCCGCCGCCGCGCCGGCAACCCGTCCATCGATCCGTCCATCGCCGTTCCTCCTTTTCTGCCGTTTCCGGCCGAACCCAGCCGCGATACCGCGCCGTCCGGCCGCACCTCGCCTGTCTGTCGGCGAGGGCTCCGGCCGCCGGCTCCCACGCCTTCGGACCGGGTGTTGCACAAGCGCGGCGCCAGCCGCCGCCGGTCGGTCAGGTCATGGCCTTTCCCGCATGTTTTCTTAGTGAAATGGGGTATATAGAGAACAAACAGCGCGGAGTCAAGCCGGACGGCTCATGCGGCGTTGACGGCGGGGCCGGTTCGCTCTCGAATGCGGGGGCCGTGCAGCAACGGGGGAAAAGCATGACGGGGGACCGGTTCCGCTTCCCGAAGGTCGAATTCGGCCCGGAGGAGCGGGCGCTCAGGGAAGAAGTCCGCGCGTTCATCCGCGAGGAAAAGGCGTCCGGCGGCTTCACGCCGATGGCGGACAGCTGGGGCTCCGGCTGGTCGCCGGAATGGTCGCGCAAGATGGGTGGGCGCGGCTGGCTCGGCATGATGTGGCCGAAGCAGTATGGCGGCGGCGAGAAGCCCGCGCTGCACCGCTACATCGTCACCGAGGAGATGGTGTCGGCCGGCGCGCCCTGCGCCGCCCACTGGGTCGCCGACCGCCAGTCCGGGCCGCTGCTGCTGCGCTACGGCACGGAGGAGCAGCGGCGCTCGATCCTGCCGCGCATCGCCGCCGGGGAGTGCTATTTCGCCATCGGGATGAGCGAGCCGGACTCCGGCTCCGACCTCGCCTCGGTCCGCACGACGGCGGTGAAGGTCGATGGCGGCTGGCGGATCAACGGGCGCAAGATCTGGTCCTCGGGCGCCCACCGCTCGCACTACATGATCGCGCTGGTCCGCACCGCGCCGCGTGACATGAAAGCCCGCCACGCCGGCCTGACGCAGTTCCTGGTCGACCTCAAGTCTCCCGGCATCGAGATACGCGGCATCCGCAACATCGCCGGCGAGCGGCATTTCAACGAGACCGTGTTCGACGATGCCTTCGTGCCGGACGACATGGTGATCGGCGAGGCCGGGGACGGCTGGCGGCAGGTGACGGGCGAGCTCGCCATCGAACGCTCGGGCCCGGAGCGTTTCCTGTCCACCTTCCCGGTGCTGACGGAGCTGGTGCGGGAACTCGGGCCCGAGCCGGGCGACCGGGACGCCGAGACGGTGGGCGCGCTGGCGGCGCGGACCATGGCGCTGCGGCGCATGTCGCTCGGCATCTCCAGGCTGCTCGACGAAGGCGAAGCGCCGGAAGTCGCCGCCGCGCTCGTCAAGGACATGGGCACCCGCTTCGAGGGCGAGCTCGTGCGCGAGGCACGAAACCTCCTGCCGGCGCGGGCCGCAAGCCAGTCCCCCGACCTCTACGGCAAGGTGCTGGCCGACGGCGTGCTGCACGTCCCCTCCTCCACCATTCGCGGCGGCACCAATGAGGTGCTGAAGGGAATCGTCGCGAGAGAGCTCGGGCTCAGATGAGCGACCGCATCGTCCTCGACACGGCCGAGCGCATCCTCGCCGATCTCTGCCCGCCGGATGTCGTCAACGATGCGGAGACCGGCGTCTGGCCGACGGTGCTCTGGGAGACGCTTGAGGAAAGCGGCCTTACGCTTGCCTGGGTCCGCGAGGAACTGGGCGGCGGCGGCGCGGAGACGGGCGACGGCTTCGACATATTGAAGGCCGCCGGCGCCTGGGCGGTCCCGGCCCCACTGGCGGAGACGCTGCTGGCGGGCTGGCTTCTCGAGCAGGGCGGCCTCGCTGCGCCGGACGGCCCGATGACCGTGGCCCCGGTCGGCCCGGCCGACACCGTCGAACTCGAAGACGGCGTGCTCTCCGGCGCGGCGCGGCAGGTGCCCTTCGCCAGGCAGGCCGGACATATCGCGCTGCTCGCGGCGGGCCGCATCCTTCTTGTCGAACGCGAAGCTTGCGCGCTGGTGCCGGGAATTAGCCTTGCCGGCGAGGCGCGGGACGACCTCGCGTTCGACGGCGCGCGTCCGCTGCGCTCGGCTCCAGCACCGGAGGGCCTCGACCGGGACCGTCTGACGCTTGTCGGCGCGGCGGTGCGTGCGGCGCAGATGGCGGGCGCGCTGTCCCGGCTGCTCGACCAGTCGGTGCAGTATGCGCAGGAGCGCGAGCAGTTCGGCCGGCCCATCGGGCGCTTCCAGGCGGTGCAGCATGCGCTGGCGGAGCTTGCCGGCGAGGCGGCCGCGGCCGAAGCGGCGGCGGATGCTGCAGGCGAGGCCGTGGCCGCCAGGGATTTTGGCCCTCACGGCATCGCAGCGATTGCGGCAGCGAAGGCGCGCGCCGGAGAGGCGGCGTCGAAGGGGGCGGCGATTGCGCACCAGGTCCACGGCGCGATGGGCTTCACCTACGAGCATTCCCTGCACCACCGCACGAGGAGGCTGTGGTGCTGGCGGGACGAGTTCGGCAATGAGCGCGCCTGGTCGGTCCGGCTCGGCCGCCTGATTGCCGCCGAGGGCGCAGACACGCTCTGGCCCTTTGTGACCGGGAGCCATGCGGCATGAACGGGCATCGGGAGGCGGTGGACGCGCTCAGGGCCGAATTGCGCCGCCGGGGCCTCGACGGATTCGTGGTGCCGCGCGCGGATGAGCACCAGGGCGAATATGTGCCGGCGAGCGCAGCGCGGCTGGCCTGGCTGACCGGATTTACCGGCTCCGCCGGCATCGCCGTGCTGATGCTGGAAAAGGGCGCCGTCTTCAGCGACGGCCGCTACACGCTGCAAATGCCGGAGCAGGTCGATACGGAGGTCTTCGCGTGCCTCCACATAAGCGACGATCCGCCGGACGAATGGATTGCGGCGAACCTGCCGCCGGGCGGCGCGCTCGGCTACGACCCCTGGCTGCATGTGGAAAAGGAGGTCCGGAAGTTCGAAGAGGCCGCCGGCAAGACGGGCAGCCGCCTGGTCGCCTGCGCGGAGAATCCGCTGGACGCGGTCTGGACCGACCGGCCTGCCCCGCCGGTCGCGCCGATCGTCGCGCATGACATCGCCTGGGCGGGCAGGGACTCCGCTGACAAGCGCCGCGAGCTTGCCGCCGCGCTCGACGAGGCCGGCCGCGACGCCGCCGTGCTGACCCTGCCTGACTCCATCGCCTGGCTGCTCAATGTGCGCGGCGGCGATGTCTCCCACACGCCGCTGCCGCTCTGCTTCGCGCTGCTGGACCGCGAAGGCCGTGTGGAGCTGTTCGTCGATCCGGCGAAGCCCGCGCCGGGCTTGGGCGCACATCTCGGCAACGAGGTGTCGCTGGCGCCGCCGGAGGCGTTCGGGCGGGCGCTCGATGCGCTTGCCGGCAAGACGGTGCAGGTCGATGCCGCCAGCGCGCCGGCCTGGGTCCTCTCGCGGCTGGAAGCGGCAGGCGCAGAGATCGTGCGCGAGCGCGACCCCTGCATCCTGCCCAAGGCCTGCAAGAACGAAGGCGAGATTGCCGGCACGAGAGCCGCGCATCGCCGCGACGCCGGAGCGATGGCGGACTTCCTCGCATGGCTGGACCGTGAAGGCCCTTCAGGCCGGCAGACGGAACTTTCCGCCGCTGCCCGGCTACGCGGCTGCCGCGAGAAGCTGCCGCTCTTCCGCGACCTGAGCTTCCCGACCATCTCCGGCGCGGGGCCCAACGGCGCCGTCGTCCATTACGGCGTGACCGAGGCCACCGACCGCACGCTTGCGCCGGGCATGCTCTATCTGGTCGATTCAGGCGCGCAGTTCCTAGACGGCACGACGGACATCACCCGCACTGTCGCCATAGGCACACCGACGGACCACCAGCGCACCTGCTTCACGCACGTGCTGAAGGGGCATATCGCGCTCGCCACGGCGCGGTTCCCCGAGGGGACCGCCGGCGCCCAGCTCGACGCGCTGGCCCGCGCGCCGCTCTGGCAAGGGGGCCTCGACTTCGACCATGGCACGGGCCACGGCGTCGGCAGCTATCTCTCGGTGCATGAAGGCCCCCAGCGCGTCGCCCGGAGCGGCAACGAGCCCCTGCTGCCCGGCATGATCGTGTCCAACGAGCCCGGCTATTACGAGGCGGGTGCGTTCGGCATCCGCATCGAGAACCTGCTGCTGGTGCGCGAGGACCCGGACTTCCCGGAGATGCTGAGCTTCGAGACGCTGACCTTCGCCCCCATCGACCGCCGCCTGATCGACACCGCGCTCCTTACCCCCGCCGAGCGCGACTGGCTGAACGCCTATCACGCCCGGGTGCGCGACATCGCCGCCTGCGAAGACCCTCTCTGGCTGGAAGCCGCCACAGCCCCGATCTGATCCCGTCGGGAACCCTGAAATTCGATGACAGCAAGCGCGGCTCCGTTATGCTCCATCGGCCGGCCAACACCGTCCTCCGGGTCCGCCGCGCAGAACGCGGCGAACCTTACGAATAGCGGCGTCAGCGTCGCCCCGCCATTGACCCCCTCCCCGCCCAGTGCTGCGTTCCCCTTGCTGGTGGTTTCCGTATCCCGGAAGGTCGCCGGCAGGAGCGGGCGCGCTGGATCTCCGCCACGGTTCGCGCCGCCATCCCGTCTTAGTCGCCGCCCTGGTTCTGCTGGCCGCCGTCGAGGCGTGGGGCGGATAGTGGAGGTGCGACGCTGGCGGCGCGAACTCGAAGAACCGGAAGCTGTTCCATGGCGATAATCTCCGCTTTCGTCGCGTCATGAATTCGGAGGCGATGGACCTCGTGCGCGCCGAGGTCATCGGCCCGCTCCGGGCGGACGGCCTGCCGGCCGGGGTGAAGCTCCGGCTCTCCGGGGCGGCCGACCAGCTCACGATCACCTGGAACCACATCGTCATCGACCTGCTGATCGCGGTGGCCATCGTGTTCCTGGTCATGGCGGTGCTGTTCGAGAGCTTCGTCTATCCGCTGGTCATCATG
>JAJEIH010000166.1 GCA_022827685.1 Alphaproteobacteria bacterium
CTGTACGACCCCGCGTACATCGGCGGTTGGACCGCCGCGGAGCACTGGGACCTTACGGAGCAGATCTTCCGTGACATCGTCGTGATGACCGGGCGCCCGGTGCGCGCCAGGAACCGGGAGCACCATGGCACAAGCTTCACGCTGAGGCACACGCGTCCGGAGATGATCTTCGGCGCCAGGTACGTCTGGCGCGGAACAACCAGAATCGCGATATCCGACGTTCACCGCACCATCGTGGACATGCTCGACGATCCGAGTCTCGGGGCCGGCATCCAGCATGTCGCCGACTGCCTTGCATCCTATTTCGACCGCCCGGATCGGGACGACGACACATTGGTCGCCTATGCCGACCGGCTCGGTAACGGGGCCGTGTTCAAGCGCCTCGGCTTCCTCACAGAGCGCCGATCGGACAGTGCCGCCCTCGTAAAGGCATGCCGGGAACGGCTGACGCAGGGCAACGCCAGGCTCGATTCCGCACTTGCTTGCCGCCGTCTCGCAACGCGCTGGCGCCTGTTCGTTCCCGAGAGCTGGGTCCAGGCAGATCCCGCGTGATCGACTGCTGGGAGATCCTCGACATTGCCGGCACGTTCGGGTTGCGGCCTCAGATCGTCGAGAAGGACTACGTGCTGGGCTGGGTTCTCGCGGGCATCTATCATCACGCCGCCCTCGCCATGAGCTGGATATTCAAGGGTAGGCGAACCAAGACCGAGGTGGTCTGCGATGACCAAGCAGTACAAGTCTGACGCCCTTGCGGCGGCCCACGAGACGGCGATGGGCCTGACGGAGGCGGGAGTCATGGCGAAGCGGACGATGAAGGTCTTCGACGAAACGTGCCTGATGCCGGTGGAGGAGATGGCGCCGGAGAGGAGCCGGGAGATCCGGCCGGGCCGAAGGCGAGCTCTGGATGTTCGCGGGCGTCCTGGAACTACGTCACCGCGGGAAAGAAGAATCAACAGCGAGCGCGCTCTTGGTGACGACAAAGATACGAAGGGCATCCGGACTCATAACGTGGCGGCTTCGAGCCTCCGCTCGCCCACCGGGGTGAATTGTGACCCGTATGTAGTGCTCGCGCAGTTGGCGGCAGAAAATTGCCCGAAGGAGCCGGAATAGCGATCATGGCTACATGAAGGAAGTAGCGGCCAGTGAGGCCAAGAATCGCTTCGGCTACCTGCTCGATGCCGCGCAGAGCGCGCCCGTGCGCGTGACCAGGAAGGGCCGTGTGGTGGGCGTGATGATGTCGGTGCAGCAGTATGAGCGGCTTCGGGGCGCCGCGTGGGAGCGTCTGTCCGCGACGATGGACGCCCTGGGCGAGGAAGCCTCCGCGAAAGGCTTGACCAAGGCCCGGCTCGAAGCGCTTCTTGCGGAGGAAAGCTGAGCGTGTCGTTCAGACACGAACGTCCTGATCAGTGCGGCGCTTCGCCGGGATGGACGTTCACGCGCGGTCGTCGACGCCGTGCGGGAGGAGCGCGGGGTGCTGCCGTTCTCCGGCGAGACGTTCGACGAGTTGCGAACACGGCTGCTTCTCCCGAAGTTCGATCGTTATGTCAGCCCGGACGGGAGGGCTGTCTACCTGGCCCGGCTTGAAGCGGTATCCGAATGGGTTCCCATCGCCGGTCCCGATTCAGCGCGAAATCCGCGCGACGACGGCCCCCACCAGCCTGACGAGATCGCCCGGAGCGAGCCCGATCTCGAGGCCCCGTCGGCCGCCGCTCACGTGGATGCGCTCGAACCTGAGTGCGCTCTCGTCGATGACGAAGGGAAGGCGGCTGCGCTGGCCGAGCGGGCTGATCCCGCCGCGCACGTAGCCGGTGGCGCGCTCGGCCGCGGCGGGCTCCGCCATCGCGGCGCGCTTCGCACCGAGTGCCGCGGCGACGGCCTTGAGGTCGAGTCGTGCGGCGACGGGAACGATCGCGACCGCGAGCGACGCGCCCGAGAGGTCGACCACCAGGGTCTTGAACACTCGCTCCGGCGCGATCCCGAGCGCGCGGGCGGCGCCCGTGCCCCAGGGCTCGGCGGCGTCGCTCGCGTCGTACTGGAGTACCTCGAACTCGATTCCTGCCCGTTTCGCGGCGGTGACCGCCGGCGTCATGGCCCTCTCCCTCTTCCCCCCGCGGTGTCCATGGGGTCTTGCTACCGGCAGTGAGGTCGGCGCGTCCGCCGGTGTGCATGGGAGCGCGTGTGCCGAGCTTGCTGGAGCCGGTCTTCTTCGGGCACTTCCCGGAAATCTTGCACTTCGTTAACCAAGCAGCTGCAGCGCCTCGCGAGATACCGGGCTTGGGGCGGTCGCGGGCCCGGTGAAGTACGCCATCGAGGCGGACAGAATCCGGTCCCGCCATGCGGTGGGCGCCATTTCCCGGCAGTTCTCCAGGGCCGCCTCGGTGAACTTGTAGTCGTGGGATCGCCGGCCGTTGCGAGCGAGGTGCCGGCGCGCACTGGCGACGAGCGTGTCCGCGGAGCCGCCGTGTTGCAGGTAGTGCAACGCCTTGCGAGCGCCGGAGATGCGATCGCGTGGCAGCTCGGAGAATGCGTCGCTCAACCGGTCCGCGCGGTTGCCGGAGACCGGGAGCGGCTCCAGATCCTCGATCCTCAGGTCGGGCCGTGAGTGTCGAACACCGCGCCGGAAGCCCGGCATGAAGGCCGCCGACTGGAGGAGCGCCAGAAGCCGCGTGTCCGGGGCGCGCGCGTGCCGGAACACGTAGTGAAGCGCGTTGGCGGATGTCTGGGCGTGCACCGGGACCACCGTGGGCCGTCTCAGCACCACTTCCGCGGCCGTCGCGAAGAGACCCTCCCATATCGAGTCGGTGGACACACCGTGCTTGAGGAGGTCGATCACCACCCGGCCCGC
This sequence comes from Alphaproteobacteria bacterium, assembly GCA_022827685.1. Classification (GTDB taxonomy): domain Bacteria; phylum Pseudomonadota; class Alphaproteobacteria; order Bin95; family Bin95; genus Bin95. The sequence goes on from JAJEIH010000166.1 coordinate 2,846, forward strand.
GTCGAGCTCGGAGACCTCGCGGAGGGTGCGGACGAGCTCGTTGCGTGCGGCGTCGTCCCGGCGGCCCTCCATCCAGGTCTTCGGGATCACTCCAAGCATCGCCTGGAACTCCCGCCACGTTCGATCGGCCGGCAAGTCGCGAGTGGCAGGATTCGGGTCGTATCCGTGGTTCTGGAGCGCCGCGGCGAGGGAGCGAAGCACGGGAGGCGCGTGTTCGGGTCCGACGATCGGCAGCAGGCGGTGCACGTTCTGCACCGCGATGGCCTTGTGACCGATCGCGCGAAGGTCCCGGGTGCTGTACCTGAAGAGAAGCTCGGAGAGCTGCCGCGGGGGCGCGAGTCGGGCGAAATCGAGGATGGCGGGATCGACGGCCTCGAGGTCCCAGCGATCCAACGCATCGATCAGGCGCCTTCGGGCCGCCTCCACCGTCCCGGCCACCGGTTCCGGCCGCGGACCCATCGTCCAGCCGCTCCGGCGGCGCTCGTCTTCCTGAGCCCGCTTGAAATAATCGAGCGCCCAGAAGACCGGCAGCCAACGCTCCTCGCGCGGCAGGTTGAGCGCGGTCAGGTGGACGGACTGGAGCGCAAGCACCGTGTGGTACTTGAAGCCGACATGGGGGAACGGCCGGACCCGGCGCGAAGCGGCGACGGCCAGGGCGGCGAGTGTGCTGCGGCGGTCGAGGCCGTCGCCGATCAGGCCCGCAAGCTCGGCGGCGACCCGTTCGCGGGGCGTTTCCTCCAAGAGGCGGTGCAGGGCGCCGGTCCCGGGAAGCGCGCTCGCCAGGCTGAGCCCGCCGCCGAGGCCGACTGCGGTTGCACTGCCGGCGGCGCGCAGGAATTTTCGACGGTCCACGCCATCCTATATATGCCGCGTTCGCCGGTCGGCAATCGCCTCCTTACTCGCCCGATTGCAGGATGAGGCCGCGGCGCCGCGCGATCTTGAAGGCGTAGGCGAACAGCGCCACGCCGCCGGCGATATAGACGACATTCAGCCCGATCGCCCAGAGGAAGAGGTCCATGCGGAAGACGCCCTCGATCATGACCGCGCGCATGCCCTCGAAGACATGGGCGGACGGCAGCGCCAGGGCGACCGCCTGCGCCGCCTCGGGCAGCACATCGACCGGGTAATAGACCGCGCTCAGCGGCGCCAGGATGAAGATCGAGGCCCAGGCGAAGCTCTCCGCGGCGAGCCCGTAGCGGATGAGCAGCGCGCAGACTGCAAGCCCGATGGCCCAGCCGAACACCATGAGGTTCGCGAAGAAGGCGATCAGCGGCAGGCCCAGCGAATAGATCGAGTATTCGTGGAGCAGCCAGGCGACGAGCGTCGCCGGCATCAGGCCGAGCGAGGTGCGGATCAGGCTTCCCAGCATCATCGCCGCCATGAGCTCGCCGGGCCTGAGAGGGCTCGCGAACAGCTGGCCCAGATTGCGCGCCCACATCTCCTCCAGGAAGGAGATGCTGAGGCCGAGCTGGCCGCGAAACAGCACGTCCCAGAGCAGGACGCCCGCCAGCAGCGCGCCGGCCGCGTTCACCAGCCAGCTGCTGTGCTCCAGGAAGAACTTGGTGATGAACCCCCAGAGCGCGACCTGGACGATGGGCCAGTAGGCGAGCTCGATGATGCGCGGCACCGAGCCCCTGAAGAGGTAGTAGTAGCGGGCGAGCATGGCCAGGATGCGCCCGAGGCTCATGCCGGCCCGCGCGCCCCCGGCCGGCCAAGCCGCCCGAATCACTTGCCGTTCGCTTTCTTCCAGGCGGCGATTTCGGCCTTCAGCTCGTCATATTCCTCACAGCCGAGCAGGCATATGCGGTCCAGCTCCGCGAGGTGCTTCTCCGCGCCCGCAAGGTCTCCGAGCTGCAGGCGGAGTTCGCCCGCATATTCATGCGCGCCCTTGTGGTCGGGGTCGAGGAAGAGCGCGCGGGCATAGGCCTTGCGGGCCTTCTCGAAGCGGCCGAGCTTGCGGTTGGCGTAGCCGAGCCAGTTGAAGGCGTCGGCGCTGGTGCGGTTCTTCTCGATATGGACCTCGAGGTCCGCGAGCGCCGCCTCGTACTCGCCGGCCTCGATCTTCTTCTCGATGGCGGCCAGCGGACCGGACTTGTCCCCGCTGCCGCCGCCGCTGCCGAGAGCGAAGGCCGTTCCCGCCATGCACAGCATCGCGGCCGCCAGTGCCCATCTGCCCAACATGCGCCTTCTCCCCGGATGTGCCATCCTTCTGCGAGGTAGAGTTAGGCGGCCGGCGGCCCTGCATCAAGCGGCGCGTGCGCCGGCCGGCCTCGGAACCAAAGGGGGGATGGCGGATGCCGCTCTCAGGCGTGCGCGTCGTCGAACTCGCGCAGATCATCGCCGGCCCGGTCGTCGGGCAGGTGCTCGCGGAGCTCGGGGCCGACGTCATCAAGGTCGAGCGCCCGGAAGGCGACGAGTCGCGCCGCTGGACGCCGCCGGTCTGGTTCGGCGCCGCGCCCACCTTCCACGGCGTCAACCGGTCCAAGCGGTCGGTATCGCTGGACCTCACGCAGGAGGACGGCCGCGCGCGGCTGCTGAAGCTCGTGCGCGGCGCGGACGTGTTCGTGCAGAACCTCCGCCCCGGCGTCACGGCGAAGCTCGGCCTCGGCCCGGACACGCTGCTTCGCGAGAACCCGCGCCTCGTCTATTGCGACATGGGCGCGTTCGGCCACAAGGGGCCGAAGCGGCTCGATCCCGGTTTCGAGGTCCTGTTCCAGGCCTTCTCGGGGCTGATGGACAATACCGGCGATCCGGACGGGCTGCCGATGCGGATGGGGGCGGCGGTCTGCGACATGAGCACCGGCCTCTGGACGGCGCTCGGCGCGCTGGCCGGCCTGCGCCAGCGGGAGAAGACGGGGAAAGGCGTCGTCGTCAACACCTCGCTGCTCGAAACCGCCATGTTCCTGCTGACGACGCAGTTCGTCTCCCACAAGGCCACCGGAAAGCGGCCCGTGCGCCACCCGACCGGCAGCCCCCGCGTGGTCGTGTTCGAGGCGTTCGACGCGGCCGACGGGCGCATCCTGATTACCGCGGCCACGGACCGCCTTTTCAAGCGGCTCGGGCTGGCGCTCGGCCGCAGCGACTGGGCGGAGAGCCCGGCATTCGAGGGCAATGCCGCACGCATGGAGCGGCATGGCGAGATCGTGCGCGACCTCCAGGCCGTGCTGGCGGACGGCCGCGTGCGGGAATGGATGGAGGTCTTCGAGGCGGCCGGCGTGCCCGCCTCGCCCATCAACAATCTGGCCGAGGCGCTCGAGGAGCCGCAGATCCGGGCGCTCGACATGGTCGTCGATGTGCCGGCGCGCGAGGGCATGCAGGCGCTGGCGCTGCCGATTTCCTTCGACGGCCGGCGCCCGGCGGTGCGCGCGCCGGCGCCAGGGCTCGGCGTGGACAACCCGATCCTGGACCTCGACGATCCCTGGTCCGGCGCTTGACAGCGGCGGGAGGCGCGCCTAGACGACCCCTCTTTCCGGGCGCGTAGCTCAGCGGGAGAGCACTGTCTTCACACGGCAGGGGTCGCTGGTTCAAACCCAGCCGCGCCCACCATTCACCCTGTTGCAGGACCGGGGACCATGCGCAAGCGGAGGCCGCCGCCGAAACGGCGCAACCCGATGGCCCGCGTCGTGCGCGCGCTGCGCCCGCAGCGGGTCCGGAACCGCAAGGCCTATACACGCAAGGGGCGCCGCAAGGCGCCCGATTTCGTTCCGGACCCCTCCCGGACGGAGTGACGGTGCGGCGCGCCTCTGCGGCGTTCGGGGCATGGCGCCGGCCCGCGCTTTGGGCCAAGCTGGCGCGTCATGGACCTGCACCTCTTCATCAGCGCCGAGCATCCCCCGGACGCCGATATGGGCGAGAAGATGGCCGAGCATGTCGAGCAGCTCCGCCTCGCCCGCCAGGGCGGCTTCGACGGCGTGGCGATCGGCAACCACCTTTCCTACGGCGACACCGCCTGGTTCCCGCCGCTGGAGACGCTGCTGCATCTGGCGCCCGAGGCCGGGGGCATGCAGATCGCCACCTGCATGCTCATCCTGCCGCTCTACCACCCCTTCCAGATCGCCGAGCAGGCGGCGCTGCTGGACGCGGTGTCGGGCGGCAGGTTCACGCTCGGCGTCGCACCGGGCTGGCAGCGGGACGAATTCGAGCTGATGGGGCTCGATTTCGGCCGCCGGATCGGCCGCTACCTGGAGGGGGTCGATCTGATCCGCCGGCTGTTCACGGAGGAGACGGTCAATTTCGCCGGCCGGCATTTCAGCGCGGAGGACCTGACCCTTGCGCTCAGGCCCGCGCGCCGGCCCCGGCCGCCCATGTGGTTCGGCGGCAGCGTGGATGCGGCGGTGGAGCGGGCCGGCCGGCTGGCCGACACGCGCCTCGGCGACAGCTGGGTCGCCTCCTCGCATCTGGTGGGCGATGTCGTCAGGCGCCAGGCGAAGTGCTTCCTCGAGACGCTGGAGGCGCACGGCAAGCCCCGGCCGGCGCGCTTCCCGATGCTGCGCAACATCGTCGTCGCGCCGGACAGGGAGACGGCGGTCCGCGAGGCGGGGCCGTTCCTGGAGGCGAGCTACCGGGTTTTCGGCCAGTGGGGCCTGTTCCGCACGATCGGCGGCGTCGGCAAGGACGAGCCGGACCTCGACGAACTGCTCGCCGGGCGGGTGGTCATGGGCTCGCCGGAGGAGGTCGCGGACGAGCTGCTCTCGCTCACGGAGGCGACCGGCTGCAACCGCATCGTGACGCGCATCCAGTGGCTCGGCATGGACCAGCGGCTCGTGCTGCGCAGCATCGACTTGCTTGCGGACCGGGTTCTGCCGATGCTCCGCAAGGAAACGCGCGGCGAAGCCTGAGGAAGAGGACGCCATGACGGAGATTCACAGGGGCGGATGCCATTGCGGCAATATCCGCGTGGCCTACCGCACGGCGAAGCCCGTCGCGGAATGGCCGATCCGGGCCTGCCAGTGCAGCTTCTGCCGCAAGCACGGCGTGCGCGCGACGGGCGACCCCGACGGGCTGCTGGAGATCGCGATCGCCGACGAGGCGAAGGTGGACCGCTACCGCTTCGGCCTGGGCATCACCGACTTCCTCATCTGCCGGGCCTGCGGCGTCTATGTCTCGGCGCTGGTGGAGGAGCCCGGAGGCCTGCTGGCGACCCTGATCGTGAACACGCTCGACCTGCCGCAGGACGGCTTCCCCGAGCCGGCCCCGGCGCATTACGACGACGAGACCGGGGAGCAGCGCCTTGCAAGGCGCCGCCTGCGCTGGACGCCGGCTTCGATAGTATCGCCGGCCGCGCTTGCCTGACGACACAATCATCCGATTTCCAGGAGAGTTCCCCCATGCCGCTCGACAGCCCCGTCATCGTGGACGGCCTGATCGTCTCCGACTGGAGCCGCGAGGTCTTCGAGGAGATGCGCGACGGCGGCCTCACCGCCGCCAACTGCACCTGCGCGGTCTGGCACAATTTCCGCGAGACGATGGACAATATCGCCGCCTGGCAGGGGTATTTCCGCGACCACGCCGACATCCTGGCCCAGGCGCGCTCCGTCGCCGACATCCGCGCGGCGAAGGAGGCGGGCAAGGTGGCGGTCTTTCTCGGCTGGCAGAACAGCTATCCGATCGAGGACCGGGTGGACTACCTGCCGCTCTTCCACGACCTCGGCGTGCGCGTGATCCAGCTCACCTACAACACGCAGAACCTCGTCGGTTCCGGTTGCTGGGAAAGCCGGGACAGCGGCCTCTCGGATTTCGGGCGCGACGTGATCGACGAGATGAACCGCCTCGGCATCCTGGTCGATCTCAGCCATGTCGGCGACGGCACCAGCCGGGACGCCATCCTGCATTCGAAGCAGCCCGTCGCCTACACGCACTGCGCCCCCAACGCGCTCTACGACCACCCGCGCAACAAGCCGGACGAGATGCTGAAGCTGATCTCCGACCGGGGCGGCTTCACCGGCGTGGTCGCCTACACGCCCTTCATGGCCCAGCAGGGCGAGGCCACGGTGGACGACGTGGTAGCGCTGCTCGACCACACCATCTCCGTGGCGGGCGAGGAGAATGTCGGCATCGGCACCGATTTTACCCAGGGCCACGGCGTCGGCTTCTTCGAATATCTGCGCTCCGACAAGGGCCGTGGCCGCGCGCTCTCCGCGCCGATGGCGGACCGCCCGCCCAACCCGAAGGGCCTCGACGGCATGCGCGACTACCCGAACCTCATTGCCGCCATGGACCGCGCCGGCTGGACCGACGCGCGCATCGAAAGGATCGCCGGCGAAAACTGGCTGCGCTTCCTCGGCGAAGTGTGGCGGGGGTAGGGTAGCCGGCGGCGTAACGGGCCGAACAGAACAACGCGCGGGATGGCTGCAGCGAATTCAGGCGGAGAAGGCGGTGCGGGCTGGCCCGATGTCGCCTTGGCGATTGTGGCGTTCGCACGGGAAGATACTGCGAAATTCCTGATAGTCGTCGCAGTGCTGGGTATCGTAATATGGGCGTTGTTCCCTGGAGTGACGTCGATGTTGCGTGCGCGCTACCGAGCCGGTCGGTCAAGTGGTCGCAACGGTGAAGGACAGCAGGAATGACTGAAGCCGTGCTCATCAAGCTCGGTTGGGTTCTCGCGGCGGTGGTCGCGTACGGATTGCTCCGATGGCGCCTGATGGACGCGACCCACGGGTTCCGTGTGCGTGCTGGTCGCGACGCCGACCTCTGGGCCAGCGACCTTCGTCTCCCGGAACGCGAGCGGCGCGCCTTGCAGGGCATGGCGGACAGGATGTACCGCTGGTCGACGCCATGGCTCGTGGTCATGGCTACTGTGGTCGTAATGTTGAAGCCCTCGGGCAGGCTCAGCACTTTCAGGCAGACATCGGACCCGCAGATTCGGAACGACATTACTCGCCTGAACGCAAGGCTTGTCTTTGCTGCTGTTGCGACCAGCCCGCTGGCTTCTTTGATTGCCGGGATCGTCCTGCTGGCCGGATTACTGGTCAGAAACTCCGTTACGGCGCTTGGAGAGAGATTGGCGACGGTCGCGGAAGCATTCCCCGGGCGGGTCTGATACCAACGGCCTCGATTTGGGACTCATACCAACGGTCGTTGACCGGAAGCTATGGCGCCGCCGCCTTTCCTCGTGTTTGCGCTCTTTTTTGTCACCCCGGCCTCCGAGCCGGGGTCCAGCTACAGCGTTCCCGGCGGGCGCAGCCAGGGAGAACAGGCGCGACCGCCCCGGGCCGCCGCACGGCCGCACTGGACCCCGGCTCGGAGGCCGGGGTGACAGTTGAGGCCATCTCCCATGAGTCACAATCCGACGCCGTTGGTAT
>JAJEIH010000154.1 GCA_022827685.1 Alphaproteobacteria bacterium
CTGCCTCTCGACGGCGTAATCGGATCCCGCCGAGCGGTTACTTTCCCCATAGCCGGCATCACCGCCGTGCCGCGCGGCTCAACTCAATGATCTTATCGGTCATGCTCCGCACGACCGATAAGAGCCTATTCATTCTGCGACCGGCGTTCGGAAGTGTTTTCCTCATTCCGAATTCCTTCCGGTAACAGCCGTCCGGGATTGGACAGCGCGGCTATCCTGCCCTTCCGGCCGCGCCGCTGCAATCCGCCGGATGGCGATTTCCGGTCACTGTTGCACAAGTGCAACAGTGCTGCGCCGTCCCGGCGCTACAGCAGCTTGACCAGGGCGACGATCAGCCCGCCCTGGGCGATCATCGCGCCGAACATCCATTTCAGAAGATCGGCCTTGACCGTGGCGAGCTCCGCCCTGAGCCCGTTCTCGGCCTTCGCGATCTCGGCCCTAAGCCCGGCCTCTACATTTGCGAGATCGGCCTTGGTCGCCAGGTTGTCGTTGAGCAGGGCGACATGCTCTTCGGCCAGGGTCTCGGCCTGCTTCTCGGTGAAGCCGCTGTCCGTCAGCCGCTTGACGAAGCGGTGGGTGTCGAAGGCGATGGCCCCGGTCATGGCCGGGAGCATAGGAAGGCGGGCGGTTCCGGACAAGGGGACGGATTGCGACCGGTCGGGGCGATGCCGTCCCGCCTCGAAACATTCCGGCGCCGTTCAGCGGCCGGAGAAGGCGGCCGGGCGTTTTTCGCGGAAGGCGGCGACGCCTTCCTCGTAGTCCCGCGTCCGGCCGGCGACGGTCTGGGTGTCGGCCTCCAGCTTGAGCTGCGCGCTGTAGCCCTGTTCCAGGCTCTGCCAGTAGAGCCGGCGGATCAGGCCGAGCGAAGCCGGTCCGCCGGCGAGCCGGCGCGCCATCGCCACCGCCTCGTCCATCAGCGCCTCGTCGTCCACGACCCGGTTGACCATGCCCCAGTCGAGCGCCGTCTCGGCCGGCAGCCTTTCCGCAAGCATGGAGAGCTCCATCGCGCGGGCCATGCCGATGAGGCGCGGCAGGATCCATGTAGCCCCGCCGTCCGGCACGAGGCCGATGCGGGCGAATGCCTGGAGGAAATAGCTCGACCTCGCGGCGATCCGGATGTCGGCCGAGAGCGCGAAGCTCATGCCGATGCCGGCGGCGACGCCGTTGACCGCGGAGACGACGGGTATGGCGGATGCGCGCAGCCGTTCGAGGGTCGGGTTGTACCAGCCTTCCAGGTCGCTCTTCTGATCGCCGCGCGCCTCCGCCTCCCGGTCGCGGGGCGGCCGGTCGGGGTCGTTCAGGTTCGCGCCCGAGCAGAAGGCCCGGCCGTTGCCCGTCAACAGGATGCAGCGCGCGTCGCTCGCCTCGATGCGGTCGAGCGCCGCGGAGAAGTCCTCGCGCATCCGGTGGCCTATCGCATTCAGCACCGCCGGGTCGTTGAAGGCGAGGATCGCCACGCTCCCGTCGAAGCGCAGTTCCATCTTGCCGTTGCTCGTCATGGCGCGGTCGGCCCTCCCGTTGCGGATTCAGACCAGGTTCAGCTGCCGCCGCCACCATCCGGCCCGGCGCGGGGCCTCCGGCTCGCCGGCCGGAGCGGGGGCCGGTTCCGGCGGCGTTTCCTGAGAAGGCGCTTCCTGCGCCGCGGGTTCGGCGGCGGGCGCCTCCTGCTGTTGCGCATCGGCAGCGGCGGCCTCGGGGGCGTCTTCCTTCTTGCGGCGGGTGCGGCGGCGTCTCGGCTTCGGGGCCTCCTCCGGCGCTTCCGCGGCCTCCGTTTCCGCCGCAGCGGCGGCCTCGGCCTCTTCCGCTGCGGGCTCCGCGACCGGCTCGGCCGGCGCTTCCTCCTTCTTGCGCGTCCGGCGCCGCCGCCTCGGCTTGGGCGCCTCCTCGACGGCCTCCGCGGCGTCCGCCTCCGCAGCGGGAGGAGCCTCGGACTCCTGCACCGCCGGCTCCTGCACCGCCGGCTCCGGTTCGGCGCTCGCGGCGGCGCGGCGTCTGCGGCGCGGCGGTTTCGGCGCTTCCTCGGCGGCGGTTTCGGCCTCGCCGGAATCGGGGGCGGGCGCCGCCTCGACAGTTGCAGCCTCCTCGGCCGCGCCGTTCTTCCGCCGCCGGCCGCCCCGCCGGCTGCGGCGCCTGCGCTTCGTCCCGCCTTCCTCGTCCTCGTCTTCGGCCTCCGGCCGCGTTTCCCCGGCGGCGGCGTCGGCCGGGTCCGGCCCGGCGGCGGCGCCCTCCTCATCCCGGGGTTTCGGCGCGAGGCTCTCGAAGCGCCAGGTGCCGGGCGGCTGCGAATCGTCGCGCTGGAGCAGCACTTCGACCCCGTGCTCGCCGGCGAGGCGGTTCAGCAGGTCCCGCTTGTGGTTGAGCAGATAGAGCGCCGTGTCGGTGGAGAGATACACCGACAGCACGCCCGGGCCGCCGCTCAGCGCCTCCTGCTCGATGGCGCGGGCGGTCTGCAGGGCGCTCGATTCGACGGACCGCATGAAGCCGCTGCCGTTGCAATGCGGGCAGGCGACGGTGCTGCTTTCGTGAATGCTCGGCCTGAGCCGCTGGCGCGACATCTCCAGCAGTCCGAGCGCGCTGATCCGCCCGACCTGGACGCGGGCCCGGTCGCTGCCCAGCGCATCCTTGAGCCGGCGCTCGACCTGGGAGTTGTTGCGCCGCTCGTCCATGTCGATGAAGTCGATGACGATGAGGCCGGCGAGGTCGCGCAGGCGAAGCTGGCGGGCCACTTCATCCGCGGCTTCGAGGTTGGTCTTGACCGCGGTCTCCTCGATATTGCGCTCGCGCGTCGCGCGGCCCGAGTTCACGTCGATGGCGACCAGCGCTTCGGTCGAATCGATGACCAGGTAGCCGCCGGAGGGAAGCTCCACCCGCGCCGTGTGCAGGTCGTAGAGCTGGTCCTCGATGCCGTGGGCGACGAACAGCGGCTCCGCCTGGTCCTTGTATTGCTGCACCCGTTTCGCGTGGCTCGGCATCAGCGCCTTCATGAAGTCCTTGGCGCTGCGATAGGCCCGGTCGCCCTCGACCAGCACCTCGTCGATGTCCCGCCCGTAGATGTCGCGGATCGCCCGCTTCACGAGATCGGCTTCCTCGTAGATGAGGGCCGGCGCGGTGCTCGACAGCGTGTCCTCGCGGATGCCTTCCCAGGTGCGCGTCAGGAAATCGTAGTCGCGCTTGATCTCGGTCTTGGTGCGCTTCACGCCGGCGGTCCGCATGATGACCGCCATGCCGTCGGCCACCTCCAGGCCTTCGACGATGGTCTTCAGCTTGCGCCGGTCGGTCGCATTGGTGATCTTGCGCGATATGCCGCCGCCATGCCCGGTGTTCGGCATCAGCACGCAATACCGCCCGGCGAGCGAGAGATAGGTGGTCAGCGCCGCCCCCTTGGTGCCGCGCTCTTCCTTGGAGACCTGCACCAGCACGATCTGGCGGCGCTTGATGACCTCCTGGATCTTGTATTGCCGGCGCAGCCTGCTGGCCCGGCGCCGGTCCTCCTGCGCGTCGTCGCGGCCGTTGGCCTGGGCCTCGGCCTCATCGGCGTCGTCATCTTCGACGTCGCCGCCTTCGAGGTCGCTTTCGCGGCGCGCGGCCGCTTCCTCCTCGATCAGCGCCTGGCGGTCTTCCTGCGGCAGCCGGTAATAGTCGGGGTGAATATCCGCGAAGGGCAGGAACCCGTGCCGGTTGCCGCCGTAATCGACGAAGGCCGCCTGCAGCGATGCTTCGACGCGGGCGATCTTGCCGAGATAGATATTGCCTTTCAGGGTCGTCCGGGCGGCGGCTTCGTAGTCGAAGTTCTCAAGCCGGCGTTCGTTTACGACAGCGATCCGGGTTTCTTCCGGGTGCGCTGCGTCGATGAGCATGCTCCTGGTCATTAAGGTAGGGCTCCGGGTAGGCGGCAGCGCAGGGGCGGGGGCAGCGATCCGGCAGGCTGGTAACACTCATTCCGGCCTCCGATCGCGCAGGCTCGACCGCCCGGGCGCGCCGTGGATTGAGACATTGAACGCACGCCGCCGATCCGTGCAGACCCCGGCCGGCCGGACTTTCACTGGCGGCGCAAACGAAAAAAGCTATTCGGATGGCGACAGGAACGGCCCGCCCGGCACAGGAACGCAGACCGGCAAGCGTTTCCTACAATAGCGCGATAACCGTCTTGCGGCAATCACCAATCCCCGGCGGCGCGGGTGAGCCTTGATTTTGCCACGAAGTTGGTTTGTCTGTGAGCTTGATGAGACGTCTTCCGCGCATCTTCTCCTGGTTCTACTGGTTCGGCGTTGCGCTCGTCGCGGCGGCCGGAATCGCCGCGCTCGTCGCGGCGGACCATTTCTCCCGCGGCCTTCCCGCCTATGGCTGGCTTGCGACCTACGAGCCGCCGGTCGCCACCCGCGTGCATGCGGGCGACGGCCGCCTGCTGGCGGAGTTCGCGGTCGAGCATCGCCTGTTCGTCCCGGTCGATGCCATGCCGAGGCGCGTCGTGGATGCGTTCCTGGCCGCCGAGGACAAGAGCTTCTACCGCCATGCCGGCCTCGACCCCGCCGGCCTGTTTCGCGCCGGCTACACCTTCGCGCGCAGCAAGCTGTCCGAATCGGCCCGCCGGCCGGTGGGCGGATCGACGATCACGCAGCAGGTCGCCAAGAATTTCCTGCTGAGCCCGGAAGCCACCCTCGAGCGGAAGGTCAGGGAGGCGATCCTGGCGCTCAGGCTCGAAAAGGCGCTGCCCAAGGACGCCATTCTCGAACTTTACCTGAACCAGATTTACCTGGGCTTTGGCTCCTACGGGGTCGCGGCCGCGGCGCTCAACTATTTCAACAGCTCGCTCGACGACCTCACGATTGCCGAAGCAGCCTTCCTTGCCGCCCTGCCCAAGGCGCCCAACAACTACCACCCCGTCCGGCGCCGGGCGCAGGCGCTCACGCGCCGCAACTGGGTGGTGCGGCGGATGCTGGAAGACGGGCGCATATCCCCGGTCGAGGCGGAGGAGGCCATCGCCGCGCCGCTGGAGCTCCGTTCCCGCGACGCCACGGAGTTCTTCAAGGCGGAGTGGTTTTCGGAGGAAGTCCGCAGGGAGCTCATGGAGGTCTTCGGACAGGACAAGCTCTATTCCGGCGGGCTGTCCGTCCGCACCACCATCGACCCGGGATTGCAGCGGGCAGGCGAACGGGCCCTGCGCGCCGGCCTGCAGAACTACGACCGCCGCCACGGCTGGCGCGGCCCCATCGCCCGGCTGGACGAGGACAATCTCGAAGCGGCGCTGAAATCCGCGCCCCGCCCGCCGGGGCTCAGCCCCTACCGCCTGGCCGCCGTCACCGGCGTTTCGGCGAAGGCCGCCCACATATTGCTGAAGGACGGCGGCGCCGGGCGCATTCCGCTGGAGGAAGCCCGGTGGGCCAGGCGCGCGCGGGCGGAAGGGAGGGTCGGCGCGGAGCCGAAGCGCCTGCAGCAGGTCCTGAAGGCGGGCGACCTGGTTGCGGTGGAGCCGGCGGGGCCCGAGGGCAGTTGGGCGCTGCGCCAGATACCCGAAATCGAGGGCGCGCTGGTCGCAATGGACCCGCATACCGGGCATGTGCTCGCCATGGTGGGCGGCTATGACGCCGGGCGCAGCGAGTTCAACCGCGCGACCCAGGCGATGCGCCAGCCCGGATCGGCCTTCAAGCCGTTCGTTTACCTGGCGGCGCTCCAGGAGGGCTACACGCCGGCGACGCTGCTGGCGGACATGCCCATCGTCATCGACCAGGGCGCCGGTCTCGGCCTCTGGCGGCCGCAAAACTACTCCGGCTCCTTCCACGGCATCGTCCCGATGCGAATCGGCATCGAGAAATCCCGCAACCTGATGACGGTGCGCCTCGCCCAGGCCGTCGGCATGGGCGATGTAGCGGCTATTGCGGACCGGTTCGGCATTCAGGACGGGATGCCGGAAGTGCTGTCGATGTCGCTTGGCGCGGGCGAGACGACGCTCTCCCGGATGACGGCCGGCTACGCCATGCTCGCCAATGGCGGCCGGCGCATCTCGCCGACGCTCATCGACCGTGTCCAGGACCGCCACGGGCAGACGGTCTTCCGCCACGAACGCCGGGTCTGCCAGGACTGCAGCGCGCTCGAGGAGCTGAGGCCGGAAGTGCCCTACCCGCCGGACCCGCGCGAACGGATTGCGGACCCGCAGAGCGTCTATCAGGTGGTTTCCATGCTGGAGGGCGCGGTGCTGCGCGGCACCGGACGGCGGCTGCGCGCGGTCGGCAAGCCGCTTGCGGGAAAGACGGGCACAACAAGCGATTATGTGGATGCCTGGTTCGTGGGCTTCGCCTCCGACCTCGTGGTGGGCGTCTATGTCGGCTTCGACCGGCCCCGCACGCTCGGCCATGCGGAAACGGGCTCCTCGGTGGCGGCGCCCGTGTTCGGCGCCTTCATGCGCGAGGCTCTCGACGGGGCCCCGGCGACGCCCTTCCGGATTCCGCCCGGCATGTCGTTCGTGCGGGTCGGGCGCACCACCGGCAAGCCCGCGGCGCCCGGCGAGGCCGACATCATCCTGGAAGCCTTCAAGCCCGGAACCGAGCCCCGCCCCGGCGAGGCCGGCCGCCTGCCGGCGGGCAGCAGCGAGCGGATTTCGGGTATATACTGACACCATCCCGATTTCGGTGGAGACGGCTCGATGCGTGCAGAAGCGCAGGCCCTGGTGGACGACATCCGCGACAGCCTTGCCCTCATCCGGAGGCATCTTTGACTGGGACGCATCCACGGCGCGTCTGGAAGCGCTGAACGCCGAGGCCGAGGCGCCCGAACTCTGGAACGATCCGGCGCGCGCCCAGGAGGTGATGCGCGAACGGACGCGGCTGGCCGGCGGCCTGGACGGCTACCGTGCGCTTGAAGGCGCGCTGGAAGACGCGATCACGCTTTACGAGCTCGGCGAGGCGGAAGAGGACGAGGCGGCGCTCGACGAGGCCGAGGCGGACCTCGAGGCGCTTCGGGACCGGGCGAGCCGCCGCAGGCTGGAAAGCCTGCTTTCGGGCGAGGCCGACGGCAACGATTGCTACCTGGAAGTCAATGCCGGCGCGGGCGGCACGGAGGCGCAGGACTGGGCCGAGATGCTGCTGCGCATGTATGTCCGCTGGGCCGACGCCGGCGGCTACAAGCTCGAATGGCTGGAAGAGAGCCCCGGCGAGGAGGCCGGCATCAAGTCCGCGTCCGTGCGCATCAGGGGCGATAACGCCTATGGTTGGCTGAAGACCGAGAGCGGCGTGCATCGCTTGGTCCGCATCTCGCCCTTCGACAGCCAGTCGCGCCGCCATACCAGCTTCGCGTCGGCCTGGGTCTATCCGGTGGTGGACGACCGGATCGAGGTCGAGATCGACGAGAGCGAGCTCAGGGTCGATGTCTATCGCGCATCCGGTGCCGGCGGGCAGCATGTCAACAAGACCGAGAGCGCCGTCCGGATCACGCATCTTCCGACGAATATCGTCGTCCAGTGCCAGAACGACCGCTCGCAGCACCGCAACCGGGCAACGGCCATGGCGATGCTCAAGGCGCGGCTCTACGAGCACGAACTCCAGCGCCGGGAGGCCGAAGCCGCAGCCGAGCAGGCGGCGAAGGCGGATATCGGCTGGGGCAACCAGATCCGCTCCTACGTGCTCCAGCCCTACCAGATGGTGAAGGACCTGCGCACCGGCGTGGAGAAGGGCAACGCTCAGGGCGTGCTGGACGGCAATATCGACGACTTCCTGAGCGCCGCGCTGGCCGCAAGGGTGGGCGCAGACCGGGCGGCGGACGGGGGGTAGAGCAGGATTCGGTCTGTTTGGGCCGTTCGCGCAACGGCGAGATCAGCAAACATATTTGTTCGAATTATTGGTAATAAATCTCTTAATTGATTGACATTTCGAGATCATATGTTATATTGAATCGGATGAAGCGGTATCCGGAGGCCGCTTCATCTTTCGCGTTGGCGCCGGCGCGAAAAATATCCTTGGGAGCCGACAGGAGAGGTGCGCCCTGCGCCTCGCGCGGGCAATCAGGCGCGCGAACCGCGCCGCCGCGAAACGCGCGCCCGCGCCGGCACAGGCGCGCGCAGGATACGCGCGAATCAGGGTCCCGCGGCCTGGGCAAGCCGGACGGCAGGGTGGAAGGAACGAAATGGGATTGAAAGGAGGCATCTATGCCAAGGACGCGAAGGCCGGGATACCGGACGGAATATCGGGAGCTCTTCCCGGAACGGCGGCTTCATGCCCGAAATGGCCATCGTATATGCACTATGTGCATTCAGATCATGACATCTCATGACACATGGGACGGGGTCCTGCCGGCCCGCATGACAGACCATGACATCTCATGACACTTCGCGCTTGGCCCTCCGCCCCCGGGGCCGCAAACTCGACTTCCTCCGCCCCGGACAACCGAAAGGCGCTTCACCCGTGACCGATGGCATCCGTTCCGGCCTCGCCCAATATGGCGACGCCGGGCTCTCCTTCTTCCTGCGCAAGGCGTTCATCAAGGCGATGGGCTATTCCGACGAGGCGCTTGAGCGCCCGATCGTCGCCATTACGGACACCTTCAGCGGCTATAATGGCTGCCACCGCACCGTGCCGGACCTGATCGCCGCCATCGAGCGCGGCGTGATGCATGCGGGCGGGCTGCCGATCCGCTTCCCGACGATCTCGATCCACGAGAGCTTCTCGCACCCGACCTCCATGTTCCTGCGCAACCTCATGGCGATGGACACGGAGGAGATGGTCCGCGCCCAGCCGATGGACGCCGTGGTGCTGATCGGCGGCTGCGACAAGACCGTGCCGGCGCTGCTGATGGGGGCGGCGAGCGCCGGCATTCCCGCCATCATGGAGGTGACCGGGCCGATGATGACCGGGCATTTCCGGGGCGAGAGGCTCGGCGCCTGCACGGACTGCCGGCGGCTCTGGAGCCTCTACCGGGCGGGCGACATGGACGAGGCGGAAATCGAACTCGCCGGCGGGCGGCTGATGCCGACGGCCGGCACCTGCATGGTGATGGGCACCGCCTCCACAATGGCGCTGATGACCGAGACCATCGGCATGATGCTGCCGGGCGGCGCGGCCATCCCGGCGGTCCATGCCGACCGGCTGCGCCATGCGGAGGCCACCGGCGCCCGCGCCGTCGCGCTGGCCGGAGAGGGGCTGACGCCCGACCGCATCATGACGCCGGCCGCCTTCGAGAACGCGTTGCGCATGCTGCTTGCCGTCGGCGGCTCGACCAACGGCCTGATCCACATGGCGGCGGTCGCAGGCCGGCTCGGGATCGAGGTGGACCTCGACGCCATCGACCGGATGGGCCGGGAGACGCCCGTGCTGGTGGACCTGAAGCCCTCGGGCCGGCATTACATGGAGGACCTGCACCGCGCGGGCGGCGCGGCGCCCATCCTGAGGGAGCTGAAGGCTCTCCTGAACCTCGACGCGCTGACGGTGACGGGGCGCACGCTCGGCGAGGAGATCGACGGGGCGGCCGACGAGCATCCGGGCCAGACGGTCGTGCGGCCCCTGGCGGACCCGATCTGGCCCGAAGGGGGCGTCGCCGTGCTGCGCGGCACGCTCGCGCCGGACACCGCGGTCATCAAACAGTCGGCGGCGAGCCCCGGCCTTCTGGTGCATGAGGGCCGGGCGGTGGTGTTCGACGGGCTGGAAGACCTCGCGGCGCGGATCGACGACCCCGGCCTCGATGTGGCGGCCGACGATGTGCTGGTGCTCCGCAATGCCGGGCCGAAGGGCGCGCCGGGCATGCCGGAGGCGGGCTCGATGCCCATTCCGAAGAAGCTCGCGGCCGAGGGCGTGCGCGACATGCTGCGCATCTCGGACGCGCGCATGTCGGGAACGGCCTTCGGCACGATCGTGCTGCATTGCTGCCCGGAGGCGGCGGTCGGCGGGCCGCTCGCGCTCGTGCGCACGGGCGACCGCATCCGCCTCGACACGCCGGGGCGGCGCCTCGACCTGCTGGTGGATGAAGCGGAGCTCGAACGGCGGCGCGCGGACTGGCGCCCGCCGGCCCATGCCGGTTCGCAGCGCGGCTATCTCAAGCTCTATCTGGAGACCGTGACCCAGGCGAACCGGGGCTGCGATTTCGACTTCATGGCGAAGGCGGGCGACGGGCAGGAGGAGACGGCGCCGGTCCGGTGACGGCGCCGGCCGACGGGCCGGCTCAGGAGGCGGCCGGCGGCCCGGCCACCAGCCGGCGCGCGTGCTGCGTCAGCTCCCTGCCGGCGTCCGCGACCGCCTCGGCCAGCGGGTCGATCCAGCGCTGGCCGTGGGTGGCCAAGCGGTGGATCAGGCCGATCCGCCGCAATGGCTCCGGCGCGGCGAAGCGCATGAAGCGGAGGCCCGGAGACATCTCGCTTTCGCAGGGCAGCGCGGTTTCCGGAATGAGCGTGATGCCCTCGCCGCCGGCGACCAGGCGCGACAGCGTGGCCAGCGAAGCGGCGCCGCGATGGACTTCCTGCTGGCGCCACATCGAGCAGGCCCCCAGAACCTGGTCGGCGAGGCAATGTCCGTCCGCAAGGGTGAGCAACGGCCCGATATCGGCCCGCGCCAGGTCCTCGGGGCGGGGAACGTCGCAATGCGAGCGGACGGCGTCCACCGCGCCGGGACGGCCTGCGACCAGGAACCGGTCCTCGAACAGCTCGCGCTCGGGCAACTCGATCACGCCGACCGGCAGGGAAACGACCGCCGCGTCCAGGCGGCCCGAATGCAAGTCCGCCAGGAGGTCGTTGCCCGTCGCTTCGACGACGCCGGGTTCGATGCGGGGCGTCGTTTCCTGCAAGCGCTTCAGAAGGCCCGGCAGCAGATAGGGCGACAGGGTGGAGATAATGCCGATCGAGACCATTGCCCGGCCGTCATCGAACTGTTTGCCCATGAGCTCCAGGAAATTGGTCTCGTCCAGAATCCGGAGCGCCTGCTCATGCGCCTCCCGGCCGAGGCGGGTGAGATGAACGCCCCGGCTCTCGCGCTCCACCAGCGGCCCGCCGAGCGTGGCCTCGAGCTCGCGAATCTGGAGCGAAAGCGCAGGCTGGGACACGAATACGCTCTCCGCGGCGCGGCTGAAGGAGCCGTGCTCGACGAGAGCCTGGAAATAGCGCAACTGGCGCAGCGTGATGGGCAAACGCCTTACCTCCCGACGGATACATCGGAACGGCCTATCCTATCCTGTCGAGCGCACATTTGCAGAGGCATGTGCGCTGTTTGGAACCGCTTTCTGAGCAAGGGCTCCGGCTGGGCTGAGATTTTTCTTACCCCGTTGGCTTGACGGATTTCCGCGGGTTCGGGTTGGTCCACGAGGAGTGATCGGGGGTTTTTCACCCCACGC
>JAJEIH010000132.1 GCA_022827685.1 Alphaproteobacteria bacterium
AACCGCGTCGAGCCCTATGCCTGGCTCAAGGCAACCCTTGAAGCCATTGCTGCTGGCCATCCCAACAGCCGCATCGACGAACTCCTACCCTTCAGGCCCCCGTCAAGCTGAAAATCGGGTGCCGCCCAAGCAACGCTTACCTTGAAGCAGCGCGGCCGGCGTATAGGCGGACGGCTGTCGCCGGCCTGCCGGCGGTATCTGATGGAACTGAGGTTATAGTTGTCACCCACCCGCTTTGGCGGACAGAACGCTCGGCACTGGGCCCGGAACTCGCGGCTGCATGGGATGACGCCGAACGGGTTCAGGGTCTCAGAATCGATCCAGAGGCAAGCTTCATCTCGGTGTTTGAAGCACTTCGCCGTCCTGTATGACGTACGCGAAGTACCATCGTCTTCAAGAGCCTGCCAAGAATGACTCCCACTGCTGACCTTGTAATTCGTGGGCGCGCCTATGCCATACCGATTGCCGAGACAATCGGCACTTCCGTTGTAGGCAAAATCCGGAATTTGCGATCTCGTCCGGCCATCTGGTTCGGCGGTGGAGGATAGGTTGGCTGTTATGCCGGCATGAGCAGGGTCCCGGTGAGTATGGACGCGTCCATCCGGCTTCTTCCTGCTTTACAGACCGTTTCAAGTCATCGCCTGGCCCGGCATCTTTCGCGTGTATGCTGGGCAACGCGGGAATGGCCGCTGATCCCCGGCCTTGGGCAAGCCTTCCCTGCCGCTTCCGGCCGCGCGGTTCGGGCCACGCGGTTCGGGCCGACGTCAAATGGTTGCCTCCGGCGGGGGGCTGCGGCGTTCCGGAGCAGGGGATGGTTCCGCGGACCTTTTCTGCAACCTGAGCGCCGTGCGGGCGCCGGGCCCCGGTCCGGCATTCCCGGTTCCAAACCAGGGAAGGCGCCACCCGCACTGCATCCCCGCGCGTTGACTCCTGCCGAGCCCCGCTTGCTTCGCCGCGTTGAATCTTCAACCGGCCCGTCCGCTGGCACCCGCCGCCAATGGCGTGATAGCCTGACAGAAGGTCCGGCCTCCGGGCCTTCAGGCTGAACACCAAGACACGGGCGGCACAGTCCATGATGGCTCCAAACCGGAACAGGGCTGAGATAGAAGACCTTGAAAACCGCATCCATTCATCCGCGGGCACCGATCGGTCGGTCGAGACCACGTTGTCCACCAGTGAGCGAATCATCGCTCGCGTCACCGACGGCATTTACCGCGAGCCCTGGGCGGCATTCCGTGAACTGATAGCCAACGCATACGACGCCGACGCATCCTACGTCATCATCGAAACAGGTCAGCCAGACTTCCGTCACATGACGGTCAGCGACGACGGCGCGGGAATGACCCCCAAAACCCTTGCTTATGTCCTCAACAATATAGGCGGCAGTTCCAAGAGAACAGCCTTAGGAGAAGAGTTTAACACCGTCCAGAAAGATGATCCCCACCGGAGCCCTCAAGGGCGACCGCTAATCGGAAAAATCGGGATTGGCCTGTTCGCGGTCGCTCAGCTAACAAAGCATTTTCAGATAATAACGAAGTCTGCCGGAGAGCCCTACCGCCTTACAGCCACGGTGACGCTCAACACCCACGATGAAGCAACTATGCTCGCCGACGATTCCGACTACGTCGCCGGAAACGTAAAGATACTGTCCTATTCTGTACCGGAGAATGAAATTGGAGCCCACGGCACACAGGTGGTTCTGTACGACATGCACCCTGAAGTCCGCCGCACGCTGCAAAGCGAAAGGCTTTGGGATACGTCTTCAGTAAATACCGATGACGGGGAGGCTGTCAGGACTCCACCTGTCTTCCACATCGGATATTGCTCCGGCAACTTCGACCGGGCCCCGCGCCTGCCTTGGAAACAGGCTGACAAGCCTGCTGATAAATTCAGCAGTTTCTTCGAGGCTGTTGGCGAGGCCACCGGCAAAAGCGCCAAATCAGCGAATTTGGACCGGTTCGACGAATATCTTCAGTTGATCTGGAAATTGAGCCTATCTCTGCCGATACGCTATATCGACACTCATCCGTTCGACCTCGACGGATCGAGCGGCATCGCATTCTTGGGCTTCCCCGACGGTACCGGGCAGGCGGAGCCGCTTCCCTTGGCCCCTAGCGAATCGGTTCGCGCCCGACTTGGCCTCTCAGGCGATGATTACGCTTCCCATCTCCCTTTCTCGGTAACCCTGGACGGCGTCGAGCTCTCCCGTCCGATCCATCTTCCCCGCTCTCTTCGCAAGGCTACCACCATCGATACCCCCTTCATGATTGCGGCGCGCCAGCACAACCCCTTCCCCGAAACCGATCTGCAAAGGGCCGGAGGACACCTTAAATTCGAGTCCTACCTGTATTGGAACAGTCAGATCGTGCCCAAGGAAACTGCCGGAGTCCTCATCCGCGTCCGAGGCGCAAGCGGCACTCTTTTCGATCCGACTTTTCTCAATTACCAGATATCCGAACAGAACCGGTTGCGCCAGATCACTGCCGAAATTTTTGTCCATGAAGGTTTGGATGGCGCCATCAACATCGACCGCGAATCCTTCAATTACAGCCATCCCCATTTCCTTTATATCCAGCGATGGCTACACCGGGCACTGCGCCTTCTGGTCAACCGCCTCAAGGCCGCATCAGCGACCAAGCGGACGCTTGCCAAGGCCGAACAGCGAAACCAGGCGTTGAGTTTCGCCGAAGGTGTCTGGACCCGGCGGCTTGGCCTCGATGCCGATCCGCCTCTCGCCGATACGTCGGCCAAATCCTTGCCCAGGGAAGTTGGCGGAGTAGAGATTGACTGGCAGTCAGAGCCCATGCTTGCGGGCCGCCCGGGTCAGCCCAAGAAGCCCGCGGGCACCGGACGGGTCAGCGCCCTCGCCATCGTCTTGGAAGCTTATGGCCTGTTGTCCGAACTCCCCGTCCAGGACAGGGCCCGCGTCCTCAGCGATGTGATCGCAATCCCGGAAACCCGCGAGTGACATCAGTGCCGGACGAACCAGATCGGCAAATCGCCGAAGACGTCCTACCTGTACGCCCCGATGAGCCAGCATTGCCCTTGCCGCTGGATGAGCTGGCGCCGTGGCATCGGGTGCGAAAGCAACTGGTACGCGAACAACAGTGGCTACACTACTCCCGGCGCCTGATCGAACATCAGAGGGGCGGTCATGCGCTGCCGGAACAAGCCGGTTGCGGGCCCGAAGTCCGTTATTTGACGCTTCCCGGGATGGACTATCTGGATGTCCGCCTGCTCGCCGGCCTATGCGACAGTCTGGGATGCCGCCTTACAAGCACGGGATTCCAAGCCGGACACGAAAACAACCCATTCGTCGCACGCGCGCGGTTTCGCCAGAAGTCCCTGATCGACGCCAACCACATTACCCCCGATTCCCATACTTTCGGCAGGCGCTTCGAGGAGATATCCGAAAAGAATAGCCCCGCGTACCGGGAACTGGAGCGCCGGGCTCCCTTTCACATCTTGAACATCGACGCCTGCGGATCAATCGCGGCCCCAAGTGCTGTCCATTCGCGCAGGATGGTGGAGGCCTTGCACCGCGTGGTCGAACTTCAACTCGGACTCATGAAAGGCCGTTGGCTGCTCTTCGTCACTACGGACGTGCGTCCGGACTCCATCGCCCAGGACACTCTCAACCGGCTCTGCGAGGCAATATATTCCAACGCCGACGCAAACGCCGATTTCGGGCAATTGGCAACGCCCCTCCTGGATCAGGCAGCGCCCGATATCAGGACAGCGGCAGCCTCAGCTTCGCAAGTGCCGGGCGCCACATTCCTTCGCCTTTTCTCCCTCGGCCTCGCCAAGTGGCTCCTCTCCTTCACACGCCAACGCCAGTGGGACATGCTCACCCACGACCCCTACTGCTACACGACAATGCCGCAGCACGACCCGACACCGTCCATGGCCTGCCTTGCATTCGAATTCCGGCCGCCGCCTACCGACCTCGAGGACCGCTTCGGCATCTCGCGGGCGCGGCCCACCCCCACGGCCCGGGGTGAAGATTCCTCGCTCCGCGCAGCCCGGCGAATCGGAAGAATGATCAACGCCGATTCGCTCGTGCAAGCTGACGAGTCCCTATTTCAGCACCTTGTGGGGGAGCTTCGATTTCTGCTTCGGGAAGCAGGCTATCCACCCAGGCTGCTCAATCAGATCGAGGCGTAAGCCGGTTCCTCCAGCCAATCATCCGCAGCTCTTGCAAGCGCGTTTCTGATTGACCTCGCAACAGCCTCCGCCAACGGCGGCGGCACTGCCTCGCTGACCTGGTCCACCTGCGACGAAAGGCTGCCTTCCAGGACATAGCTATGTGGAAACCCCTGCAGCCTTAAGGCTTCCAGTACGCTCAGGCGCCTTCTCCCGCCGGGATGCACATGCACCTCCCGATGGCCATACGACACCGTGATGCTTGGCCTGTCCCAAGCCAGCGTCTTGAAACTGCGGCCCGAACAATTGCCTTCAACCAGCGAACCGTCGAAAAAACGCCGGGACTTGGGCATCATGCACCAGTGATTCGGGTGGAACGGAATGTCATCCAGTTCAATGCCGCGAACGAAATATTTCGGCTCTGGAAGCCCTGAAATGGCATTTTCCACTGTCATCCGTTCGCCTGCGTCCTTCGGGGCGGCCCAACGCTTCATCGCTCCCGAATCCGAAGGCAATGCAAGCACGAACAAGCGCCTGCGGTACTGCGGGACCGAATGGCAAGCCGCATCCGCATAGAACTTTTGCGCCGAGAAACCGTTTCGCTGAAGCCGCGCAAGTTCCCGTTCGAGAAGCCGCCCCCCCTCAGCCTTTTCCAAGCCTGGCACGTTTTCCATCAGAATGAAGTCCAACGGGCTTCTGTGGCGATGGCATTCCAACGCTATGGAGAAAAAGCGCCTCACTAGCTTGCCGCGCGGGTCATCGTCGGAGCGCCGTGTATTCGCCTCCGAAAAACTCTGGCAGGGCGGGCCTCCAATTACGCCGACAGGTTCGAAGCGCCGGCCATAATGCATGTCCATGTCGTCCAGCACGATACCCCGAAGATCGGCAACCCGGCCGCGGCCAGGCCCGGACCGGTTGCCATTCCAGGATGCGATCGCATGCTCCCGCACATCGTAAGCCAAGCCCACATCAAAGCCTGCCTGCTCGAATCCCAGATCGAGCCCGCCACAACCCGCAAACAGGCTCAGCAACACGATACGCCCCTCCTCCTGACCCTTCATACCACATTTTGGGACTCTGTACACAGAATTCGCATTGAGCCAGATATGTCAATTGGGCCAGCGCTTCTCAAGAAAGCCGTTGCATCCATCGCTCGCGAGTGCCAAGTCCTGCTTTCAGCCAAGCCGCCAATCGAGGCGATCCCAGATGGCCGATACTGTAGCGCCAGAGCGGCGCAGCCAAATCATGTCCAATATCCGGTCAACCGGCATGAAACCCGAAATGACCGTGCGGCGCCTGCTGCATGGCCTGGGCTACCGGTACCGCCTTCATCAGCGGAACTTGCCCGGGAAGCCGGATCTTGTATTTGCCTCCCGCCGCAAGGTTATCTTCGTACATGGCTGTTTCTGGCATCAACACCCCGACCCTTCCTGCCCGATTGCCCGCCTGCCCAAATCCAACCGCGAATACTGGGGTCCGAAACTGCAACGCAACGCCGCCCGCGACGTCCAAATTCAGAACGAACTCCGCTCGCTCGGATGGTCCGTGCTCGTTATCTGGGAATGCGAGGTTCGGTCCCGATCCGGATTCCTGGAGAAAGCAACCGGGTTCCTCGGTCCTCGCCGTCTCCAAAACCGCTGAACCGCAGTCCCGGCCAACTCATCCGCAATCAAGGCCATTGCAGGCGCCTGGCAGCTTGCCCCGCAGGTATCGCCAGTATGCCGCGGTCTTGGCCCTCTCTCGTTGACCGCCGCGCCGTACCCGCCTCCCGACCAGCCGCATGAAGATGCTCAGGCTTTCGATGGACCGGTCAAGGCTTCGAACAAACTGCGCCATTCGATCAGGACACGACCGAATTCGCGTATCTTTTGAATGTCGTCCGCATAGACCATGAGGGATCCCCCATGGCCATTCTCCAGACCTGTCCCGGCCTCAACGGCACAGTCTAGCAGCAGCTCCATCAACGCCCGGCGCGCGAAAAACACCACGAGCGGATACTCTTCCCGGTGATATCCGCCGAACGCGCCGCCATTGCAACTGCAGCATGGCACGCATCCCGCTGCCGACAGGCCCGCCACAGCCGCGGCGACGCCTATGTCCAGTCCATACAGCCCGACATCGTCTTCGTAGAGCTCATCGACGATCACTACGAGTTCCTCTTCGGGATCCTCGGCCGCCACGATACGGTCAATCAGTTTGCCTTCCAGGCATCGGGCCTCGACGGCCTCATCCCAAGTAATGCCCCGCAGATCGGTGTAGCCGAGATTCCCGCACAAACTGGTTTCACAGGCAGCTTCTTCTTCCGGCCACGCCATGCCCGCAACATCGACGCGCCGTTCCACTTCCACTTCGAATTTCCGGCTTGCAAACACCATCGGCACCCCCGATTTCCGCTCGTTGTTGCACTACATGGCCCAAAGAAACCGCCTCAAGCCGCTACACGGCCCGCGACTTCTATGGCGCGCGCTGGTCGAATGAGACGCACCGCTCGACCACGGATGACGACTGTCGGCTCTGCGGCAAGGGGCGGGGCAAGGAAGCGAAGCTCCGCTACATGGGCCATGCGCTGATGGAGAACCGCAACGGGCTGGTGGTGGACGGCCTAGCGAGCCGGGCGATCATGGTAGCCTGCACGCGTTTACCATCGCAGGCAAGAGGCGCTCAGCACGCTCTCATCCGCCCCCGAATCCGGTCGATGAGCGGGGTTTCGTGCTCCGGCCTGTCGACCAGGGCGAGGCCGACGAGCCGCGCCCCGGCGGACGATGCGCCGGTCTGCTGCGGGCCATTCCTCCCCGATCGCCTGAAACGCGGCGCTGAACGCGGTCAGTTCGCCCGCCTCGACGCGCGCCCGCACCCGGCGCCCGGCGCTAGTGTCCGGCAGGGTCACGGTCGCGCGCATGCCGCCGGGACCGTCGTCCAGTTTCAGGCCCTGGCCGGACCGGGCGAGCGGGATGCGCCATTCATCGCGGACATGCACCAGCAGGCCGTTCGCCAGCACGGAACCGGGCTCGAAGACCTCCTCGAAGGCGCCGCCGATGCACATGGGCACGCCATAGGGGACCAGCATGCCCTCCAGCACACCGGGCGCCGTCGCGTCGAACGCGAACGCGCGCCGCTCGACCGGGACGGGGTTCCGGGGGAGCACCCGGGTCCCGGAGCGCCTGCCGACGGCATCCGCGGGCCAGGCGGGGCCGCAGTCGCGCTTCAGCTGCGCCGGCGCAGCATCCTGCAGAGCCTCCATTCGCTCGGCCAGCCTTCGGATCTCCCGGCGTCTGCCGAACCGCCACTGGACCGGCGCGGCGGGTCGCCGGATCATGTCGTAGCGGAAGCGCCGCCGGGGGTCGCAGATCCGCCAGCGCCGCCGGGCCTCGCCCCCGGATCCCGTCCGAGGCAGGCTCTCCCGCGGCGCCGCGGGGGGCCTCCTCGTTCAGCCCGAGATCCTCGCTCATGACCGCGAGCCAGGCATCCAGGCGGTCCGGCGGCACGTCCCACAGCGTGGCGTGGAGAAGAACTGATCGATCTGTACGAGAAAGGCGAATTTTATGTGTTGGCCAAAAGGGGGGATTAATGATTCAAGATTTCAGCAAGATTTACAATCAGGTAGCTGGCGGACGCGCAAATGTGCGACGGCGCGTACAGGTAGTCCTCCCAATTGGAATTGGTTTCGACTGTCGGACTTCGCGCGGAGCGTTGAAGCAAACATGGGCGGCAACTGAAGGGGCCCTCCCGGTGGGAGGCGAAATTCTACTTCAGGCAAGTTCCCCGATGGCGTTTAGTGATCGAGCGAGTTCGCCTGTCCTTTGCGAGGCGCCGTCCTCAAGATGATCGGCCGGGGAGACTGACGTTCCCCGCAGTGCACCCTACAGAATCTCCAGGGGCGCACCGCCCTCGGGTGGCGGGAAATCCTTGTCCAGGGCCGCAAGCTCGTCATCGCTGAGCGTGATATCGAGTGCGCCCAGGTTGGCATCGACATGGGCGATAAGGCTCGCCTTGGGCACCACGAAGACGTCCTCGTGCCGGAGCACCCAGGCGAGCGCCACCTGCATCACCGTCACGCCGTGGGCGGCGGCGATAGCGCCGAGCGCACCGCCCGCCGGCAACCTGCCCTGCTCCAGCGGTGAATAGATCATGAGCGGCTGGCCGTTGCGCCGGGACCACGGCATCAGCGATGCCTCGGACCAGCGCCGCTTGAGCTTGAAGACGGCGCCCCGCAAAGGACAGGCGAACTCGCTTGTTAACGGTGGCGGAACAATGCTCCACAGGAAGCGTCCGGCTGGTCGGGTCGCGGCGACGCAAAGTTGCGCCACTCATGTCGCCTTGCTGATTTGGGCATGGGGCGGGGAATGTATGGTGTCAACGGCGGAGGAAAATGGTGCCGGCGCGGCCGGACCGGGCGGGCTCTTCCCCTAGCGTATCGACCGGTATTTCCGACGGCACATGCCGCGCCACCCCCACTATTCGCGAGAATCGCGCAATTCCCGCCTGTCGCCGGTTTCGTTGCCGTTCTCCGCTACCGCGGCGGTTCCGTCAGCACGATGTCGTAATCGTCGAGGGCATCCAGAAATCCGGCGTGCCGGACAAGTTCGTCGACTTCGAGCACTCCCAGCCTGCCGAAGGCCCGGTCGAACACGGCCACGCAGGCATCGCCCGTGAACCGCGACGCGAACAGGAACCCGTCCGCCTCCGGCAGGCCGGCATGGACGGCCGCCGACAGGGCGCGGCCCGCGGCATGGTTGCCGTCATGCGCCACCGCGCTCGGCGCCCCGATGCGCACCGGCCCGTCGCCGCGCAGGTCGATCAGCGCATGCGGTCCGGTGGAGCCGATCGACACCACCAGCCGGGCCTCGACCTCGCTTCGCGGCAGTTCGCGCCGCCGGCGGCGCGCGAAGCGGTTGCGCGCCAGGGTTTCCCAGAAGGCGCAGCGCACCGTGTCCGACCCGTACAGCACGGCATAGCGCTCCCGCGGATCGCTGAACCGGCTCGGCGTCGGCACCGCCCCCGGCGGGGTCGAGCGGCGGTCGCGGTGGATCACACGGAAGACGCGGCCGAGACGGATGCCGCGCAGCCGCGCGCGCAGCCGGTCCGGGTCGTAGCCCCCGGTCACGCAAAGTCGCCCTGGCGGTCTCCCTCCGCGGCCTTCGCCACGCGGTCGGCCTCGCCCCCGGCCAGCAGCGCCAGCGGCGTCGCCCCGTCGAGCGCGGGTAGTTCCGTCGTGAGCCAGACCCAGGCGGCATAGCCGTCGTCGAACAGCCCCGCCACCCGGTCGAGGCCGTCGAACGGCCGCCCCCGTTCGTCGAGCTGCCCCGCCGGGAAGACATGGCCGCGCCGCGCGCCCCGCCAGCCCACGATCCGGCCCTTCTTCAGCCAGTCGTGGACCGACTGGCGCGTCCTGAGCCCGACCCGCACCGCCAGTTCGTCGGAGGTCAGCAGCGTCTCGGGCGGGCCCGCGCGGGCCCGCTCCGTCAATCGCCCGGCTGCCTCTTCGGCGCTGACGCGGACGGGCTCGGCGCCCTCGACAGTTTCGCTTCCGGCGCCCACCCCGTCGTCCGGTGTCAGCACATCGGCCGCCACCGCCAGAGCCGACCTCACGGCATCGGGATGGGCGACCAGCGCCGCCACATGCGCCGGGCTCAGGCGGCCTGCCGCCTCATGCAGCACACCCTCCAGCTCGCGCATCTTCTCTCCGCCGACCCGGGCCATGGCGCAGTCCTCCAGGGCAGGAAGTCCTCACCCGGATATTGGTCTATACCGTCTGTTTCGTCAATGAACCGTCGCGGGCCGCCGACTGCACGAGGTCCACCGGGAGCTTCATGCCCGACAGGTCATGCGAACAGGTGACGCCCGACCTGCGCCGACGGCCCGAAATGGGGCTCGAACGGGACGACAAAGCGGACCCGGAGCGCTAAACTGGCACAGTCTAGAAAGCTTCGGATCGTGCTGTCCGGCTCTTTTAATTCCATATAATCAACGACATCGGACACAGGCAATTCGACGGGAAACGGGGCCGTGCCACAAAATTCCGAAGGGCTCTCCCCACCGCCATAGGCGAAGATTAATTGTGGGAATCTCCGAAGGCTGGCAACCCTACATATTGCGTTGCACTTTGTTCGGCGACCACAAGAAGCTGAATCGGCCCGCCCGATAGCTTCTGACTTGCCACTCCGGACCTGACGCCGAACACCAACGGTATCATTGCCGAACTCGGCGGCCAAGGGCTCTCGATCAGTTTCACACAGCGCTTCGCCAGTCCAATCCCGACCGGAGAACCCGGATGCCCGAGATCGACTTTCCGTCCCTCAAGAACTAGCCAGCGTCCCGGCATGTAAGGGCGTCTGTAGCCACCCGATCGAGCACAGTCGTCTCTCATCGTTTGCCAGGCGTCCACCCCATCACTCTTGTTCCGCCGTTGGAAATTTCCGGTTTTTCGACGCTGCCTCGAACGAGGACAATCCCTACCGCTGGAAACCCGGGTCCGATAGACTGCCGCGCCAGCAGCCCCGGCGTCGCCGCGGCGAACGATATCTTTGGAGGTCCCGATGAAACCCAAGTTCCTGCCGATCGCGGTCGGCGCAACGATGGCCGTCGCCTATGCCGGCTCCGCGATGGCCGCGACCGAAATCCAATGGTGGCACGCCATGGGCGGCAAGCTCGGCGAGAAGGTCGTCGAAATCGCCGAGGGATTCAACGCATCCCAGTCCGACTACAAGGTGACGCCCGTTTACAAGGGCAACTACACCGAGACCATGACGGCCGCCATCGCGGCGTTCCGGGCCAAGCAGCAGCCCCATATCGTGCAGGTGTTCGAAGTCGGCACGGCCAGCATGATGGCGGCGAAGGGGGCGATCTATCCCGTCTACCAGATGATGGCGGATGCGGGCGAGGCCTTCGATCCGAAGGACTATCTCGCCTCCGTCACCGGCTACTACACCGACACCGACGGCAACATGCTGTCCATGCCGTTCAACAGCTCGACGCCGGTGCTCTACTACAACAAGACCGCGTTCGAGAAGGCCGGCATCGCCGGGCCTCCGGCGACATGGCCGGAAGTCGAGGCCGCCGCCAAGAAGGCGCAGGCCGCCGGTTATCCCTGCGGTTTCACGACGGGCTGGCAGTCCTGGGTCCAGATCGAGAATTTCTCCGCCTGGCACAACCTGTCCATCGGCACGAAGGCCAACGGCTTCGCCGGCTCCGATACCGAGTTCGTCTTCAACAGTCCGGACCATGTCAAGCATATCGGACAGCTCGCCGAGTGGCAGAAGTCCAAGGTCTTTGACTATGGCGGCCGGCGTTCGGAGAGCGCGCCCAAATTCTACGGGCAGGAATGCGTGATGTACATGAACTCGTCCGCGGCTTATGCCGGGGTGAAGGCGAATGCCAAGGACTTCGAGTTCGGCGTCTCCGCGCTGCCCCACTGGGCGGATGTCGGGAGCGCCCCGCAGAACACCATTATCGGCGGCGCGACGCTCTGGGTGCTGCAGGGGCACGACGCGGAAGACTACAAGGCCGCGGCGAAGTTTTTCTCCTACCTGTCCTCGGCGGAAGTGCAGGCGGACTGGCACCAGTTCACCGGCTATCTGCCGATCACGACGGCAGCATATGAGCTGACCGCCTCGCAGGGCTTCTACGAGAAGAATCCTGGCACGGATGTCGCGATCCAGCAGATGACCGGCAAGGCCCCGACCGAGAACTCCAAGGGCCTGAGGTTCGGCAATTTCGTCCAGATCCGCGACATCATCAATGAGGAGCTGGAAGCGATCTGGGGCGGCTCGAAATCGGCGCAGGAAGGGCTTGACGACGCCGTGTCGCGCGGCAATGCGCTCTTGCGCAAGTTCGAGGCGGCCACCGGAGGCTGACCGGCGCTCCGGGCTTTTCCGGCGGCTTCGCCCACAAGGGTGCGAAGCCGCCGGACGCCCTGTCCAGCCCCGCCGCGCCATGGAAAAACGGGTCGTATTCTCCAAGCTGGGCCTGCCGATACTCCTGGTGGCCCCGCAGATCGTCATCACGCTGGTTTTCTTCATCTGGCCGGCGAGCCAGGCGCTTTATCAGTCGCTCCTGCTCGAGGATGCCTTCGGCCTCAAGAGCCAGTTCGTCTGGCTCGACAATTTCATCGCCCTTTTCTCCGACCCCCACTATCTGAACAGCTTCGCCCGCACGGTCGTCTTCTCGGCGGCAACGGCAGGCCTGTCGCTCGGCGTCGCGCTCTTTCTTGCGGCAATGGCGGACCGGGTGCTGAAAGGCGCCACAGCCTACCGGACCCTGATCGTCTGGCCCTACGCTGTCGCCCCTGCGGTGGCGGGCGTGCTCTGGTT
The DNA here is from genome assembly GCA_022827685.1 of Alphaproteobacteria bacterium. Lineage (GTDB taxonomy): Bacteria > Pseudomonadota > Alphaproteobacteria > Bin95 > Bin95 > Bin95. The sequence goes on from JAJEIH010000132.1 coordinate 12,453, forward strand.
CTTCATGTTCAATCCCTCCATCGGGATTCTCGCCTACCTGCTCAAGGGGCTCGGCTACGACTGGAACCACTATCTGGATGGCACCGACGCCATGATGCTGGTCATCCTCGCAGCCTCCTGGAAGCAGGTCAGCTACAACTTCCTTTTCTTTCTGGCGGGGCTGCAGGCGATCCCGCGCTCCCTCGTCGAGGCGGCCGCCATCGACGGCGCCCGCCCCTTCAAGCGGTTCTGGACGATCGTCTTTCCCCTGCTGTCGCCGACCGCCTTCTTCCTGCTGGTGGTCAATATCGTCTATGCGTTCTTCGACACGTTCGGGATCGTGCATGCAACCACGAGCGGCGGCCCGGCGCAGTCCACCACCATCCTGGTCTACAAGGTGTTCAACGACGGCTTCATCGGGCTCGACCTCGGCGGGTCGGCGGCGCAGTCGGTCGTGCTCATGGCCGTCGTCATAACGCTCACCGTTTTCCAGTTCCGCTATATCGAGCGGAAAGTGGCTTACTGACGGGCGGGGAACGATGGTCGAAAACCGCCCCTGGCTCACGGTTTTCTCGCATGTCGTGCTCTGTCTCGGCGTGTTGGTCACCGCGCTCCCGATCTGGATTGCCTTCGTCGCCTCGACGCATCCCGCCGACTCCATGCTGTCGGGGCGGACGCCGCTGTTGCCGGGCGGCAACATGCTCGAGAACTACGCGACCGTGCTCGGTTCCGGCGTGAAAGCCGCGGGCAGCATCCCGGTCGGCACGATGCTCTGGAACTCGTTCGTCATGGCCCTGATGATCGCCGTGGGCAAGATCGCGATCTCGATCATCGCCGCCTACGCCATCGTCTATTTCCGCTTTCCGCTGCGCAAGACGTGCTTCTGGGTCATTTTCATCACCCTCATGCTGCCGGTCGAGGTGCGCATCCTGCCGACCTTCGGCGTGGTGGCCAGCCTGGACATGCTGAACAGTTACTGGGGCCTGTCGGTGCCGCTGATCGCGAGCGCGACAGCGACATTCCTGTTCCGGCAGTTCTTCCTGACCGTGCCCGAGGAGCTCGCCGAGGCGGCGCGCATAGACGGGGCAGGGCCGCTCAAGTTCTTCCGCGACATCCTGCTGCCCCTATCCCGGACCAATATCGCGGCGCTCTTCGTCATTCTCTTCATCTTCGGCTGGAACCAGTATCTGTGGCCGCTCCTGGTCACCACCGACGAGGGCTTCTACACGATTGTCATGGGCATTCAGCGCATGCTCCAGGCGGAGGATGCCGAGCCCGCATGGCACGAGATCATGGCGACCTCGATGCTGGCCATGCTGCCGCCGGTGCTGGTCGTGGTCTTCATGCAGCGCCTGTTCGTGAAGGGGCTGATCGAGCAGGAGAAATGACGGCCCGCGCCGGGCGGGCGGTTCGAGGGAGTTGACGGCATGGCCGGTCTGGAATTCGTCGGCGTGCGAAAGACCTACCCCAACGGGGTGAAGGCGATCCACGGGATCGACATGGCGGTCAGCGACGGCGAGTTCGTCGTTATCGTCGGCCCGTCCGGCTGCGGCAAGTCCACCCTGCTGCGCATGGTCGCCGGGCTCGAAACTGTGACGGAAGGGGAGATCCGGATCGGCGAAAACCGCGTCAATGAGCTGGAGCCTGCGGACCGGAACATAGCGATGGTGTTCCAGAACTACGCGCTCTATCCCCATATGAGCGTGTTCGACAACATGGCCTACGGCCTGCGCAACCGGCGCACGCCCAGGGACGAGATCGCGCGCCGGGTCGCAGAAGCCGCCGGGACCCTCCAACTGGAAGGGCTGCTCGACCGAAGGCCGGGCCAACTGTCGGGCGGCCAGCGCCAGCGCGTGGCTATGGGCCGGGCCATCGTTCGCGAGCCGGAGGCCTTCCTCTTCGACGAGCCGCTGTCGAATCTCGACGCCAAGCTGCGCGTGCAGATGCGGCTGGAAATCAAGCGGCTGCAGCGCGCTCTCGGAACCACCAGCCTCTACGTGACCCACGACCAGGTGGAGGCGATGACGCTCGCCGACCGGCTGATTGTCATGAATGCCGGCGTGGCGGAGCAGATCGGCACGCCGCTCGAGATTTACGATGCGCCCGCCACCCTGTTCGTCGCCGGCTTCATCGGATCGCCCGCGATGAACTTCCTGTCGGGGACGGTTGCTGACGACGGGGCCGGAGCAAATCTCGATGGGGCGGAGCGGACGCTGTTGGTTGCGCCGCCCGCTTCCGCCCGCAGGGGTCGGATCACGGTCGGCATCCGGCCGGAGCATCTGGAGCCCGTTTCCCGCGAGACGGCGGCGCTGGAGGTCGTCGTCGAGCTCGTCGAGGCGCTCGGCGCGGACAGCCTGGTGCACGGGCAACTGGCCGATGGCGGAGAGGGCGCGGCGGTAACGGTGCGCGTGGACGGCGCCCGGCGTGTCGCCGCCGGCGAGGTGCTCTCGCTGGCCGTCGCGCCGAACCATGTCCACTTCTTCGACCCCGACGACGGCAAGCGGCTGGCCTGAGCGCGGGGATGTTGAAAATAGAGGGGCATCGCGGTGCGCGCGGATTGCTGCCGGAAAACACGCTCCCGTCATTCGAGCGCGCGATCGCCCTCGGCGTCGACGGGCTTGAGTTCGACATCGGGCTGACCCGGGACGGCGTTCCCGTCGTGCATCACGACCCGGCACTCAACCCGGAGCACACGCGCGATGCCGGCGGGTCGTGGCTGGCGTCGTCCGCGCTGCTGCTCCGGGACCTCGACATGGCAGCGCTGTCGGGCTTCGATGTCGGCAGGGCGAGACCGGGCGGCGCAACCTCCCGCGCGTTCCCCCTCCAGGAACCATGCGACGGCGCGCGCATCCCCACTCTGGCGGAGGTCCTGGCGCTGGGACGGCGGCCGGGGGCCAATACCGTCCGGTTCAGCATCGAAATCAAGCTGTCGCCGCTGGCACCGGACGAAACGGCCGGGCCGGAGGCGTTCGCAGAGGCGGTCGTGGCGGTGCTGCGCGCGGAGGACATGCTGCCCCGGGCGAGCGTCCGGGCGTTCGACTGGCGCGTGCTTCGCGAGATTCGCAAGCGCGTGCCGGAACTTCCCATCGGCTGCCTTACGGCCGAGCAAAGCTGGCGCGACAACATCCTGCGCGACCGGCCCGAACCGTCTCCCTGGACTGCCGGCCTGAATATCCACGAGCATGGCGGCTCGGTGCCGAGGATGGTGCATGCGTTCGGCGGACCGGTATGGTCGCCCTACCATTCCGAATTGACCGCTGAATCGTTGGCCGAAGCCCGGGACCTCGGCCTCAGGGTCGTCGTCTGGACGGTGAACGAAGCTCACGACATGCAGGCGTTGGCCCGGCTCGGCGTCGATGGCATCGTTACCGACTATCCCGACCGCGCCGTCGAGGCGCTGGCGCCCTGGCGTCAGGATGCGCCGCAGACACTCTGAAGATAGGCCCCGAGGCGCGCCGCGCCTTCGGCGGGCACGCCAAGGCCCTTCCGGGTGCGCCGCCACAGGATATCCTCGGCGGTCAGCGCCCATTCGCACCCGACCAGATGGTCCACTTCCGCCGCGTACAGCCCGGCTCCGAAATGCTCGCCCAGGTCCCCGACGCTGCCGCATCCGGCCAGCAGTTCGTCCGTGTCGGTGCCATAGTGGCGGACGAAATGCCGGAGAAGCGGCTCGGGCAGCCACGAATGGCGCGATGCGCATTCCGCTGCGAACGAAGCGATATCCGCATCGGGAATGTCCCCGCCGGGGAGCGGCGCATCGCGCGTCCATCCCGGCCTGTCGACGCCGAGAGGTCCGGACAGCAGGTCCACCGCTTGCTCGGCAAGCCTGCGATAAGTCGTAATCTTGCCGCCATACACCGAGAGCATCGGGGCCGGCCCGCGGTCAAGCTTCAGCACATAGTCGCGGGTGACTTCGCTCGCCTTTTCCGCGCGGTCGTCGAACAGCGGACGGATGCCCGAATAGCTCCACACCACATCGTCCGGCGTGACCGGGGTCTCGAAATAGCGGTTGGCGGCAGCGCAGATATAGTCGATTTCACCGGGCGAAATCCCGACCCGACCCGGCTCGCCGTCGAATTCCACGTCCGTCGTTCCCAGCAGGGTGTAGTCCTCCTCGAAGGGGATCGCGAACAGCACGCGCCCGTCCCCGCCCTGGAAGATATAGGGATAGGCGTGGTGGAAGAGCCTGCGCACCACGATATGGCTGCCCTTGACGAGCCTCACACTCCGGTCCGCATCCGCGCCGCCGGCGAGCGAGCGGGTGCGGCCCACCCAGGGGCCGGTCGCATTGGCGACGCTTCGCGCCGCGACGGCGAACCGCTCGCCCGACAGCCGGTCTTCCAGAACGGCTTCCCAGCCTGAATCGCCGGGAGAGAGCGACACGCATTCCGTGCGGGTTCGCACCTCCGCGCCATTGGCATGAGCGCCGCGGGCATTCAGCACGACCAGGCGCGAGTCCTGCACCCAGCAGTCGGAATATTCGAACGCCCGACGATAGCGGCTCTGCAAGGCGCGGCCGCTTTCATGCCGGCGGAGGTCCACGCTCGCGCATGGCGGCAGCAGGGCGCGGCCGCCAAGGCGGTCGTAGAGAAAGAGACCCAGCCGGATCATCCACCAGGGGCGCAGTCCCGCGTGGTGCGGAAGCACGAAACGCATCGGCCAGACGATGTGCGGCGCGTTGCGCAACAGCACTTCGCGCTCGCGCAGGGAATGGCGCACGAGCCGGAAGTCGTACTGCTCCAGATAGCGGAGCCCGCCATGGATCAGCTTGGTGCTGGCGGACGAGGTGTGCGCGCCGAGATCGTCCCGCTCGCACAGCAGCACCTTGAGGCCCCGTCCCGCCGCGTCCCGCGCAATGCCCGCGCCGTTGATGCCGCCGCCGACGACGAGCAGGTCCACTTTGCGGGGAGCGGGGCTTTCCGAAGCCATTCGAACGCAGCCTTCCTGCGGGCGACCGAAGCGCCGGCCCGGCCCGGGAACCGATGAAGAGCCGGTCGCCGCACCGCCTGTCAAGGCCGGGCAGGTCCCGCCGGGAAAGCACAGCGGCCTTCCGGAGACATGGCAACAGCCGGACCTCGCGCTGCGTCTGCGCAGGGCAATCGAATGGACTCTCGCATGGCCGGGGAGGATACTGGCCTATCCGGTCGATCTGCCGGCCGGAGAAAGGACCCCCCAATGGAACGCAAAACGCTGACGGCAGCCGCCGTTCTGGGACTCCTGGCAGTGGGCCTTGCCATGCCGGTGGAGGCCAAGACCGAGATCAATCTCTGGTACGGCCTCAAAGGCTATCTGGGCAAGCAGGTCATGAAGGTCTGCGAGCGGTTCAACGCCGCGCAGGACGAGTATGAAATCGTCTGCACGGGCAAGGGTAACTACGACCAGGCGCTCCAGGCCGGCATTGCCGCCTATCGGGCGAAGAAACACCCCCACATCCTGCAGGGAGTCGAGACGGCAACTGCGACCCTGATGCTCTCGGGCGCGATCTATCCGGCTCACCAGCTCATGGCCGATGCCGGCTACGACGTCGACTGGAGCGACTATATCGGCTCGATCATGAGCTACTACGCCTCGTCGGACGGCAAGCTGTATTCCTTCCCGTTCAACTCGTCGACGCCGGTGATGTACTACAACATCGACATGTACGAGAAAGCCGGCATCTCGGGACCGGCCGAGACCTGGGAACAGTTCGAGGAGAACCTGCGGACGCTGAAGGCCTCGGGCGTCGCCTGCCCGATCGCTTTCTCCACCTATCTCTGGGTCCATCTGGAGCAGTTCAGCTACATGCACGGCGAGCCGATTTCGACGCGCAACAACGGCTTCGACGGTCTGGACGCGGAGCTGGTCTTCAACCAGACCTCCTATGTGAAGCATGTCGAACGGCTGAAACGCTGGTACGACGAGAAGCTCGGCAGCTATGCCAAGGAGCTGTTCGGGGTCGGCACCCGCGAGTCTTTCGCCACCGGCAAGTGCGGGCACTATTTCGGCTCCATCGCCTCGCACGGCACGGTACTGAAGAGCGCCAAGATGAAGTGGAACGTGGCCCCCCTGCCGCATAATGAGGGCGTGACGCCGAACAACACCGTCGTCGGCGGCGCAAGCTTCTGGATCATGAAGGGCTTCGACGAGGCCGACTACAAGGGCGTCGCCGCCTTCTTCGACTTCATCCGGTCGGTCGAGTCGCAGGAGTTCTGGAGCACCGTCACCGGCTATGTGCCGACGACCAGGAGCGGATACGACGCGCTCGTCGCCAAGGGCTTCTACAAGCAGGAGCAGTATGCCGGGCGGGAGGTCGCGATCGAAAGCCTGGCCCGGACCCCGCCCACGCCGCTCTCGCGCGGGCTGCGCCTCGGCTACTTCCGGCAGATCAAGAAGATCATCGGCGACGAGCTGGAGCAGATGCTGGCCGGCAAGAAGACGGCCCAGGAGGCGCTCGACAACGCGGTGAAACGCGGTAACGAGCAGCTGCGCCGGTTCGAAAAACAGTACCAGGGTCAGTCCCTGCCCTGAGCTCCGGGACCGACAAGGCGTCGGCTGCGCCCGGCCGGCTTTCCGCCGGGCGCAGCCGCGCCATGCGTGAACAGCGACAGCGCCGAGCCCGATGATCAAGCGCGTTCTCTTCCGGAACCGGCTTCTGCCGTATCTCCTGATACTGCCGGAAGTCCTGATCGTCTTCGTCTTCTTCTACTGGCCGTCGGCGAAGGCGCTGTTCTGGTCTTTCACCCTCGAGCCGCCTTTCGGCGGGTTCGCGCAATGGGTCGGCCTCGACAATTTCCGCGAGCTCTTCAGCTCGCCCGAATATTACGAGTCCGCGGGCATCACCCTCATCTTCGCCTTCTGGACGACGTTCATCTCCATGGGGCTTGCGCTACTGCTGGCGATATTCGTGGACCGGGTGATCCGGGGGCTGGTGGTCTACCGCACGGTGCTGATGTGGCCCTATGCGGTGGCGGCGCCGGCGGCGGCCGTCGCCTTCCAGTTCATCTTCCAGCCGGGCGTCGGGTTTTTCGCCTTCCTGAACGACATCTGGCCGGGCATATGGGACCCGAACATCGTCGGCGCGGACGCGATGCTCATGGTCATCATCGCCGCGTCCTGGAAGAGCATCACCTACAATTTCATCTTCTTCCTGGCGGGCCTGCAGGCGATTCCCCGCACTTTCGTCGAGGCGGCGGCGCTTGACGGCGCAGGTCCGATCCGGCGCTTCGTCACCATCGTCTTCCCGCTTCTGAGCCCGACATTCTTCTTCCTGCTGGTCATCAACGTCACCGATTCCTTCACGGAAGGCTTCGGCATCATCAACGTGATGACCCAGGGGGGACCCGGCGGCGCCACCAACATACTGGTCTACAAGATCTACCAGGACGGCTTCGTCGGCCTCGACCTCAGCGGCTCGTCGGCGCAGTCCGTCGTGCTGATGAGCCTCGTCATCGCGTTGACGTTCGTGCAGTTCAAGTGGATCGAACGTCGGATTCACTACGCCGAGTGAGCCGGCATGATCGAGCGCACACCGATCCTGAACGCCGTCACCCACACGATTCTGGTGCTGGGCCTGCTGGTGATGTGCTTCCCCCTGGTGATCGCCTTCGTCGCGGCGACGCTGCCCTACGAGGCGGTGATCGACGTGCCGATGACGCTGATCCCGGGCGGCCGGCTGCTGGAGAATGCGGCCAGGGCATGGGAGCGGGGCCAGTTCGCGACCCAGGGCGTCAACAGCGTGGTCATGACGCTCGGCATCCTGTTCGGCAAGATTGCGTGCGCCACCCTCACCGCCTTTGCCATCTGCTACTTCAACTTCCGCTTCCGCATGCTGGCCTTCTGGCTGATCTTCATCACCCTGATGCTCCCCCTGGAG
>JAJEIH010000006.1 GCA_022827685.1 Alphaproteobacteria bacterium
CTCTTCGTTCCGTTCTCCCCGCCGCCCGGCTGCCGGCGCGGCGGGACCCTGATTCGCGCGTAATGCGCGCGCGCCTGTGCCGGCGCGGGCGCGCGTTTCGCGGCGGCGCGGTTTGCGCGCCTGATTGCGCCTGCGCCCGCGCACGCGAGCCGGACACAGGGCGCACTTCACCTGTTGGCCGAATCAGGGGCTTTTTTCGCGCCGGCGCCGGCGCGGAGGACAAGGCGGCCCCGCGCGAAGGCCGCTTTCCTGTCACCGGTTCCATACTAACACAATTTTTCCGAAATCATACCATGATAATGAAATTTTTCTGATTTCAGGAACAAAAATTTCAGGATATGGCTCAAGCCTGCCGCCGGCCTGCTGTTTCCACCCTGGCGGCTCACGCCGCGACGACACGCCCGCCGGTTCGGGATACAACAGGATCCGGCGGTGCAGGCCGGAGGACACACCATGAGCGGGCAGGCTTACGATCCGGGCTCTGACGGCGCGCGGGCGGCTCGCCGAGGCGATGTCCTGCAACGGCTGTCCGAAGCCGGACCGCCCGCCCGCGGAGACCTCTGAGCCATGAACCTGCCGAGGAAAGAGCTTTTCGACCTGCCCGACGGGGTGGTCTATCTCGACGGCAACTCGCTGGGCCCGCTGCCGAGAGGCGCGCTTGAAAGGGCGCGGACCGTGATCGGCGAGGAATGGGCGCAGGAGCTCATCCGCGCCTGGAACACGGCCGGCTGGATGGCGCTTCCCCGGCATGTGGGGGACCGGATCGCCCCGCTGATCGGCGCGCCGCAAGGCTCCGTCGCGACCGGGGACACGCTTTCGATCAAGGTCTATCAGGCGCTTGCGGCCGCGCTCCGGATGCGCCCCGGACGCCGGGCGATTCTCTCCGACTCGGGCAACTTCCCCTCCGACCTCTACATGGCCGAAGGGCTGATCCGCACCATCGGCAAGGATTACGAACTGCGCATGCCGGCCCCGGAAGACCTGCCGGACTGCATTTCCGACGATGTGGCGGCGGTCATGCTGACGCAGGTCGATTACCGCAGCGGCCGGATGCACGACATGGACGCGGTCACGCAGGCCGCCCATGCCGCAGGCGCGGTGATGATCTGGGACCTCGCCCACAGCGCCGGCGCGGTGCCGATAGACATGGCCGGGTGCCGGGCCGAATTCGCCGTCGGCTGCACCTACAAATACCTGAACGGCGGGCCCGGCGCGCCGGCCTTCATCTATGTCCGCCCCGACATCGTCGAGGCGGTGGAGCCGGCGCTGGCCGGGTGGCTCGGCCATGATGCGCCCTTCGCCATGGAGCTCAACTACCGGCCCGCCATGTCAACCGAGCGGTTCCGGGTCGGCACGCCGCCCATCGTGCAGCTCGCCATCCTCGACCGGGCGCTGGACGTGTGGGAGGGCGTCGAAATGGCGGACATCCGCGCGGCCTCGATTGCGCTCTCGGAGCTGTTCATCGCCGAGGTCGAGGCCCGCTGCCCCGGCCTCGCGCTGGCCTCGCCGCGCAACCCGGCCGAACGCGGCTCGCAGGTCTCCTTCGCCTTCCAGCACGGCTATCCCGCCATGCAGGCGCTGATCGACCGGGGCGTGATCGGGGACTTCCGCGCGCCGGACATCATGCGCTTCGGCTTCACGCCCCTCTATATCGACGAGGCGGACGTGCTCGCAGCCGCCGAAACCCTAGAAACCGTGATCGCGCAGGAACTCTGGCGCGACCCGAAATACCGGACCCGCGCGCGGGTGACATGAAACGGGAAGGAGAATGCCCGCTCACGAAGCCGCCGATTGCGGTCGGCGGCAGCGCATGAAATTCTTGCCGCCGGAAATTCGGGGGAGGCCGCGATGAGCTTGGCAAATGTTAAGGCTCTGACTTTCGACACGGGCGGGACCATTCTCGACTGGCATTCCGGCATCAAGGGCGCATTGGCTGAGACCGGCGCCAGGCACGGGATCGAGAAGGACTGGGTTCATATTGCCAACGAGTTCCGGCGCCGCTCGCTGGGGAAGATGATCAATCTGGGCGAAAGGGAACCGCCGGCCTACAATATCGACGACGCCCACCGGATGGCGCTGGAGAGCCTTGTCGAGGAGCACGGGCTGGACGCCTTCATCGAGGACGAGCGCCGCGCGATCTGTTACGACACGGTGCATAATCTGCAGTGCTGGCCCGATTTTCCGGCCACCCTGCCGAAGCTCCGCGAGAAATTCCTGTGCGCGTCGTTCACGATCCTCAGCTTCCGGATCATCATGGATACGGCCCGGCGCAACGGGCTCGACTGGGACGCCGTCTTCTCATGCGAGGCGATCGGCAAATACAAGATTCTGCCGGAAGCCTACAACGCCGTCGCAAGGTTCCTGCAGCTGCAACCGGGCGAAATATGCATGGTGGCCTGCCACAATTTCGACCTCGATGCCGCGAAGGGCTGCGGCTTCAGGACCGCGTTCGTGAAGCGGCCCGACGAGTGGGGCCCCGAAGGCCCGCCCGACCGGGACCCGAACCCGATCCACGACATCGTCACGGACAGCTTCCCCGACATGGCGCGGCAATTGGGCGTGGCCGTATAATACCTGCGGTCGTTGACCGGAACCCCTGACGGATTCGACGCCCGTCGCCCCGAACGTCCTTCTTCAACAGGCTCAGGACAGGCTCTTCCGCCATGCCCGGAACAAGTCAGGGCAGGACGGAAGAAGACATGATACCAACGGCGTCGGATTGTGACTCATGGGAGATGGCCTCAACTGTCACCCCGGCCTCCGAGCCGGGGTCCAGTGCGGCCGTGCGGCGGCCCGGGGCGGTCGCGCCTGTTCTCCCTGGCTGCGCCCGCCGGGAACGCTGT
>JAJEIH010000045.1 GCA_022827685.1 Alphaproteobacteria bacterium
CGCGGGGCTGCGCGAGGCGGGCCGGCGCCTCGCCGACGCCGGGATCCCGATGCTGGTGCTCAAGGGGTTGCCGCTCAGCGCGCGGCTGTTCGGCTCGCCGCTCGCCCGGGACTGCGTTGACATCGACCTGCTGGTCCCGCCGGAGGCGGCGGCCGCCGCCGTTCGGGCGCTGGCGGGTGGCGGCTGGCGCCTCGTCAAGCCGTCGTTTGAGCCGACGCCCGGGAACGTCCGGCTCTACGACCGGTTCGTGAAGGACCGGCTGCTGGTCGGCCCCCGCGGCCCCGTTGAGCTGCACCACCGGCTGACCAGCAACCCGTTCCTGCTGGAGCGCCCGTTCGAGGCGCTCCTTGCGGACGCCGCCACCGTGGAGGTCGGCGGCGTCCCGTTTCGGGCTCCCGGCGACGAGGATCTGTTCGCCTACCTTGCCGTGCACGGGCAGCTGCACCGCTGGAGCCGGCTCAAGTGGCTGTGCGACTTCGCCGCGCTGGCCGGGTTGATGGACGCGGGGCGGGTCGCCGCGGCGGTTGAGCGGTGCCGGGCGCAGGGCCTCGCGCTCGAGGCCGCCCTGGGCGCGGCCGCGGCCCTTTCGCGGGACTGCCTGCACGTCGCCTGCCCGGCGCTGGCGGAGGCGGTGCCGGATGGCGCGCCCGCCCGACGGGCCGTTCGGGCGACGCGCCGGCTTTGGTCGCGGCCCGGCGGTGGCAAGGGGCTCAAGGGGGCGGCCCGGCGGCTGGACGAGGCGCGCCTGGCGGTGGCCATGAAGCCGCAGTGGCGGACGCTGGCGCACGAAGCCGCCAGGACGTGCTCGGCGCCCTACGACCCGGGGCCGAGCGGCCGATGGACCCTGCCGCTGTCTGCGCTGCACCGGCTTCTCCGGCGGCCGCGCTAGGGCTTCGTGCGCAATTGCGCCGATTCCAGCGCTCGGTTAGATTGGCGGGCCATGGGTACGCAATACACTGCCCCCCGCGGACCTGGTGCGGGTCGGCCGGCAAAGCGGCTGCTCCGCCTCGCCGGCGGGATGGGTGACGGCGGATGATCCAGCCGGAGGAGTTCGCCCGCGTGATCCGGGAGGCGCCCCTCAACCGCCATCCCTTCGGCCACATCCGGCTGGGGCGCGTGTTCCGGGAGGATGCCTACCGGAGCCTGCTCCGCTGGCTGCCCGACACGAGCCACTACGGCGAGCTTCGCCACAAGGACGCCAGGCTGCCGGGCGGCGGGTACGCCCGCCGCCAGCTGCCGCTGACCGACGAGGGGCTGCGGAGCCTCGACGGCGAGGCGCGGCGGTTCTGGTCGGGCGTCGCGGGCGCGCTGCGGCATCCGGGCATCGGCGAGGCGGTGCGCTCGAAGTTCGCGGACGCCACGTCGGCCCGGGGCATCAAGGCGGATGCCCGGACATCGCTGAGGCTCTCCCTCGTGCGCGACCTTCCGGGCTACCGCATCCGCCCCCACCAGGACATACCGCAAAAGGCGGTGACGGCCCAGTTGTACCTGCCCCGCGACGGCCGGCGCCCCGACCTGGGGACGGACCTCTACCGCCGGGACGGCGGGGGGCGGCTCAAGCGCGCCGCGTCGGTCCCGTTCCTGCCGAACACCGGGTACGCCTTCGCGGTGACCGAAGGCAGCTGGCACGGCGTCGGGGCGATCCCCCCCGACGCTCCGGCGCGCGACTCCCTGATGCTGGTCTGGTACGTCGAAGGCGCGCTGCCGAGGCTGCGGGCTGCTGGCTGGCTGGCGCTCCGATCCCTGCGCCGACCGGTGCGGGAGGGCTGACGTGGCCGGCCGCGGCCTTCGGAACCCGGCCGTCCCGGCGGCGTCCGTCCCGCCGGGCAGCCGGGTGTACGCCATCGGGGACGTGCACGGCCACCTCGGCCCGCTCGCTCGGCTCACCGAAACCGTGCGGCGCGACGCGGCGCGGCCCCCCGGCGGCCGCCGCGTGCTCGTGCTGCTCGGCGACTACGTCGACCGCGGCCTCGAATCGAGGCAGGTGATCGACTTCCTGCTGTCCGGCGCCCTCGACGGCTTCGAGACGGTGTTCCTCAAGGGCAACCACGAGGCTTGGCTGCTCGCGTTCCTCGACGACGCCTCGGCGGGCCGCCCGTGGCTGGCGGCGGGCGGAAAGGCCACCCTGGTCAGCTACGGCGTGCGGACGCCGCCGGGGCCGCTCGGGCGGCACCGCCTCGAAGCGCTGCGCGGGGCCTTTGCCGCCGCGCTCCCCGACGCCCACCGGGCGTTCCTCGGGGCCCTCGCGACGCGGCACGCGGAGGGCGGCTACGCCTTCGCGCACGCCGGCATCCGTCCAGGGACGCCGCTGGAGGCGCAGCGGGAGGAGGATCTTCTGTGGGGTGCGGACGGCTTCGCGGAGGACGAGGGCGACCACGGCAAAGTCGTCGTCCACGGCCACTCCGCCGCGGCGGAGCCCGTCGTGCGCCGCAACCGCATCGGCATCGACACCGGCGCCTACGCCACCGGCCGGCTCACCTGCCTGGTCCTGGAGGGGTCGTCGCGGCGGTTCCTCTCCACATGACCGGCCAGGACGGGGAGGCCGGCGAGCGAGCGCCCGCGTTCACCGCGCTGCTCGCGCTGACGCTGGCGTCGCCGCTGGCCCTCGGCGCGTACGCCCCTTGGGCGTGGGGAGCGATGGCGGCCGCCTGCGGCGCGCTGCTCTGCCTCTGGGGGGCGTCGGCGCTGTCCGGCCGTAGGCGGGTTGCCCGCCCGCCGCGCTTCGTGCTCTGGTCGGCCGCGGCGGCGGCCCCCGCCTTGCTGTGGGCGCTGGCCCAGACCGCGGGTGCCACCCCGGAGCGGTGGCACCACCCGCTGTGGGGGGACGCCGCCGCCGCGCTCGGGACGCGCTACTGGGGCGCGGTGTCGCTTGATCCCGCCGCGGGCCGCGACGGGGCGCTGCGCATCGCCATGTACGCCGCCTTGTTCTGGCTGGCGCTCCAGCATGGAACCAGCCCGCGGCGAGCGCGGAAGGCGATCCGGGCGGTGGCGTTGGGGTCCGCGTGCCACGCCCTGTACGGGATGGCGGCCCTCCTCTCCGGCGCGGAGCGCATCCTCTGGCTGGAGAAGACGGCCTACTTGGACGCGGCCACGGGAACCTTCGTGAACCCCAACTCCTTCGGGGCCTACTGCGGCATCGGGCTGGTGTGCGCGACGGCCGCGCTGGCGCGGCCCGGCGGGCGCGGCCCGGCAGGGGGCGGTCCGGGCCTCAAGCGGCGGCTGCGCCGGCTGCTGGGCTGGCCGGGACCGGGAAACGGCCCGCTGGCCGCCGCCTGGCTGGCGTTGGCCGCCGCCCTGGCGATGAGCCTGTCCCGCGCCGCCGCCGCGGCCACGGGCATCGCGCTGCTGACCCTCCTGGGCACCCTCGCGGCGAGCCGCGGCAGGCGGATCCGCGCCGGGCGGTGGGTCGCCGGCGCGCTCGCGTGCGCTCTGCTGGCGCTGCTGCTCGGGCCGGGGCTGGAGCGGCGGCTCTGGGACGCCGGCCCGGACTGGGCGAAGCGCGCGCAGATTTACTCGCAGACCGTCGAGGCCATCGCCGACGCGCCCCTGGCGGGCACCGGGCTCGGCACCTTCGAGTCCGTGTACCGCAGCCGCCTTGAGGCGGGGGTCCGGCCCGGCGCGCGCATGGCCCACAACGACTACCTTGAGGCGGCGCTTGAGCTCGGCATCCCGGCGGCGGCGCTGCTCGTGTGCGCGGGACTCGCGCTGGCCGTGGGCTGCGGCAGGGGCGCCCTGGCCCGGCGCCGGGACGCGGCCGTGCCGGCCGCGGGCCTCGCCGCGTGCGTGCTCGTCGGCGCGCACTCGCTCGTGGACTTCAGCCTGCAGATCCCGGCGGTGGCCGCCACTTTCGCGCTGGTCCTCGGCACGGCCTCGGCGCAGGCCCGTCCCGGCCGCGGCGCGGCGCAGTGAGGCGGGCGCGTGCGGATCTGCCACGTCATCGAATCCGGCGCCACGGGCGCACTGGAAATGGCGCTGCTCGCCGCGGAGACGCAGAGCGCCCGGGGGCACCGGGTGCTGATCGCCTACTCCAAGCGGCCCGGGGCGCCAGCGGACTTGGGGGCGAGGGCCGGGGAGGGGGTGGCGCTCAAGCACCTGCGGATGCGGCCGCTGGCACTTTTTGCGCCAGCGTGGTGCGTCCGGCTGGCGCGGCTGCTGGCGCGCTGGCAGCCGGACGTCCTGCACCTCCACTGCTCCCTAGCGGGGTTCCTCGGGCGCCTGGTCGCCGGGCGCCGGTTCCGCGGCCGGGTGCTCTACAGCCCGCACTGCATAGCGCTGATGCACCTCGACCGGCCCGCCCCGGAGCGGGCCGCCATCCGGGCGATGGAACGCCTCGCCCAGGCCGTCCGGCCGGCGCTTTACCTGGCGTGCGCCGGCCCGGAACTGGAGGTGGTGGCCCGGGAGGTCGGGGCGCCCGTCCGGCTGCTCGAGAACGCGATCGGGGACGCGCCCGCGGCCCGCTTCCGGGGGGCCGTGCGCCCGCGCGCCAGCCCGGTGGTCACCTGTGCGCGGATCGCCCCGCTCAAGGATCCGGAGACGTTCGCGCGGGTCTGCCGCACGGTGCGCGCCTCGCGCCCCGACATCGAGTTCGAGTGGATCGGCGACGGCGACCGCCGCGCGCGGCGGAACCTTGAACGGTCCGGGGTACGCGTCACCGGATGGCTGCCCCGCGACGCGGCGCTGGCCCGGGTGGCGCGGGCCGGCGCCTACCTCTCGACGAGCCTGTGGGAGGGGATGCCCGTCTCCGTCCTGGAGGCCATGGCGCTGGGGGTGCCGGTGGTCTGCCGCCGCGCCGAGTGGAGCGAGGCGATCGTGCGGGACGGCGAAACCGGCCGGCTGTTCGATGACGCCGGGACAGCCGCCGAGGCGCTGACGGCCGATCCCGCCTGGCGCCGCGCCGCCGCCGAGGCGGCGCTGGCGGCGGCGCGCGAGCGATTCTCCCAGGCGCGCTTCGCCGCCGGCCTAGAGGCGGCGTGCCGGGACGAGCGGGCGGCGGGCCTGCCGCCGGGGTAGGGCCGTGCTCGCCGCCATCCCCAGAGCGCTGCTGGCCCGCTGCGCAGGCGCCGCCGCCAGCCTGGGTTACGGCCTGCTGCTCGCCGACGCGCTGGCCCCGGGGGCCATGGGGGAGTTCGCGGCGGCGGTCTCCGTCGCGATGATCGCGGCCACGGTCTCGAAGTGCGGGCTCGATGTGCTTCTGATGCGCCGGGCGGCGTCCCGGCCGGGGGATGCCGGTGGCCTCGCCGCGCGCTGCGCCGGCGGGGCTGGCCTTTTGGGCGCGGCGCTGTGGCTCGGCGGCGCCTGGGCGGCCTTCGAGGCCCGGCCCGACGCGGCCTGGACGCTGACGGCGTTCCTGGCGGCGATCCCGTTCCTCGCGATGAGCTTCGTTTTGGGGGGGCTGCTGAAGGCCGGCAACCTCGCCGCCGCGGCGGTGTTCCTGGAGACGGGGGCTTGGCAGGCCGCGATGTGCGCCTGCGCGGTGTGCCTGCAGTGGCTCGGGAGCGACTCGCTGGCCGTGGTGGCGGCCACCTTCGCGGCCGCGGCCGCCGCCACGTTCGCCTGCTCCGCGGCCGCGGCCGGGCGCTTGGTCCTCCGGCAGCGGCGCACAAACCCGGGCCGGGCCGCACCGGACTCCAAGGTGCGAGCGACGGAGGTCGCGCCGCTCGGCGCGCTGGCGGCGGTCCAGGTTGCCATGCGCTGGTCGGACACCCTGTGGGTCGCGTGGTGGCTCGACGCCGAGGCGGCGGCGGTCTATGCGGTCTGCACCCGGCTCGCCGGCGGCGTCGCCTTGGCGGACCACGCTGTGAACGCCGTGACCGCGCCGCGGATCGCCCGCCACCACGCGCACGGCGGCGCGCGCGCGATGCGGGCCGAGTTCCTCCGCGCCGTCGGCACCTCGGCGGCCCTCGGCGCACTGGCGGCGGCGGCGGTGGCGGCGCTCGCCCGTCCCGTCCTTGACCTGCTGGGGGCGCCTTATTCGGAGGCGGCGGGGGTCGCCCAGGCCGCGGCCGCCCTCATGGCGGCGCACGTGGCGCTGGTGCCCGCGGGCCATCTCGCCGCGATGTCGGGGCGGGCCGCCGACCACCTGAAGGCGACCGCGCTCATGTTCGCCGCACAACAGGCCGCGTTCCTGCTGCTGATCCCTCCGCTCGGCATGGTTGGAGCCCTGATCGGGTTCGCGCTGCCGCAGGCGCTGGCCAACCTGCTCACCCTCGGACTTCTGAGGCGGCCACGAACCAGCCCGCCTGAACGCCGCGCCGCCGTGCAGTGAAAGCGCCGCCGAGCCCCAAGCAAGCGCAGCAGTAGTTGGACCAAGTGCTGCGTCATAGTTTAGAATGCCGGCGAACCAACCCTTTTTTGGTGAATCCCTACATGTGCGTCTTTCCCCACAAAAACCCCAAAAAAGACCCCCCCCCCCCCCCCCCCCCCCGCGCAATCGGCGGCTCCTTGGATTGCGCCGTCCATTAGGGAAGTCTCTCTTCTGAACGACACCCAAGGCGGGGCAAATCCAAGGCTTTATGAAGATACATTCACTGATGGATTTAGCTATCATCCAATGTCCTAGCGAGCTATCCGCGTTGGAACCGTTGCCCTTCAAGACACGTATCCTTCAGCGAGGAAGGGGCTGGCATGACCGCTTCCACAGGCCAGCGGAAGAGTAAGGGAGAAGGCCGTTGGCGCGCGCAATCTGCGGCATCCATCGCCGGGGCAATACGAATGCGGATGCCGTGGCGGCCATGCTCGCGGCCTTGCCCGGATGCGGCCGCACCGGAGGAACCGATCAGGGGACGGTTTCCTTCAGATACCGGGACCTTTGGGCTGACCCTACCGAAAACACTCCGATACGGGAGCGACGCTCCGTCCCAGGGCTTGCCGTAGTTGCCGATGCGCGCCTGGACAACCGGGCCGAACTAGCGGAAACCTTTGGCCTCGCCAGCCCGGAGAGAGTCGGCGTTGAGGATTCGGACCTGATCTTGCGGGCGTACCGACGCTGGAGCGAAGCATGCCCCCTGCACCTGCATGGCGACTACGCCTTCGCCGTATGGGATTCTCCGGAGCAGCGGCTGTTCTGTGCGCGCGACGCGGTCGGCGCCCGGCCATTTTTTTACTCGCTGTCCCCCGGCGGGCAATTCTCTTTCGCCAGCGACATCGCCGCGGCGCTTGCCGCGCCCGGAGTGGATGATCGGCTGGACGACTCGCATGTCGCCGCTTTTCTGATGGGTTTCTACAGGAGGAACGCGGAGGAAACGGATGGAACTTTCTTCCGCGCCGTGCGCAGCCTGCCGCCGGGACACAGCATCACCGTGGACGCCAAATCGGAACGGGTGGAACGCTGGTGGCGTCCCGAGGACGCGCCCCCGGTTCGCCACGAGTGCGACGAAGACTATGAAAGCGAGTTCCTCGACCGCTACCGCCGGGCGGTGCGCGACCGCCTGCATGGATCGCATCCAGTGGGCGTGCATCTGAGCGGCGGACTGGACTCTTCCAGCGTGGCCGTGCTCGCGTCCCGAGAGCTGCGGCCCTTGGGCCGGAAACCCCATGCGTTCTGTTGGCATCCGCCCCCGGCCGGCTCGCAGACCGCGGAGGAAGCGGATGAGTACCGCCTGATAGAATCCGTTTGCGCCCAGGAACAATTGCAACCTATTTATCACGCCGCCGCCGCCGACCACATTGTTGGCATGCTGCGCAACGATGTCACCAGGATTCCCAACCGCGACGGCACGCTGCTTCACGAGTCGCTGGTGCAGGACAGCGCCGCCGGGCTTGGCGTGCGCGTGGTCCTTTCCGGGTGGGGCGGTGATGAGGTCGCCTCCTACAGCGGCGCCGGCTACTACGTCGAACTGCTGCGCGAAGGTCGTCTGGGCCAACTGCATCGGGAAGCGCGCGGATTGTCGGACCGGCCGTGGATGTTCCTGCTGAGGAACGTCGTGCTGCCCGCGGCGCATCCTCGCGCGGCGGGCATCCTGGAGCGACTGCTCCGGGGGGAACCACCCCACAGACGGCGGCGATCCTTCGCCGCCCCGGGCCTGGCCCGCAAGTACCGGAAACCGCAGCCGTCCGCGCACGAGAGCGGCGTCCGGCAAACCCAGTTGGCGCGCCTGAAACCCGGACACCTCAACCGACGCATGGAGGACTGGGCGGCGAGCGGCTCGAGGGCGGGAGTCGAGTACCGATATCCCCTGCTGGACCGCCGCCTGGTCGAATTCGTTCTGGGCCTGCCAGCCGGACAATTCCGACGCGGCCCCCGCTCTCGCTGGTTCATGCGTCGCGCATTGCGCTCCGTCCTGCCCCCGCCCGTTCTGGAGCGATCCGTCAAGAGCGACCCCGCCCGCTACCGTCCGCAGCAGCAGGCTTTTGATGAAGCGCTGCCAACGGTTCACCGGCATCTGTCCGCCAAGTCTGAGCCGCCCGCCCGGGCGGAGTATCTCGACATGCCGATGCTGCTTGCGCACCTGGAGGCCAGGGTTCAGGGCAAACACGTGCGCAGCGGAAAATTGTCGCGGGCCCTTGCGCTCCTCGACTGGCATATGGACTGACGCCGTGCCCCGCGCTCAACCCCTGGCCAGAAATTTCTCCGCCTCTCTCAGGTAGCCCAGTTCGGCCATCACGGGGCCGTGCCGCTCCACCAGGCATTGAACCTGTTTTCGGGAAAGAACGTTCCGCCAATCGCCAATCAGGCCCTTTCGAAAAAAATTCGGGGCGGTGGGCTGCCGCTCCTGGAACCCGACTCGGTCCTCCTGCTCGCGCAGGCGTTGGAACCAGGAGTTCTCCACCGCTTTCACAAGCCGTTCCCTGTCCATTGGCAGGCCCGCGAAAGATACGACCTCGGAAAACACGGCTTCCGGGTTGGCGTGCAAGCGTTCGTAGCGGACAAGTATCCTCGGCAGCTCGTCCTGATTCAGCCAGCTCGATACATTGCCGCTCCAGTCGGAAATCGGAATCGGCAGCTGGGTGCCGCCATCGAATCGCGGGGGCGAAAGCATTGCCCGACGCTCAGCCATGAATTCTATCGTCCGGTCAATACTGGTCTGCATGTGATGCGCGTAGGAAACAGCAATATCAAGGGGATTGCGAACGATGCAAACCACACTGGAAAAAGCCGCACGGGGAAACAGCGGCGCGCCGCCGGGAAGGCGCAGATAATATTCGTGAACTTTCGCGAAGGAAGGGGATTCCAGGTCCGCCGCCAGCAATTCGTGAAACCGGGGCCGGTGGTGCAGAATCTCATCGGGGGTCATGGCCCAGGACGATAGCCCCAGCCGCTCGTCGAACTCGTGGCGGCTTTGGAGCACAACGCCCACGAGCGCGTTTATCGAGACGGGCTCGTCGTTGTCGGCCAGATAGTTGGAAAGCAGCACCCGCATCCAGGTGCTGCCGGACTTGGGGTAGGACGCCAGCAGTATCAGGGACATGTCCGCGTTACGCTGGCGGCGGCAAGCGTTCGGCCACCTTGGCGGCCAGGACAGCGGGCGGGTGGCCGACGTGCGGCCTCACGAGCCGCTGTATCGTCGCGTGCGAGGCAACGGCGGATACTGTGCGGAAATGGTTTTTTTTCTCGCCAAGGCCGCGCAAGAAGCGCATCCGGAAGGAACAGCGCACCAGGGCGGCAAATGCCGGGCCCGGCGGTAGCGATTTGATGACGACTTCCCGGTCAACAGTGCTGGAAAGCACATACACGGCGTGAACCGCGACGGCCTTCCCGTTGAATCGCCCCGCGGGAACCGCGTAGCTCCCGACCCCGGCCCGGGTGGCTGGACCGGCCTTCCTCCTCCGCCAGGTCTTGTCCAGCGCGTCAGTCGACCTGGCCCACAGGCGGATTCGCGGGAATCCGCCAAGCGCCAGCGGGTTCCCTCCGTTGTCCCGGGCGATGGCGGCGATTCCGTCGGCGAGCAGCGGGTAACCGCGATCGGTCAAAGCGGCCGCGAGGGAGGATTTGCCAACCCCCACAGAGCCCATGAACAGGACCGCGCCCGCCGCCGTGGCAATGGCGCTTGCATGCAGGGCAATGATGCCGCGCATTTGCAAACAGGCGGCCAGGACCGAATCAATGAGATGAACGCCCACATCCCCATCCTTCGCTGGCGCGACCCTGACCAGACGCCCTTTTTCTGAAACCAGCCAACGGGGCCCGCCATCCGGATTGATCAGGAAAGCTCCGTCCGCCGTCTGCCAGTACCCGTGCCGGTCCACTGGTGACTCCAGATAGCGCGGAACATCGCCGAGGCGAATCGCAACGTCAATCTCACCGTTGCGAGCGGCTGCGGAGGGCCAGGGCAATTCTATGTCCGAGTCAACGTTCAGGCCGTACGCTCGATAGCAATGCAAGTCGGCGGCGCTTGAAAGGCCTTTCGGCAAGTCTGGTGGGCTGGAAATTGCGCTGCTCCTGTATAATACTGGAGAAATATTTTACCCAAATGTGCCATTCGGGAAAGCCATACCATGAACAGCCTATCGTCAAGCAACACAGCCAGCGTGAAAGAAAATGCCTTGAAATCCCCCCCCCCCCCCGACGACAGTGCATGCCGCAAGTTGTCTTGGAAAGCGCCCCGCATCCGCATGGTTAACCTTGAACAGCATACGGAATCCGGTTATATAGCATATTGTTGCGAGGCCCCGAATTACCACCCTCCCAGTTGATTGAAGCCTGATTGGTTACCATGCCCCTTCCAGTTTCCGCCCCTCTTGCGCGTAGCGATTCGGTGGTGTTCAATGAACTCGACGACCAAGTGGTCATGCTTGACTCCAGGGCGGGACGGTACTATGAACTCGATGTCATCGGCGCGCGAATCTGGATGCTGCTGAAGGACAGGCTCACTCTGGCGCAATTGCGGGACGCATTGACCGCCGAGTATGACGTCAACGATGAGACCTGCCTCAAGGATCTTGCGAGTTTCCTTGAAGAGTTGGCTGCTCTCGGGCTGGTCGCCGTGGATTCGGGCGAGGCTGCGGACCAATGATTCCGACCGAGGCCGAACCACCGGCTTCGCATCGTGGCGCGCCCACGGGCTTGATCGCGAAGCCGCCTCCCGTCCGCAACCCCCCCTGCGGCATCCGCCCGCTTGGACCCGTGGACATCGCGCCGCTGGAAGCCATCCTCGACCGTCTCACGGAAAACGTCTGGCGCTGGGAGGACGAAAACAAACCGAACAAGTTTGCATGCTTCCACAGCACCCGCCACGTCATCTTCCGGTTCTGCAGCTTCCAGGACATACGCTCCTTTCGCTCGAACCCGGCCTGGAAAATCTGGAGCCGTTCGCTGCTGCCGGTCATGGATCAGGCTAGCGCCGCCTATGGATTTTCGGAGCCGGTGTATCCGAAAGCGATGCTTGCTTCTCTGGCCGCCGGCCACCGCATCGACAAACATGTCGATGGCGGAAAAGCCACACGCTGCGCGCACAAGATTCATGTTCCGATACGCACCGAGCCCGCCGCCACGCTTTTTGTTGGCGGTGAAGAGCATCACCTGCGGAAAGGACACGCCTACGAGGTAAACAACATCATTCCACACGGCGCCTTCAATGGCGGCGGCGACGACCGCGTGCATTTCATCTTCGAGGTCTTCGACGGGCAGTGGGCAAATTGCTGTCTTGACGAGCAGGACTGAATAGCCATAACGGTGACCCTCAAGGCTGCCAAGACACGATAGAGGCCCACGCTATGAACGGCAAAACAGTGATTCAATCAGGTCAGACCGCCGCCGCGCATGCGCCGGATGGCTATACCCCCCCCCCCAAGTAGGCCTTGGCATGCGCCCTCTGTTCGAAGTATCAATGTGGAGCGTGGCACGGGCAGTGGCCATTATTACTCTGTATATCTTGAAGACACCTACTTTTTTCCGAAAAGTTGATCGCTGACCGGACTGGGTGGACGCTGGATTTTACACGGCCTATGGCCTGCGCTTCCGTTCCGAAGTGCCATTGCCCCATTTCGGCGTGGCGCCGGCCGGAAAGGCGGATGTCGCTGTGCGACGCGGCGCCGTGCCACAGGCGCTCCCTAACCCGGCCCAAACCTCATCCCGCTGGGAGGCGGCCCGCGGAGATTTTCTGCTACGGGTTGATGAAAGACTTCGATATCGCGTGACCGACGGTCGCCATGTTGTGGTAGACAGCCCCAACGGCGCCGACAGTCTCGCCGCGGCTTATCTGATGGGCACGGTTTGCACGGCGCTGCTGCAGCAGCGGGGCTTGGTCACACTGCACGCCAGCGCGGTATGCACCAAGCGGGGCGCGATACTGTTACTGGGCAAATCAGGCGCCGGCAAATCAACACTTGCCGCGGCCCTGTCGCTCCGGGGCTACCAGGTCCTTACCGACGATGTGGCGGCGATACAAGCCTTTTCACCTGACCCACCGCGGGTTCTGTGCGGCTATCCGAATCTCCGTTTATGGTCCGATGCATTCGAACAACTCGGTCTTTCAGCCGAATCGCGTAGCCGCCGGGTGCGGGACGGTCTCGACAAATACCTCTGGCCTGTCGACAGATTCGACATGCGGCCGCAAACCGTTCGGGTCGCCTATGTTCTTCAAGCCAAGGAAACCGAAACCCTTGAACTAGTCCACATGACGCCGGCAAAGGCGCTGCGAGCTCTGTGGCGACACACCCATCGCCGCCGTCTCATTGGGGCGATGGGAAACCGGGACTTGCATTTCCAGGTCTTGACGAAACTTGCGCAGAACCTGCCGATTACGCGAGTCGCGCGGCCTGCCGGGGGTGTGCCGCTTGGCAACCTTGCTGACCTTATCGAATGCCATCTTTCCGACGGAGCGCGACCGCGTTTTGCATGCTCCGGGGCGTTGCCCACAGCCTGATCATAGTGCGGCTTGTGAGGTGGATTCCCTTCTGCCTGTGCACGGCGACCCCGTCAACTAACTTTCGGGCCGATAATTCGGTTCTTCGTAAGTTCCTAACTGAATTGCCCCGCTGGCCGTGCCCTGCTCAATACTCAATGCCCGCAATGACGGCTTCGACCAGCGTTTTTTTTGGGGGGGGGGGGGGCTGTTCTTGCTCGAACACCAGCGGACTTCTGTCACTTTCCTGTAACTCATCGTTCATCACGCAATTCTCAGATAACCCAGTGTTGCCTTCCCGATGTAGGCCCTCAGCAGCCCCTTGGCCGCCCGCCCTTCGGCGTGGTAGCCGAACCGAACCAGCGTGCGGCGGATGAAGTCGTACGCCGAGGCCCGGTCGGCCAGCTTGATGTCCACCGGCTCGTTGCCTTCCATAAAGGCCCGAACCTCCTCCAATGTCCCTATCCGCTCGGTCTGAAGTGTCACGATCATCCTCCGATGATCCCAAATCCCGACCCTTCAGGCTCACTTCCCGTTGGAAACCCGCCGCCCGTTCAGGCTCACTTCTCGTTGGACAACCAGCAATTCCCGCCGCCGACAGGAACCCCCTGTTTTCGCGGCTTTCCGGCGGGTTTCGGAATTGATTTTCGCAGACTTTTCCCCCGAAAGCAGTATGATGCGGCGGACTTTTGCGCTTCGGGGTGACGAGCCATGTCCAAGTCGATGTTCCGCAGGACGCTCAGCGCGCCGGGGCTTCTGCGCCTGGTGCGCGGCCGCTTCGAGCGCGTGGACGACCCGGTTTCGGGCCGCGGCCTGACGCTGGCGGACTGCCTGATGTCGGCGCTGGCGATGTTCGGCCTGAAGTACCCGTCGCTGCTGAGCTTCGAGCGGGACGCGCGGGGCGCGGGGCGGGTCCGGTCGAACCTAAGGAGCCTGTACGGGGTCGGTCGGGCGCCGTCGGACACGGCGATGCGCGAGCGGCTCGACCGGGTGGACCCGTCGGAGCTGCGCGGGGCCTTCAAGGCGGTGCTCTCGGCTTTGCAGCGCGGCAAGGGGCTTGACGGGTTTGCCTGGCTCGACGGCCACTACCTGCTGTCGGTGGACGGCACCGGCCACTTCTCCTCGAAGTCCGTCCATTGCGGCAACTGCTGCGTCAAGGAGCACAAGGACGGCACGAAGACCTACTACCACCAGATGCTCGGGGCGGCCTTGGTGCATCCCGACCTCCGGGAGGTCTTCGCCCTGCCGCCGGAGCCGATCATGCGGTCGGACGGGGCGGCGAAGAACGACTGCGAGCGCAACGCGGCGAAGCGCCTGCTGCGCGACGTGCGGCGCGAGCACCCGCACCTGAGGCTGATGGTGGTCGAGGACGGCCTGGCGTCGAACGGCCCCCACATCCGGCTCCTTCAGGAACTCGACATGCGCTTCGTGCTGGGCGCGAAGCCCGGCGACCACGCGGACCTGTTCGAGACGGCGGACGCCTCGCCGATGACCCGCACGCTCACGACGAAGGGCGCCGACGGGACGCGGCACCGCTGCCGCTTCATCAACGGGGTTCCGCTCAACGACGCGAACCGCGGCCTTGAGGTGAACTTCCTGGAATGGACCGGGACGAAGCCCAACGGGGACGTGCGGCGCTTCTCCTGGGTCACGGACATCGACATCGACGAATCGAACGCGGAATCGCTGATGCGGGCCGGCCGGGCCCGCTGGCGCATCGAGAACGAGACCTTCAACGCCCTGAAGAACCAAGGCTACGGCTTTGAGCACAACTACGGCCACGGCGAACGGCATCTGGCGACGGTGTTCGCCAGCCTGACAATGTTGGCCTTCCTGATCGACCAGGTCCAGCAGCGCTGCTGCGCGCTGTTCCGGGCGGCGCGGGACCGGGCCGGGCGCCCGAAGTACCTCTGGGCACGGCTGCGCGGCCTGTTCCTGGAGTTCATTGTCCCCGACTGGGAGACCCTGTACCGCGCCATCGCGTTCGGGCACCGGACCGAGCTGGTCCCCTTCGACACCTCCTGACCGCGCCGCCGCGGCCGGAACGTGCGGAAAGCGGGCTCTTCAGGGCAGCAGCGTGGCCAGACGACCGATCCGGCACCGGCCGGAGGAGATCCCCACCCCGCGCGATCCGGCCTTGGGCAAATCAGGCACGATGCGCACCGCCTCCGCCTTGTGAAACCGCCTAGCGGGAATTGCTGTTGGACAACTCTTACCCGTTACTCTGCCGTCACTATACTATACGCTGACGCGGCATTCTAGTGTGCTGTCCCGGAAATAACTGAACAAAGTCGCTCGATTTTGGCGAGGATCGATTCGGCGGTTGCGACCCAGACGAAGGGGCTTGCCTTGGCGTTGTGGCGCTCCACGTAGGCGTTGATTTTGTTCACGAGTTCCTTGACGCTGG
>JAJEIH010000075.1 GCA_022827685.1 Alphaproteobacteria bacterium
GAGGGCCTCGGCGACGACGATCTCGATCGCGCCCCGCCGCGCGTCCTCCAGAAGCGCCTGGACGCCGGGCCGCAGGATCACGCTGTCTCCCGAGATGGCGGAGTCCCTGTACGTGCCGACGATCTTCCACCCCTCGCGCTCCGCGCGCTCGCGGCAGACCCGGAACTGGTCCTCGATGGAGGCCGGCCGCTGCTGGTCGGACGAATAGCGGGCATAGAGCGCGCAGCGAAGCGTCATGGTCTCTGGTCTCCTATCCGTCGTGCGCCTCCGTGTCCGGCGCGTTGTCGTTGGCGGCTTCCTGCTGCCGGAATTGCTCGCGCGCGATCTGGCGCCCGAGAAGCCGGGCGAGCCGCATCACGGCGGCGTCGATCCGGGCTTCCGGCCCGCCATTGTCGTTCGCGGCTGCGCGGGGAACTGGCGCCCGCTCGCGGCCGTTTCCGTCTCGCTGCATCGCTCCCGCCTTCCCGGATTCGGTGACCCTGGAAGGGAGATTTGAACCTGCGGGCAAGCCTTGTCAAACCGGTCATCGGGGAATTTCCTGTAGGGAATCAACGACTTGTCCCCACCAGGCACGCTCTGGCACGCTGTGGCCGCGCTTGGCTACGATGAAAAAAATTTCGCGCGGCGCGACGATCATCGCGTTTCCGCGTAGTCGGCCAGCGTCATCACGGTCTCGCCATGCTCGGTCGGCGCAACGGCCGTCACGAATCGACGGTCCGCCGTCACCACCGTCGCGCCGATACGATGCGCGAGCGCGAGATACACGCAGTCGTAAACCGCATGGTCGAGGGCCAGCGCCAGACGGAGCGCGTCTGCGCCGACGGTCTCGTCGTCGTGCCAGCGCACAGGCATGTCGGTAAGCAAGGCCATGGCGGCGCCGGCTTCGGCGCGCTCGATCTGACCCGTCCGCGCCTTTCGCCACAGCGCATTGGCAGCCTCGGAAGCCATCAGGCGCGGCGCGTGAAGCTCCTGCCCGCTCGCCGCCAGTCGGTCCGCAATATCCGCGTCTTCTTCGGCGACCAGCCATTTGACCGCCACGCTCGCATCGACGACGAAGCGCATCAGAAGTCGTCGCGGTGACCGTGGTCGCGATCCTCGCGGATCAGTACCTCCGCAGGGGTGTGCTTGCGGCCCTTGGTCTTCTCCCGCAGTCGGCGCGAGGCCTCCAGGAACCTGGCGCGCTTCGCCGCCATGTCGTCGTCGGCCGCGCATTGCAGGATGTGGCGCGCTTCGCCCTCCAGCGAGCGGTTGTTCTGCGCGGCGCGTTGCTTGAGGCGGTCCACCACGTCGTCGTCGAGCCGCCGCACATTGATCGTCACCATGGGTTCGCCTCCGGACATCGGTTAGCAAACTGTTATCATGCCTCCATGCCGGAGGCAAGCTCCAGCGCGCGGAAAATCCCGGTTCGGAGGGACAATCGCGGCCATGCGGTGACAGGAGGATGAGACCGCCTGTTCGCCCCTTGTTCTGCGGCTCGCGAGCGCATATCTGGCCTGTATGGACAGGCAGCAATCCGCTCATTCCGCCTCCCTCGCGAGGTCGCCGCGATGGTAGCGTCCATCGGCAAGATCGCCTCGCCGGCGCAGGGCGTGGGGTATTTCGAGCGCGATGGCTACTACGCGAAGGACGACGGCGCGCACCGCGAGGCGAGCGCCTGGGCCGGCAAGGGCGCGGCGGCGCTGGGGCTCTCCGGCCCGGTCGATCCCGAGCGCTTCCGGTCGGTGCTCGAAGGCGAGGTTCCGGGCGGCCGCCGGCTCGGACGCAAGGAGATTGGCGGCGGGATTGTCCATCGGCCCGGCCGGGACGTGACGCTGAGCGCGCCGAAGTCGGTCTCCCTCATGGCGATGGTGGGTGGCGACGACCGCATCGTCGAGGCGCACGACCGGGCGGTGGCGGCGACGCTCGGCTGGATCGAGAAGAACGCCGTCGAGACCCGGATGCGCGATCCCGCGACCGGCGCGATGGTCCGGGCCGGCGACCAGAAGATGGTCGCGGCCACCTTCCGCCATGACACCTCCCGCAACCTGGATCCCCAGCTCCATACCCATTGCGTCATCGCCAACATGGTCCAGGGCGAAGATGCCAAATGGCGCACGATGGTCGATGACGGGCTGTTCAAGGGCAAGATGGCCATCGGCTCGATCTACCGGGCGGAACTGGCGCAGGGGCTGAAGGGCCTCGGCTACGGCATCGAAAAGACCCATGGCGACGGGCGGTTCGAGATCGGGGGCGTCCCGCGCGAAGCGATCGACGCCTTCTCGACGCGCCGGGCGGAGATCGAGGCGGCGATGGCCGAACGCGGCATGGGGGAGTCGAAGGACAATCCCCATCTGGCGGCGCGGGCGGCGCTGATGACGCGGGCGGCCAAGCGCGACATCGACCGGGGCGCGCTGGAGCGAAGCTGGAAGCGCCAGGCGAAGACCATCGGCTTTTCTCCCGGCAAGGTGCGGGCTCAAGCCCGCAAGGCGGAACGCGGGCTCATCGGCCCGGACCTGTTCGCCGGTCCGGGCTATGCGGCAGGCGACGCGGCGGCGTGGGCGGTCTCTCACCTTGCCGAGCGCCAGTCGGTGTTCGGCCACGCCGACCTGCTGGCGGCGACGCTGGCCCGCGAGCCGGGCGCGGTCACCGTCGATGCGGCGGAGCGCGCCATCGCTGCCCTCGAACGCGACGGCGCGCTCCATGCCGCGACCGGGCTCGATCACGGCCGGCACTGGACCACGGACGCGGCGCTGGCGCGGGAATCCGAGACCATCGCGCTGATGCGCGCCGGCCAGGGGGCGGAGAAGACGGTCATGCGCCGCTGGGTGGCGGAGACGAAACTGCACCGGGGCCGCCTCAACGAGGGCCAGAAGGAAGCGGTCAAGACGATCCTCGCGTCGAAGGAT
The DNA here is from genome assembly GCA_022827685.1 of Alphaproteobacteria bacterium. GTDB lineage: Bacteria > Pseudomonadota > Alphaproteobacteria > Bin95 > Bin95 > Bin95. The sequence goes on from JAJEIH010000075.1 coordinate 2,886, forward strand.
CGCGTCGTCGCGGTTCAGGGCTATGCCGGCACGGGGAAGACCACCATGCTGAAGCGCCTGCGGGCGCTCGCCGCCAGCCAGGGCTACCGGACGATCGGGCTCGCACCGTCTGCCTCGGCGGCGAAGACGCTGGCGAACGAATCCGGCATCGGATCGGAGACCCTGCAACGCTACCTCGCGCGCCATGACGGGATCGCAGAGGGTCGGGGCACGGCGGAGGGCCTGCGCAAGCTCCGCGCCGCCAACGCCAGGACGGTGCTGGTGGTGGACGAGTCCTCGCTCGCCTCCAGCGCGCAGATGAAGAACCTCCTGCGGATTACGACGGCGCTCCGGCTTCCCCGCGTGGTGCTGGTGGGCGACGAGAAGCAGCTCGGCGCGGTCGAGGCGGGCAAGCCGTTCGCCCAGCTCAAGGCCGCCGGGATGACCACGGCGGTGATGGACGACATCGTTCGTCAGCGCGATGCCGCGCTCAAGGCGGCGGTCAAGGCGAGTCTCACCGGCGACGTGAAGGGTGCGTTCGCGAAGCTCGGCGACGATATCCGGCAAGTCGAATACGGCGAGCTCGGGGCGGAGACCGCGCGCCAATGGCTCGGCCTCCCTCCCGAACAGCGCGCCGCGACCGGGGTGATCGCGTCCACGCGGGCGCTCCGCGACCAGATCAACGCCACGATCCGCGACGGGCTGGTCGCCGAAGGCGCGATCTCCGGCCCCGCCCGGCCGGGCGAGAAGCTGGTTGCGCGCGATCTCACCCGCGCGCAAATGGCCCGCGCATCCAGCTACAACATCGGCGACACGGTGATCTTCAACCGCCCCTACAAGACGCTCGGGGTGGACAAGGGCGACGAACGACGGGTCGCCGCCATCGACCGGCGCTGGGGCGTCGTGCGTCTGGAGGACGCCGGGGGCAACCGGACGCCGTGGCGGCCGGAGCGCATCGCCGCCGCAAAGGGCGGGGTCGAGGTCTATCGGAGCGAGGCGATGGAGCTTCGCCGGGGCGACCGGGTGCGCTTCACCCGCAACGATCCCGCCTCCGGCCTCACCAACGGCGAGACCGCCACGGTCGATGCGGTGGGTCGGGACGGGGTTCGCTTTCGTCTGGAGAACGGCTCGCTGACCACGCTCCGGCAGCACGACTCGCAGCTCCGGCATATCGACCGCGCCTTCGCGGCGACGGTGCATGCCTTCCAGGGCCGGACGGTGGATCGAATCCTCGCGGCGATGCCGGCGGAGAACCCGAACCTGGTCAACCAGCGCGCGTTCTATGTCGCCATCAGCCGCGCGCGGGATGCGGCGCACCTCGTCACCGACGACGCCCACAGGCTCGCCGACCGGCTCGAACGGGCGACCGGCGAGCGGCTCGCGGCGCTCGATGCGACCGCGCAACGGGCGGCTTACGAGACCGTGTTCGGGCAAGACCGCGACCGCGAGCAGGGCGGCGATCATGTGACACGCGCTTCTCGCGCGATGGATCGCGGCGCAGAAGTGGCCCGCGACAGGCAGGACGGGCACGACCGCGAGCGGCAACTGGATCGCGGAACGGGCCGCGAAGCCCGCCGCGAACGTGAGCGGGAGCATCCAGCCGCGCGCGAAACCGGTCGCGACCGCGACGGAAAATCGCGCGACCGGAGCGCCGGACGCGAGCGAAGCGGGATCGAAACGGGTGGCAAGGGCCACGGTCTCGACCGTGGCGGCGATGGCGGGCAGCGAGTCTCGCGCGAATCCGAGCTCGAAAAGGCCGCCGGCGCGAAGCAGAAGTCGCGCGACTTCGACATGGGCCTGTAGCCGCCCTCCCTCCTTCCGGCCAAATCAGCGCCCCGCGCGGCGGCAAAATCCGTCGCTGTGCGCGCCCGTCACGGCCGCCGGTTTCTCCGGAATCGGCCAGCGGGCGCCAGACCCGGCCATGCGGTGCCGGGGCCGGTCTCGCGTGTCCTGAGGGTGCCGGAAGGGGCCGGGGCTATCTTGGGAAAGCGCGAAACTCGGGGGAAGTCGGCGCGTGTATCGGTCCTACAGGCCGCATCGCCCCGTGAGCGCCCAGGGTTCTCTGGGGAACCGCGCCGGCCGCGCATATTCCCGCACGATATCAGCGGGTTATCGGAACGCCATGCGCGCGCAATGCGCCGTGACACCGAACGGGACTCGCGCTTTTCCAAGGGGTTTTCGGCGGCATACATGGGGACACAGGGGGACAGGAAGTAGCCCGCCGTAGCCAAACGGAGCCAGGGAAGGACAGGGGCACCCAGGTGCGGTAGGTGTGCAGCTCTCAACTCGCGTCAGCGAGTCCATATGAATCGGCGTCCAGCCGCGATGTCGGGGAACGCTAGCGGGAGCCTGCCGCGAGGCCAAGCCGCCGTGGCGCTTGAACGGGGATCGAGGCCGCGGTGCGCATGTAACTGCGAACGTGTCCGGGCCTCGCGGCAAGCAACGGTCCCGACACGCCAACGCTCCGCACTGTCGGCGCGTCCGCCGCGCGCGATGGCGAGATGGACCCGCACCGGGTTCGCCATCGCTGCGGGCTGCCGTGCCGATGATGCCGGCGGCGTCGCCGCCCGTGCCGGTGTCGGCCGTGACGGGGCCAGTGCGCCGGTCGCTGTCCGCGTTGCCGCCGTCCCCGATGACGGACCTGCGGCGGGCGCAGGCAGGGGCGTCGCCGTCGTGATCGACGCGCGCGCCGCCTTGCGTTTCCTTCAGGCCCGTTTTAGTGGTACTTTGGAAGTACAGGCGAAGCTCGGCCGGCGTGTGCGCTGTGCGCGGCACGTCCGGCGACAGGTGCGGAGGCGAGACGATGACCATCATGGACACGGTACGGGTTGCACTGAGTGGGACAGGAGTTCCGGTCGCGCAGGCACCGGGAATGAACGGCCGGGCGAACGAGATTCTTTCGCGCGGGGGCTTGACATCCTCGCCTGATCCCGATGCTACAATAGCCGCCGAGCCGCCGAGCCGCCGAGCCGCCGAGCCGCC
>JAJEIH010000156.1 GCA_022827685.1 Alphaproteobacteria bacterium
CACCTACAAGGAGGCCATCCGCGAGGCATCGCCGATCGTCGGCGACTACGTCCACGATTCGGACGGGTTCTTCGCCGCCGTTGTTCATTGCGCCGAGACCCAGGAGGAAGCCTTGAGGCAGGGCCGCGAGGTTGCCCGGCAATTCGTCGACCTCGTCATCTGGATGTTCGGCAGTCTCGCGCCGACCTCACCCGACTATGCGTATATGAGCCGGATCGAAAAGGTGAAGGAGCGCCGGGACGACCTCGACTTTCTGATGGAGCAGTCGCCCTATCTCAATATCGGCACGCCGGACTATCTGGTCGAGCGGTTCCGCCGGATCGAGGAGATGGGCTGCGACGAGATCGTCGTTCGTATCGACGGCATGCCGACCGAGCTCGTCAAGCAGTCGATCACGCTGATCGGCGAGGAGGTGATCCCCAAGTTCCGGCGTTCGGAGCAGCGCCCATGACGCGCGAGTACGGCTCGCTTTTCAGGCTGGGGCTCGTGGTGCCGCCGGCGAACGCCACGGTGGAGCCCGAAGTCACGGCTTTCGCGCCGCGAGGGGCGGCGATCTACGCGACACGCCTGCCGGGGACGGTCGAGCATGAAACCGGCAAGGGGCTGGACAGCCGGATCGAAGGCTATGTCGCCGCATTACCGGATGTCGCGCGGTCGTTTGGCGGCATGCCCCTCGACTCGATCTGCCTGATGCACACGGGGGTCTCCTACGTCGTCGGTCCGGAGGGGGAAAGCGGTCTGCGGGACAGCCTCGCGCTGAGCGGTGCCGATCGCGCGTTCATCGCCGCGGAGACCGTTTCCGGCACGATCGCGGCTCTCGAATGCCGACGCGTGGCGCTGGTCCTGCCCTATCCAGACTGGTTGTGCGAGGCGGCGATAGCCTATTGGGAGGGGCGCGGGCTATCCGTGGTCGATGTCGCCCGCCCCCCGGATGTGGTCTCGATCTATGAGATCACGCCCGAGGACGTCATCGAGGCCATCGGGCGGCTCGACAGGGCGAGCGCCGAAGCAGTGGTCATTACCGGAACGGGTATGGCCAGCTACCGCGCGATCGATTCCTATGCGCCGACCAGCGATATCCCGGTCGTCTCGGCCACCCAATGCGTCACCTGGCATGCGCTGAGCCTGCGCGTGACGGACGGCGCCGAACGTCCCGATCTCTCGGCGCCGTTGCGCGACCTGTCCGAGCGGCTGAGCCGCGTCCGCGGCCATGCGTGATGCGGCCGCCGAACGACGGCGGAGCCGATCCCGGCCGAAGAAGGGAGGAGCGGACTTGTCCGACGACACAGCGCGCCTGGCCCTGCTCGACGAACTTGCGCGCCGGTACAACCGGCACGATGTCGACGCCATCATGGACTGCATGACCGAAGACTGCGTCTTCGTCTCCTTCTTCGGGGCCGAGCCGTTCGGAGAGCGTTTCACGGGTGCCGAGCGGGTGCGCCGCCGCGTGGCCGCGTTTCTCCAGGACTGGCCGGATGCGCGTTGGGACGACGCGAGGCATTTCGTCGCCGCGGATCGCGGCGTTTCGGAGTGGAGATTTTCCGGAACGAGACGGGGTACGAACCGGAGGGTGGAGCGCTATGGCTGCGATTTGCTCACCTTCCGGGACGACAAAATCCGGGTCAAGGACACCTATCAGAAGTGGCGCATGAGGGATTCGACGTGACAAGAAGCCGGGAGCGCCCCCTCGTGCCGATCGCCTATGGCGGCGTCGAATACCTGGACCGGACCTCCGCCCTGAGGAGCGGTGCGGTCGCGCCCGAGGGGGTGAGCTTCAACTACATCGTCGTTCCGGGGATAGGCGACCTCTTTCGGCGCGTCGCCCAGCATGCCGAGTTTGACGCCGCGGAGATGTCGGCGTCGACCTATTTTGCCATGTTGGCCCAGGGCGACCGACGGTTCGTGGCCATCCCGGTATTCCCGTCGAGAAGCTTCCGTCACGGTCAGGTCTACGTGAATACCTCCGCCGGTATCGAGACGCCGCAGGATCTTGTCGGCCGGGAAGTGGGGATTCTAGACTTTCAGATGACCGCGGCGATCTGGATCCGCGCGTTTCTGCAGCATGACTACGGGGTGGCGACGCAGGACATTCGCTGGCGGACGGGTGGTTTGCGCACGCCGGAATACGCCGAGCGGATGCCCATCGACCTTCCGGAGACTATCGAGCTCAAGCGGATTCCGGAGGACGGCAACCTTGAGGACATGCTCGAGGCGGGCGCGCTCGGCGCCCTGGTGACCGTCGAACCGCCGCTTGCGTTCTTGCGGGGCAGCGACCGGATCCGCCGTCTGTTCCCGGACTACCGGCAGGTCGAGCGCGCGTATTACGAGAGAACGGGGTTCTTTCCGATCATGCACCTGGTGATCCTGCGCCGGGAGATCTACGAGGCGAACCGCTGGATCGCCGTATCGTTGCTGCAGGCGTTCGAAACGGCCAAGGAGATCGGCCTGGAGAGGATGAAGTACCAAGGCGCCGCGGCCGTTGCCGTCCCCTGGCTGGGTGCGGAAATGGAAGAAGTCGACAAACTGTTCAGGGGAGACCCCTACCCCTATGGCGTGACCGGGAACCGCGACATCCTCGAGGCGTTGGTCCGCTATGCCCATGAGCAGGGCCTCACCCGCCGGAAGCGCGACGTGGATGAATTGTTTGCGCCGGAGACCTATCAGGATTCGGTACCGGGTTAAGCCGGATCGCCGCCCCGGGGCATCACGGACGGCCCGACTGCCCAGCTGGAGGAAGGCACGCCGATATGGCCAAGATCGTCTCGGGAATTGGAATTTCTCACGCGCCCGGCGCCTTGGGGTGGCCGGATGCACCGCCCGACGATGTCAGACGGCGGGTCGGACGGGCCGCGGCCCATCTGGGACGCCGTATGGCCGACGCACGGCCGGACGTCGTCGTCGCGCTGCTGGACGATCATTTCGAGAACCACTTTCGCAACCTGATGCCGACCTTGGCCATCGGGGTTGCCGACCATCACGTCGGCCCCGCCGAGTTCTGGCTCGAGGCGCTTCATCTCGACCGGCAGGAGGTATTTCCCGGCGCACCGGATGTTGCCGAGGAGCTGTTGCGGTCCTGCGTTGCCCAGGGATTCGATGTCACCCGGATGGGTGCGATCGAATACGGCAACAATCTCCTTGTGCCATGGAAGATCATGGATCTCGGAGACCCCCTTCCGGTCATCCCGGTCTATTTCAACGTCTTCTCCCCGCCGCTCATGCCGTATACGCGCGCGGTCGCGTTCGGGCGCGCCCTGAGAACGGCCGTCCACGGCCTTCGTTCCGATCTTCGCGTCGCCTTCCTGGCGACGGGAGGGCTGTCGCACTGGCCGCCTTTCTGGACCGACTCGAGCAACCCGGACGATGTCTTTCTCCAGACCCGGATGAAGCGGTTCCAGACGGAAGGCCGCCCTTATCTCGCCGACGATCCCGGGCTCTACTCGGATCTGGCCGAGTACGAGATTCGCATGGCGCGGGAGAACCGGTGGCCGGCCAACGCCGAACACCCGCTCGTCAACGACGGGTGGGACCGGGCGTTTCTGGCAGCGCTGGAGCGCGGCGACGAAACCTATGTTGCCGCCCTCAGCTTCGAACAGGTCGAACGCGAAGGCGGCCACGGCGCCCATGAAATCATCAATTGGCTCGCGCTCATGGGTGCAATGGACGGCGCTCCGGCGCAGATCGTCGCCTACGAGGCCGTACCCGACTGGATTTGCGGCATGGCCTATGTCGACTTCATGCCCGCCCGCCAGGATCGATGAGGGATTCCCGATTCAGGCGCTATGGCAGGTTTCCTCTCGCGAACGATCGGAGGCGAACATGAACACCCGCCAGACACCCGAGTGGCCGGCGTCCGATTTTACCCGTGTGCCCTTCCGGGTCTTCATGGACGAAGACATCGAGCAGCTCGAGCAGGAGCGGGTGTTCGACCGGGTCTGGTGCTATCTCGGCATGGCGATCGAGGTTCCCGGGCCGGGCGATTACATCGTCGCCTATGTCGGCCGCACCGAGGTGGTCCTGAGCCGGGACGAGGAAGGGCGTCTCGCGGCGTTCGTCAACAGCTGCTCCCATCGCGGTGCCCAGGTGGTCAGGCGGATACGCGGCAACGCAATGTCGCACACCTGCCCGTATCATCAATGGTGTTTCGGTGCGAGGGGCGAACTGCTCGGTCTGCCGCTGCTCAGGGGCGTCAAGGGCAAGGGCGGAATGCCCGAAGATTTCGACAAGACGGCTCACGGTCTGAAGGCGCTCCGGGTCGAGGAATACAAAGGGCTGGTATTCGGGACATTCTCACCGACCATCGGCTCCTTGCATGACTATCTCGGCCCCAGGATGCGCCCGCAGATCGACCGAATCTTCGATCGGAAACCGCGAGTCCTCGGCTACTACCGTCAGCGCATTCCCGCCAACTGGAAGCTCTACCTCGAGAATCTGAAGGACCATCACGGAGCGCTTCTCCACCTGTTTCACGCCACCTTCGGGATCGCTCGCCCGACCATGACGGCGCGCGTCGCCCTGGATGTCGAGCGGGGGCACAGCTTCACGCACCTGGCGGACAACGACGAGGACAAGGTCCAGGTCCGCGCAGCCTATGCCGGCACGGAACAGTATCGCGAAGACTACCGGCTGGACGATCCTTCGTTTCTCCAGGTGGAGCCGGATTACGACGACCGCGTTACCAACGTGATCATGTCCATCTTCCCCAATCTGATGCTGGGGCAGGTGGCGAACACTTTCCAGACCCGCGCCATCCGGCCCAAGGGAAAGGACGAATTCGAGCTTTTCTGGACCTACCTCGCCTTCGAGGACGACGACGACGAGGCGATCGAGGGCAAGCTGCGTCAATCGAACTTCATCGGCCCGGCCGGTTACATCTCGCTCGAGGACGGTGAAGCCGGTCGGATGGTCCAGATCGGCATTGCCAGCCGGCCGCACGACTCCTCCTTCGTCGAGATGGGCGGCCGCGGCGCGTTGGAAGACGCCGACAACATTTCCACCGAGGTTGCCGTGCGGGCATTCTGGAAACGCTACGCCGAAGCCATGGCGATCGATGGGGACGACCGCCGGTGACGAAATCGGAAGCCAGCGGCCCGTCGGCGCGGGCGGATGCGAACCTGGTGCTGGACATCAACGACCTGTTGGATGACTACACGTCGCTGATCGACCGGGACGACCTCGAACGGTGGCCGGATCTGTTTGTCGCCGATGGCGTCTACCGGGTGCTGAGCCGCGAAAACATCGAGCGCGGGCTGACCGCGCCTCTCGTCTATTACTACAGCCAGGGCATGATGCGCGATCGGGTAACGACGTTGCGCGACGCGTTGACCTATGAGTTCGTCTATACCCGGCACGTGACCTCTCCGCCGCGCCTGCGGCTCCGCGCCGACGGCGACGTCGCCGTGACCAGCAGCTTCTCGATCTTTCAGAGCACGGAGGCGGGCGTGACCAGGACCTTCGCCGTCGGCGCCTACGAAGACATCGTCACCCGAACCGAGCGCGGCGTGAAGTTCCGCAGCCGGGACGTCGTGCTCGACACCTTTGGCGTCCTCAACAACATCGCGATACCGCTATGACCGACGGGACGACGCCCTTCGCCAAGCTGCGCCGCATTTCCTTTCCGTTCGAAGGGTTGAACGCCAACGGTTACGAAGGCGGAGAGGGGCGCGCCGTTCTGGTCGTGCACGGTTCGGGGCCCGGCGCGTCGTCGATCGGCAATTGGCGCCTGGTACTGGACGACCTCGCCGAACGCTACCGCGTTCTGGCGATCGATCTGATCGGCTTCGGCCTGTCCGACCGCAAGACGTCGACACCCTATTTCGACTTCGATCTGTGGGTCCGGCAGATCGCCGCGGCGATCGACTACCTGGGCGAGCGTGCCGTCGGCCTGATTGGCCATTCGCTGGCCGGTGCGTTGGCGCTGAAGGTGGCGTCCCTCGATAGCCGCGTGGACGCTGTGCTGACGACCGGCACGATCGGCGCGCCCATGCCGGTCAACCCGGCCTTGGAGCATGTCTGGCGATGCCCCTCGTCCCGCGAGGAGATGCGTATGGCCGCGAAATCCTTGATCGCCGATCATAGTCTGATCACCGACGCCTATCTCGATTTTCGGATGCAGGTTATCGAATCGGAGGAATATCAGCGCTACTTCAACGCCATGTTCGACCAGCCGTTCGAAACCTACATCGCGGCGGCGACACTCGAGGACGAGATCCTTGCCCGCGTATCGGCGCCGGTGTTGATGCTGCACGGCACTCAAGACGACCCGGTTCCGGCCGAGACCGGCTCCATCGCGCTACAGCCAAAGCTGCCTCGCGCCGACGTACTCCTGCTGCACGACTGCAGCCATTCCGTAGCCATGGATCGCCGCGAGGCATTTCTCTCTGCCGTCTTCGGCCATTTCGGATGAATTTCGCGGCTACGGCCGGGGACCAACGGTGGGTTCACCGCCCATAGGTAAAGGCAAAGCCCTGGCCATGTGGGCTGACAGTCTGCCGAGGTATGCGCGGTCGAGGCGTGTGCGCTGCGGCGAATCCCTTGTTGGCCAAGGGTTCCGGCCGACCTGAGATTTTTCTTACCCCGTCGGGGTCGTTGATTTCCGCGGTTTGGGGGTCGGCCGGGAGAGCGGTTCGGCGATTTCCACCCCACGCCCTGCGGCATCGCGCGTTCCGCCGCGAATCGGCACGGCGCGTGAGAGCGCGCGGATCGGATAGAAGGTGTCGCCATCGGGCCTTGGGCCCTTGTCCCACCACCACCCTGGTCGGGAGAACATGATGGCGACGGCGGAGAAGCTACCCTTTTCGTGGCGCGATGTCGAAGGTCTTCCGGACCTTGCGCGTCTGCGGCTGGTGCTCGAGGTGCTTCCCGACGGGGAGATCGTGGCGGCGCTGGAGGCCGCGCGCGGCCGGGGCCGCAACGACTACCCGGTGCGGGCGATGTGGCGCGCGCTGATTGCAGGCGTCGTTTTCCAGCACGCCTCGGTGCAGTCGCTGCTGCGCGAGCTGGGCCGCAACCCGGCGCTTCTGGAGATATGCGGGTTCGACCCGCTGCCGTTTCAGGGCGCGCCGGTGACGGAGCTTCGCTGGGGCGGTGGGGCGCCGAGGGCGGTGACGCGTCCGGCGCGGGTCCGCTCGACGGTGCCGGGCCACTGGAACTTCTCGCGCTTTCTGGGCAGCGTCGCGCGGCTCGAGGGCGAGCGCGGCGCGGTGTCGGCCATGATCGCGAGCCTGCGCGCCGCGCTGTTCGAGGAGGTGCCCGACTTCGGCCGCCATCTCGGCTACGACGGCAAGGCGATCGCAAGCCACTCGACGGGCCGGATCGGCAAGGGCAGGGACGGCGCGTCGGACCCCGACGCCGACTGGGGCCGGCACGAGACGGGCGGGGTGAACACGAAGACCGGCGCGCTGTGGAAGACGGTGACGTCGTGGTTCGGCTATCGCCTTCATCTGATCGCCGACACCCGTCACGAGGTCCCGGTGGCCTTCGCGGTGACGCGGGCATCGGCCTCCGAGCCCAGGGTGCTGCCCGGGATGCTGGAGGAGCTGTTCTCGGAGATGCCGCGCCTCGCCGGGCGCTGCGCCGACTTCAGCGCCGACCGCGGCCTCGACAACGCCGCGCAGAAGCGCCAGCTGTGGGACGAGTGGACTATCCGCCCGCTGATCGACACGCGGCTCATGTGGCGCGTCGAGAAGGAGGAGGCCGGGCGCGACCCGGAGCAGCCGATCACCCGGGCGCTGTTCCCCGAGCGCGCCGATGTCATCGTCCATGACGAGCGCGGCCGGGTGTCCTGCGTCTGCCCCGCGACCGGCGAGATCCGCGCGATGGCGTTCCAGGGGTTCGAGGCCGGCCGCGGGCCCAGCGGCACCATCAAGTACCGCTGCCCGGCGGCCGCCTTCGACCTCCACTGCAAGGGACGCGAGGCCTGCCACCGGGCGGGCCGGGTCAAGCCCGGAGCGTATGGCCGCATCGTGCGCATCGACCTCGACAGGCACGACCGGCGCATCTTCACCCCGACGCCGTGGGGCAGCCCGTCCTGGCGGCGCGGCTACAACCGGCGCTCCGCGATGGAACGGATCAACGCCCGCCTCGACCGGAGCTTCAACTTCGAGACCCACTTCATCCGCGGCCTCGCGAAGATGAAAACCCGCGTCGGACTGGCGCTGGCGGTGATGATGGCCATGGCGCTCGGCCAGGCGCGCGCCGGCCGCGCCGAGCGCATGCGCTCCCTGGTCGGCGCGGTGCATGACCCATACACCGGCTGACCGTGTGTCCGCCTCCCGAAAGCGCCGACCGGAAGGGCCGGATGCCGGCATGCCGAACCCCGCGCCCGATCGCCCGATAATGTTCCCGTAACGTTCCAAGACCGCGAGAAATCGACCGCTGCTTGGCGTCCCACCGCGTCGGACAGGCCATTCCCGTGCCCCTCAGGACAACCCCGCCACAACCAAAAACCCCACAACGCACATTCCTC
>JAJEIH010000008.1 GCA_022827685.1 Alphaproteobacteria bacterium
GAGATGGTTCTTCCGGGTGACAACATCTCGATGGGTGTGAACCTGATTGCGCCGATAGCGATGGACGAGGGGTTGCGGTTTGCGATCCGCGAGGGCGGACGCACCGTCGGCGCCGGCGTCGTCGCCTCCATCGACGACTGAACGCCGCCCAGCCGCCGGGACGCCGGAACGAGAGACCGAGTGCCATGGATCACCAGAATATCCGCATACGCCTGAAGGCGTTCGACCACCGGGTTCTCGACCAGTCCACCGGCGAGATCGTGAGCACGGCGAAACGCACCGGCGCCCAGGTGCGCGGGCCGATTCCGCTGCCCGTGCGCATCCAGCGCTACACCGTGCTGCGCGGCCCTCATATCGACAAGAAGAGCCGCGAGCAGTTCGAGATGCGCACCCATCGCCGGGTGCTCGATATCGTCGATCCGACGCCGCAGACCGTGGACGCGCTGATGAAGCTCGATCTCGCGGCCGGCGTCGATGTCGAGATCAAGGTCTGAGGGAGGCTCGGGGTCGATGCGAACCGGCGTCATTGCCCGCAAGCTCGGCATGATGCGCATGTTTGCGGAAACGGGCGCGCATGTGCCGGTCACGGTGCTGTCGCTCGACCGCTGCCGCGTGGTCGCGCAGCGCCGCGAGGAGCCGGACGGCTATACGGCGCTGCAGCTCGGCGCCGGCATGGCGCGGACCAAGCGGGTCACCCGCCCGATGCGCGGCCATTTCGCCAAGGCGAAGGTCGAACCGGCGAGGCGCCTCGCCGAGTTCCGGGTTTCGGAAGACGCGCTGGTCGAGGTGGGCGCGGAGCTCTCCGCCGACCATTTCGTCAAGGGCCAGCATGTCGATGTCTCGGGCACGAGCATCGGCAAGGGCTTCGCCGGGGCGATGAAGCGGCACAATTTCCGCGGCCTCCGCGCGTCGCACGGCGTCTCCATTTCACACCGCTCGCACGGCTCCACCGGCAACAGCCAGAATCCGGGCAAGGTCTGGAAAGGCAAGAAGATGGCCGGCCATATGGGCGATGCGCGGGCCACGGTGCAGAACCTGGAAGTGGTCGATACCGACGTCGAGCGCGGCCTCATCATGGTGAAGGGCGCGGTGCCGGGCGCGAAGGGCGGCTGGGTGCTGGTGTCCGACGCGCGCAAGCGCAGGCTGCCCGAGGACGCGCCGTTCCCGGCCGGCCTCAAGGCGCCGGAAGAAGCGGAAGCCGAAGCGCCGGCCGGCGAGAGCGGGGAGTAGGAAGATGCAACTCCCGGTCAGGGATTGGGACAACCGCGAAACCGGCAGCATCGAGCTTGCCGACGGCGTGTTCGGCGGCGAGGTGCGCCGCGACCTGCTGGCCCGCGTGGTGAACTGGCAGCGCGCGAAGAAGCGCGGCGGCAACCACAAGGTCAAGGAACGCAGCGAGATCGCGCGCGTCAAGTCCAAGATCTACCGGCAGAAGGGCACGGGCCGGGCCCGCCACGGCGCGGCAACGGCGAATATCTTCCGCGGCGGCGGCGTCGTTCACGGGCCCCGGGTCCGCGACCACGCCCACAAGCTGCCGAAGAAGGTCCGGGCCGCGGGACTGCGCGCGGCGCTGGCGTCCAAGACGCAGGCCGGGAAGCTGATCGTGGTCGAGGACCTTGCGCTGGAAAGCGGTCGCACGCGCGACCTGGCGAACCGGCTCCGGGGGATGGAACTCGATTCGGCGCTGATCGTGGGCGGCGAGACGGTGGACGAGAATTTCCGCCGGGCCGCGGCCAATATCGTCGGGATCGACGTGCTGCCGCGCGTGGGCGCCAATGTCTATGACATTCTGCGGCGCGACGTGCTGGTGCTGACGCGCGAGGCGGCCGCTCATCTTGAGGAGCGCCTGTCATGAGCCGCGCGCGCGCCATCAGACGCCCTCCGCCCCGGATCGGACGCGAGCGCATGCTCGCCGTTATCAGGGCGCCGGTCGTCACCGAGAAATCGACCCTGATCGGCGAGCACAACCAGATCACCTTCCGTGTGGCGACGGACGCCACCAAGCCGGAAATCCTCCAGGCCGTCGAGGGCCTGTTCTCGGTGAAGGTGAAGAAGGTCAACACGATGAGGGTCAAGGGCAAGACCAAGCGGTTCCGGGGGATAGCGGGCAGGCGTCCGGACTGGAAGAAGGCGGTCGTGACGCTCGAAGAGGGTCACTCGGTCGATGTGACCACGGGGATCTGAGGCGATGGCGCTCAAGCATTACAAGCCGACTTCGCCGGGCCGCCGCGGGCTGGTGCTGGTGGACCGCAGCGGGCTGCACAAGGGCAAGCCGGTCAAGGCGCTGACCGAGGGGCTCACCGGCACGGGCGGGCGCAACAACCAGGGGCGCACGACCGTCTTCTGGCGCGGCGGCGGCCACAAGCGCAAATACCGCCGGATCGACTTCAGGCGGCGCAAATGGGAACAGCCGGCGGTGGTGGAGCGGCTGGAATACGACCCCAACCGCACGGCCTTCATCGCGCTCATCCGATATGAGGACGGCGAGCTGTCCTACATCCTGGCGCCGCAGCGCCTCCAGCCGGGCGACACGGTGGTCGCGGGCCGGGAGGTGGATGTGAAGCCCGGCAACGCCATGCCGCTGCGCCGGATTCCGATCGGCACCATCGTCCACAATGTCGAGCTGAAGCCGGGCAAGGGCGGACAGGTCGCGCGCGCCGCCGGGACCTATGTGCAGCTTGTCGGGCGCGATGCCGGCATGGCGCGGCTGCGTTTCAAGTCCGGCGAAACCCGCATGGTGCCGCATGAGTGCATGGCGTCCATCGGCGCGGTCTCGAACTCGGACCACGGCAACCAGACGCTCGCCAAGGCGGGGCGCAACCGCTGGCTCGGCCGGCGCCCGCATGTGCGCGGCGTGGTGATGAACCCCGTGGACCATCCCCATGGCGGCGGCGAGGGCAGGACCTCGGGCGGGCGCCATCCCGTGACGCCCTGGGGCAAGCCGACCAAGGGCCGGCGGACGAGGAAGAAGAAGGCGTCCGACAAGATGATCCTGCGCAGCCGGCACCGCGCCAAGACGAGAGGCTAGAGCCATGTCGCGTTCGGTTTGGAAAGGCCCCTTCGTGGACGGCTATCTGCTCAGGAAAGCCGAGGCGGTGCGCGGGTCGGGCCGCAAGGAGGTGATCCGCACATGGTCGAGGCGGTCCACGATCCTGCCGCAATTCGTCGGGCTCACCTTCGGCGTCCATAACGGGCAGAAATTCCTGCCGGTGCTGGTGACCGAGGACATGGTCGGACACAAGTTCGGCGAGTTCGCGCCCACCCGCACCTTCTACGGGCATGCGGCGGACAAGAAGGCGAGGCGGGGCTGAGGCGATGGGCAAACCGAAGGCAGAACCCCGCCTGGCCGAGAACGAGGCGCTGGCTTACGTGAAATATATCCGCACGAGCCCGCGCAAGCTGAACCTGGTCGCCGAGAGCATTCGCGGCCTGAGCGTCGAGGCGGCGCTCGATACGCTCGCCTTCTCGAAGAAGCGCGTGGCGGAGGATGTGCGCAAGGCCGTCCAGTCCGCTGTCGCGAATGCGGAGAACAACCACGAGCTCGATATCGACAGGCTGGTGGTGGCCGAGGCGACGGTCGGGCGGACGATCGTGATGAAGCGGATGCGGCCCCGCGCCAGGGGCCGGGTCGGGCGGCTGGAGAAGCCGTTCAGCAATCTCCGCGTCGTGGTGCGGGAACTGCCGGACGAGGACGACCTTTTCGTCCTGGACGACGAAGGCGAAGCGCTCGTCGCCGCCGGCGAGGATGCGGTCGAGGAGCGTGTGTGATGGGCCATAAAGTCAACCCGATCGGGCTCCGGCTCGGCATCAACCGGACCTGGAACTCGCGCTGGTATGCCGACCGCGACTATGGCGACCTGCTTCATGAGGACCTCAGGATCCGCGACTTCCTGGAGAAGCGGCTCCAGAATGCCGGCCTCTCCAAGATCGTCATCGAGCGCCCGGCGAAGAAGGCGCGCGTCACCATCCACACCGCCCGGCCGGGCGTGGTGATCGGCAAGAAGGGCGCCGATATCGAGCGGCTGCGCACCGCGCTCGGGCAGATGACCAACAGCGATGTCAATCTCAACATCGTCGAGATCCGCAAGCCCGAGATCGACGCGCGGCTGGTGGCCGACAATATCGCCCAGCAGCTTGAGCGCCGCGTCGCGTTCCGGCGCGCGATGAAGCGGGCGGTGCAGTCGGCGATGCGCCTCGGCGCGCTCGGCATCCGCATCAATGTGGGCGGGCGGCTCGGCGGCGCCGAGATCGCGCGCACCGAATGGTATCGCGAGGGCCGGGTGCCGCTGCACACGCTCCGGGCCGATATCGACTATGGCGAAGCGACCGCGAACACGACCTACGGCTCCTGCGGGGTGAAGGTCTGGGTGTTCAAGGGCGAGATCATGGCGCACGACCCGATGGCGCAGGACAAGCGGCTCGCCGAAGAACGCGCCGCGATGGGCCGCTGAGGAGGCGGGGCTATGCTGCAACCGAGGCGCACGAAATACCGCAAGCGGCAGAAGGGGCGCATCCACGGCATGGCGAAGGGCGGCACGGCGCTGACGTTTGGCAGCTACGGGCTGAAGGCCGCAGCGCCGGCCAGGATTACCGCCCGGCAGATCGAGGCCGCGCGGCGCACGATCACCCGCCGGATGCGCCGCGCGGGCAAGGTGTGGATCCGCATCTTTCCGGATGTGCCGGTCTCGACCAAGCCGGCCGAGGTGCGCATGGGCAAGGGCAAGGGCTCGCCCGAATACTGGGTGGCGAAGGTCAAGCCCGGACGGATCATGTTTGAGCTCGACGGCGTGCCCGAGACCGTAGCCCGCGACGCCTTCGCGCTTGCCTCCGCGAAGCTGCCGATTCCGACCCGCGTGGTCGTCCGCGACGGGATCTGAGGCCATGAAAGCGATCGATGTGCGCGCACGCACCGCAGACGAGCTGTCGGAGCTTCTGGAGGACCTCCAGAAGGCGGCCTTCAACCTGCGCTTCCAGAGAGCGTCGGGCCAGCTCGAAAACACCGCCGAGATACGCAAGGTGCGCCGGGACATCGCCAGGATCAAGACGATCCTCGGCGAGAAGAGCCGCGCGGCGGCCGGGGCCTGAGGACGACACCGCCATGCCGAAACGAATCCTTCAGGGCGTCGTGGTCAGCGACAAGATGGACAAGACGATCATCGTCCGCGTCGACCGCCGCGTGCGCCACCCGCTCTACAAGAAGTTCATCACGCGCTCGAAGAAGTTCGCCGCGCATGACGAGGAGAACCTGTATCGCGAGGGCGATACCGTGCGGATCGAGGAGCACCGCCCGATCTCGAGGCGCAAGCGCTGGATGGCGCTCGGCCGCGTGGGTGAGGAGCGGGCGTCCGGGGAGGCCGGGGCATGATCCAGGTCGAGACCAGTCTCGACGTCGCCGACAACTCCGGGGCCCGCCGGGTGCAGTGCATCCGGGTGCTCGGGGGCACCGGCCGGCGGACGGCGTCGGTGGGCGACATCATCGTCGTCTCCGTGAAGGAGGCGATCCCGCGCGGCCGCGTGCGCAAGGGCGAAATCCGCCGCGCCGTGGTGGTGCGCACCAAGAAGGAAGTGACGCGGCCCGATGGCACGGCGATCCGCTTCGACCGCAATGCCGCGGTGATTCTGAGCCCGCAGAACGAGCCGGTCGGCACGCGCATTTTCGGCCCGGTGACGCGCGAGCTGCGCGCCAAGCGGTTCATGAAGATCATCTCGCTCGCCCCGGAGGTGCTGTGATGGCGGCGCGTATTCGCAAGGGCGACCGGGTAGCGGTGCTTACCGGCCGCGACCGGGGCAAGCGCGGGGAAGTGCTGCGCGTGCTGCCGGACAAGGAGCGCGCGGTGGTGCAGGGCGTCAACATGGTCACCAAGCACCGCCGCGACAGCGCGCAGGGTTCGGGCGGCGTCGAGGAGATCGAGGCGACGGTCCATCTCTCCAATCTCGCCCATATCGACCCCGAAACCGACAAGCCGACCCGTGTCGGGTTCCGCAAGTTGGAAGACGGCCGCAAGGTCCGCTTCGCGCGCGGCTCCGGCACGGTTATCGACCGCTAGGAGGAGACGCGACATGCCTCGTCTCCAGGACATATACCGCGAGACAGTGCGCCCGGCGCTGATCGAGCAGTTCGGCTACACGAACCCCATGCAGGTGCCGGCGCTCGAGAAGATCGTGCTGAACATGGGCGTCGGCGAAGCCGTGGGCGACAGCAAGAAGATCGAGGCCGCGGTCGCGGACCTCACGGCCATCTCCGGCCAGAGGCCGGTGGTGACCAAGGCCCGGAAATCGATCGCCGGCTTCAAGCTGCGCGAGGGGATGACGATCGGCTGCAAGGTCACGCTGCGCCGGACGCGGATGTGGGAGTTCTTCGACCGCCTGACGACCATCGCGCTGCCGCGCGTGCGCGATTTCCGCGGCGTGTCCTCTAGGGCTTTCGACGGACGCGGCAACTATTCGCTCGGGATCCGGGAGCAGATCATCTTCCCCGAGATCTCATATGACAGGGTCGATGCAATTCGAGGCATGAACATCGTCATCTGCACCACGGCTCGCACGAACGAGGAAGCGCGGGCCCTGCTCGGCGGCCTCAACATGCCGTTCGAGCGCTAGGCGCAAGGGAGGACAGGAACGCCCATGGCCAAGGTCAGCATGGTGGAGCGGGAACGGAAACGCCGCCGGATCGTGGCGCAGTATGCGAAGAGGCGCGCGGCTTTGCGGGCCGAGATGCGCGACGCGTCGCGCGCGCCGGATGAGCGCTTCGCCGCGTCGCTGAAGCTCGCGGCCCTGCCGCGCAACGGCGCCAAGGTGCGGTTGCGCAACCGTTGCGAGGTATCCGGGCGGCCGCGGGGCTATTACCGCAAGTTCCGCCTGTCGCGGATCGCGCTTCGCGAATTGGCGTCGCGGGGGCAGGTGCCCGGCGTCGTCAAGGCGAGCTGGTAGGAAAGGAGGCGGCCATCCAATGACGATGAGCGATCCTCTCGGCGATATGCTCACCCGCATCCGCAACGGCCAGCGGGCCGGCAAGCCGCATGTCGTGTCGCCGAAGTCCAAGCTGCGCATGAACGTGCTGCAAGTGCTGGCGCGCGAGGGCTATATCCGCAGCTATGAAGAAAGCCATGAGGGGCCGGCCGGAGAGTTGCGCATCGAGCTGAAATACTACGAAGGCCAGCCGGTGATCCGCTCCATCCAGCGGGTTTCGAAGCCGGGCCGGCGGGTCTATTCCCGGATCAAGGACCTCAAGCCCTACAATAACGGGCTTGGCATCCAGATCCTGTCGACGCCGCGCGGCGTGATGTCGGACCACGAGGCGCGGTCCTTCAATGTCGGCGGCGAAGTGCTCTGTCAGGTGTTCTGATGTCCCGCGTTGGAAAGAATCCCGTCGCAATCCCGGACGGGGCCGAGGTCCGCTACGAAGGCGCCGTGCTGAGCGCCAGGGGCCGGCTCGGCGAACTCAGTTTCCCGGTTTCCGAGAAGTTCGTCGAAGTCGAACTCGCGGACGGGCTGATTACGGTGCGGCCGCGCGACGAGTCCAAGCAGGCCCGCGCCATGTGGGGCACGACCCGCTCGCTCGCGCAGAACATCGTGACGGGCGTGAGCCAGGGCTTCACCCGCAATCTGGAGATCTCCGGGGTCGGGTACCGCGCCGAGGTGAGGGGCCGGGTCCTGGTGCTGTCGCTCGGCTACAGCCATCCGGTCGAATATCCAATTCCGGAGGGTATCGACATCGTCTGCGAGCGTCCGACGACGATTGCCGTCAGCGGCGCCGACCGGCAGCGCGTCGGCCAGGTCGCGGCCGAGATCCGCGCCTGGCGCAAGCCCGAGCCGTACAAGGGCAAGGGTGTGAGGTATGAGGGCGAATATGTCTTCCGCAAGGAAGGCAAGAAGAAGTAGAGGCGGGCGATGCTGACGACACGGGAACTCTTCGAGCGGCGCAGACGGCGTGTGCGCTACGGCCTGAGAAAGGCCGGCGGCGGGCGCCCGCGCCTGTCGGTGTTCCGTTCCAACCGCTATATCTATGCGCAGATCGTGGACGACCGACAGGGCAGGACGCTGGTTGCAGCCTCTTCGCTGGAGAAAGACCTGCGCGAGGGCGCGGGCAACAAGCAGGCGGCGCAGGCGGTGGGCGCAAGGCTGGCCGAGCGCGCGGTGGCGGCGGGCGTGACGGACGTGGTCTTCGACCGCGGCGGCTACAGGTATCATGGACGGGTCAAGGCGCTTGCCGACGCGGCCCGCGAGGGCGGCCTCTCGTTCTGACGGGAGGCTCGGGCAGGAGCTGAGAAGGAAGGCGGGGCAGCATATGGCACGGGGACCGAGACCGGACCGCGGGCGGGACCGCGAAGAGAGCGAGTTCATCGAGAAGCTCGTCTCGATCAACCGCGTCGCCAAGGTGGTGAAGGGAGGCCGGCGGTTCGGCTTCTCGGCGCTCGTCGTGGCGGGCGACGGCCAGGGGCGGGCGGGCGTCGGAGCCGGCAAGGCGCGCGAGGTGCCGGAAGCCATCCGCAAGGCGACCGAGCGCGCCAAGCGCACGATGCGCCGGGTGCCGCTGAAGGACGGGCGCACCCTCCATCACGATGTGGACGGGCGTTTCGGCGCGGGCCGGGTGGTTCTTCGCGCGGCGCCGCAGGGCACCGGCGTCATTGCCGGCGGGCCGATGCGCGCGGTTTTCGAGGCGCTCGGCATTCAGGATGTGGTCGCCAAGTCGCTCGGTTCCTCCAACCCGCACAATATGGTCAAGGCCACCTTCGAGGCGCTTTCCCGCACGGCCAGCCCGCGCATGGTGGCGCAGAGGCGGGGCAAACGGCCGTCGGACCTGTTCGGGCCGCGCACGCCGGCCGGCGAGTCCGCGGAGGCGGAGGCGACCGCCGAGGCTGCGGCCAATGAATGAGGGGGCCGCAAAGCGCGTGAAGGTCACGCAGACCGGCTCGCCGATCCGGCGGCCCAAGGTGCAGCGCGAGACGCTGATCGGCCTCGGGCTGAACAAGATGAACCGGTCGCGCATCCTGGAGGACACCCCGGCCGTGAGGGGCATGATCGCCAAGGTGCGGCACATGGTGCGCGTGGAAGAGGTTGAATAAGGGCTGTCCGCCTCCGATTTCAGGAGCGAGCGAGGACGAAGACGCGATGAAGCTGAACGAACTCTCGGACAATCCGGGCGCGCGCAGGACGGCCAAGCGGGTCGGGCGCGGCATTGGTTCCGGCAAGGGCAAGACCTCCGGACGCGGCGTAAAGGGCCAGAAATCGCGCAGCGGCGTGGCCCTCGGCGGGTTCGAGGGCGGGCAGATGCCGCTCTACCGCCGGCTGCCGAAGCGGGGTTTCAACAACCACCGGTTTCGCGCCCGCTACCAGGCGGTCAATCTCGGCCGTCTCCAGCTTGCAGTGGACGCCGGCAAGCTCGATCCGGCCGAGCCGGTCGATGCGGCCGCGCTCGTCGCTTCGGGCGTGGTGCGCCGGGCGCGGGACGGCGTCAGGCTGCTCGCGGGCGGTGAGCTCAAGGCGGGGCTCGACATCCGGGTGGCCGGCGCCTCGAAGGCGGCGGTTGCGGCGGTCGAGGCCGCGGGCGGCAGTGTGACCGTGCTGAGCGCGGCGCCGGCGGAAGGATAGCCGGCTGCCATGGCTTCCGCCGCCGAGCGTCTCGCAGCCAATGTGAATTTCGGCGCCTTCGCCAAGGCGACGGAACTCAAGAAACGCATCTGGTTCACGCTCGGCGCGCTGATCGTTTACCGCTTCGGCACCTATATCCCGATCCCGGGCGTCGACGCCTCGATCCTGGCGGAACTGTTCGCCCAGCAGCAGGGCGGCGTGCTCGGCCTGTTCGACATGTTCGCGGGCGGCGCGCTCAGCCGGATGAGCATCTTTGCTCTCAACATCATGCCCTACATCTCGGCGGCGATCATCATGCAGCTGCTGACCGCCGTCAGCCCGAAGCTGGAAGCGCTGAAGAAGGAAGGCGAGGCGGGCCGGAAGAAGATCAACCAGTACACGCGCTACGGCACGGTGCTGCTGGCGGCGGTGCAGGGCTACGGGCTCGCGAGCGGCCTGGAGGCGATGGCGGGGCCGTCCGGCTCGGCGGTGCTGATCCCGGGCCTGTTCTTCAAGTTCACCACGGTCATCACCATCGTCGGCGGCACGGTCTTCCTGATGTGGCTCGGCGAGCAGATTACCCAGCGCGGCGTCGGCAACGGCATCTCGCTCATCATCTTCTCGGGCATTGTGGCGAACCTGCCGCTCGCGCTCGGGCAGATGTTCGAGCTCGGGCGGACCGGCCAGATGTCCACGGCGTTTATTCTCGGCCTGATCGTGATGGCGGTGGCGGTGGTCGCCTTCATCGTCTTCATGGAGCGCGCCCAGCGCAGGCTGATCGTCCAGTATCCCAAGCGCCAGGTCGGCAACCGCATGTATGGCGGCGACAGTTCGCACCTGCCCCTGAAGCTGAACACCGCGGGCGTGATTCCGCCGATCTTCGCAAGTTCGCTGCTGCTGATGCCGCTTACCATCGCGCAGTTCAGCGCGGCGGGCGCCACGCCGGGCGGCGAAGAGGGCGTGCTCGGCATGGTGGCCGCCTATCTCGGGCACGGCCAGCCGCTCTATCTCGCGCTCTACATGGCGATGATCGTGTTTTTCTGCTTCTTCTACACCGCCATCGTCTTCAATCCGGAGGAGACGGCGGAGAACCTGAAGCGCTACAACGGGTTCATTCCCGGTATCCGTCCCGGAAAGAACACCGCCGTCTATCTCGATTATGTGCTGACCCGGCTGACGACGGTGGGCGCGGCCTATCTGGCGCTTGTCTGCCTGTTGCCGGAAATCCTGATCTCCCAGTATGCCGTGCCGTTCTATTTCGGCGGCACCAGCCTGCTGATCGTCGTCAATGTGACGATGGATACCGTGGCCCAGGTGCAGAGCCACCTGATCGCGCACCAGTATGAAGGCCTGATAAAGAAGTCCCGCCTGCGGGGGCGGCGACGATGATCCTGATCCTGCTGGGCCCGCCCGGTGCGGGCAAGGGAACGCAGGCCAGGAGATTGACGGAAGAACGCAGGCTGCCGCAGCTCTCCTCCGGCGACATGCTGCGGGCGGAAATTGCCGGCGGCGGGGAACTTGGCAGGCAGGCTGCGGCGGTGGTCAAAGCGGGCCGGCTGATGCCGGACGAGATCATGACCGGGATCATCTCCAAGCGAATCGATGCCCGGGACTGCGCCGGCGGTTTCATCCTTGACGGCTTCCCGCGCACGACCGCGCAGGCCGAGGCGCTCGACGCCCTTCTTGCCAGCAAGGGCATGGCGCTTGACGCCGTCCTGCTGCTGGAGGTGGACGAAGAGGCGCTGGTCGAACGCATTTCCGGACGGTTCACCTGCAGGAATTGCGGCGAGGGATATCACGACAGTTTCAAGCCGCTGGCGGTCGCGGGGCGTTGCGACAAATGCGGGGCGTCGGACTTCGAGCGCCGGCCCGATGACAGCGCCGAGACGGTGCGGGAGCGGTTCAGGGTCTATCGCGGCCAGACCGAGCCGGTCCTGCCCTATTACGAAACGAAAGGGCTGCTGCGCCGGGTTGACGGCATGGCGGAAATCGGCGAGGTTGCCCACAAGATCGATGTCGCGCTTGGCGGGGAAGCCGGCGGCCGGCCTTCGGGCGGTTGACGGTTTTCACGGCAGGGCGTATGTTGCGCTGTTTCAGCGATCCAGCCTATAAGGAGTCCCAGGAGTGGCGCGAATTGCCGGCGTCAACATTCCGACGCAGAAGCGCGTTGAGATTTCACTGACCTATATCCACGGCATCGGGCGGGCCAAGTCGCGGGAGATCTGCGAGAAGGCGGAGGTGCCTCTGGAATACAGGGTCAACCAGTTGACCGAAGACCAGGTCATCCGCATCCGCGAGACGATCGACCGCGACTACATGGTCGAGGGCGATTTGCGGCGCGAGGTCGCGATCAACATCAAGCGGCTGATGGACCTCGGCTGCTACCGCGGTCAGCGCCACCGCAAGGGACTTCCCGTGCGCGGCCAGCGCACCCACACCAATGCGCGCACCCGCAAGGGCAAGGCGCGGCCGATCGCCGGCAAGAAGAAATAAGCCAGGAAGGAGCCGGTAGAGGATGGCGAGGCCAGCTGCCGCCCGCGTGCGCAGGCGCGAGCGGAAGAACATTTCGTCCGGCGTCGCGCATGTGAATGCGACGTTCAACAACACGATGATTACCATCACCGATGTCCAGGGCAATGCGATCGCCTGGTCGTCGGCGGGCGGGCAGGGCTTCAAGGGTTCCCGCAAGTCCACGCCGTTCGCGGCCCAGATCGCCGCCGAGGACTGCGCCCGCAAGGCGCAGGAACACGGCGTCAAGACACTGGATGTCAATGTGCGCGGACCGGGCTCGGGACGCGAATCCGCGTTGCGCGCGCTTCAGGCGGCCGGCTTCACGATCACGTCGATCCGTGACGTGACGCCGATACCGCATAACGGCTGCCGTCCGCCGAAGCGTCGGCGCGTTTGACTGCAGCACCCGATCGAAACCAGCGGGCCGGCTCTCCCGGCAGGGATTGAAACGTGGTGATGTCCACATCGTTCACGCACAAGAATTGGCAGGATCTCATCAAGCCCGGCAAGCTCGACCTGCAGGCCGGGGGCGATCCGGGCCGGTCGGCCGTCATCTCGGCCGAGCCGCTTGAGCGCGGCTTCGGCATCACGCTTGGCAATGCACTCCGGCGGATCATGCTGTCGTCCCTGCAGGGCGCGGCCGTGACGCGGGTGCAGATTGACGGCGTGCTGCACGAATTCTCCTCGATTGCGGGCGTCCGGGAAGACGTCACCGACATCGTCCTCAACATCAAGGGGCTGGCTCTGCGCAAGCATTCCGAAGGCCCGAGGCGGATGGTGCTGGACGCAACGGGACCGGGCGTGGTGACTGCCGGGCGCATCCAGGCGGGCTCCGACATCGAGATCATGGACCCCGACCATGTCATCTGCACGCTCGACCGGGGCGCCAGCCTGCGCATGGAAATGACGGTCGAGAACGGCAAGGGCTATGTCCAGGCGGCAGACAACCGGCCCGAGGACGCGCCCATCGGCATGATTCCGGTGGATGCCATATACAGCCCGGTCCGTCAGGTGTCCTACCGCATCGAACAGACCCGCGTCGGCCAGGCCACGGACTACGACAAGCTGCTGCTCGACGTGCAAACGGACGGCTCCGTCTCGCCGGAGGATGCAGTCGCCTTCGCTGCGCGCATCCTGCAGGACCAGTTGCAGCTGTTTGTGAATTTCGAGGAACTCCAGCAGTCGCAGCCGGAGGGCCGGGCCGTCGATCTGCCGTTCAACCCGCATTTGCTGCGCAAGGTTGAAGAGCTGGAACTGTCGGTCCGCTCGGCGAACTGCCTGAAGAATGACAACATCATCTATATCGGCGATCTGGTGCAGAAGACCGAGAACGAAATGCTCCGCACGCCGAATTTCGGCAGGAAGTCGCTGAACGAGATCAAGGCGCTGCTGAAGCAGATGGAGCTGGACCTCGGCATGGAAGTGCCGAACTGGCCGCCGGACAACATCGAAGAGCTGGCCAAGCGGCTCGACGAGCCGTTCTGAGCGGGAGGGGGCAAGCGATGCGCCATCGCAAACAGGGCCGGCGGCTCAACCGTAGTTGGGCCCACCGCAAGGCGATGTTCTCCAACATGGCGAACGCGCTCATCAAGCATGAGCAGATCCGCACCACCCTGCCGAAGGCCAAGGAGCTGCGCCCGGTGGTGGAAAGGCTGGTCACGCTCGCCAAGCGCGGCGACCTTCACGCGCGCCGGCAGGCCTTTGCCCGGCTCCGGGACGACGCCATGGTCGCAAAGCTGTTCTCAACCCTGCGGGAGCGCTATGCGGATCGCCCCGGCGGCTATACCCGCGTGCTCAAGGCCGGCTTCCGCAAGGGCGATATGGCGCCGATGGCGCTGATCGAATTCGTGGACCGGGATGTCGCCGCCAAGGGCCAGGACAGCGGTCCGACCCAGGAGCGCGAGGACGCCGCCCTGGACGACGCCGCGTAGCGCCCGGCCGGGCGCGCCGCCGCCGTCCGGCCTCCCATGCGCTCGCAATACGCTCGCGGCCTTGCGCTGACATTTGCCGGCGTCCTCGCCATCACACCCGACACATTGCTGGTGCGTCTGGTCGATGCCGACCCCTGGACCCTGGTGTTCTGGCGGGGGCTGGGCATTGCCGGTGCCCTTGTTGTCATCGTGCTGGCGGTCGAGGGACGGGCGGGGCTGCGCAACATGTTCCGGTTCGGTCCGCGCCGGCTGCTGGGGGCCGCGCTGCTGGTCGGGGTCAGCCACTGCTTCATCTGGGCGCTGGCGCTCACCGCCGCGGCGAATGTGCTGGTCGTGCTGGCCGCCTCGCCGCTCGCCGCTGCGGTCATCGGGCGGCTCTTCCTTGGCGAGCCGGTGCCGGCCCGGACATGGGTGGCCGCGGTCGCCGTGGCCGGCGGGGTCGCGGTCATTTTCGCGGACGACCTGGAGAGGGGGCGGCTCGCCGGCAATCTCAGCGCCGCCGTAGCGACCGTTGCGCTCGCCGCCTATTTCGTGCTGCTGCGCTCGATCCGGGCTGCGAGCACGCTTCCGGTGCCGATCTGGGGCAATCTTGCGGCGGCGCTTGTGGCGCTGCCCTTCGCCTCGCCTTTTGCGGTTTCAGAAACGGGAGTGCTCTGGCTGGTGCTCATGGCCGGCCTGCTGCTTCCGGCGGGGATCGGCCTCATTAGCACCGGCCCCCGATACATTCCGGCGGCGGAGGTGGGGCTGCTGCTGCTGCTCGAAACCCTGCTCGGGCCACTCTGGGTGTGGCTTGGCACGGGCGAGACGCCGACAAAGGCCGTGCTGGCGGCGGGCGCGGTGATCGTCGCGGCGCTCGCCATGAACTCCGCTCTTGGGCTACGCTCCGCCGCCCGCAGGGAGATGCCGCCATGACCCGCCCCGCCATGATCGTTGCCGCCCAGCCGGAGGCTGCCGAAGCCGGCGCCCGCGTGCTGCAGCGGGGCGGCAACGCCGTGGATGCCGCCATTGCCGCCGCGCTCGTGCAGGGCGTGGTCGATCCGCAGATGTGCGGCATAGCCGGCTTCGGCTCCTGCCATCTCTATCTGCCGTCCCGGGGCGTTCATTGCTGCATCGACTTCCACGGCAAGACGCCGCTCGCCGCGCATCCGGCGATGTGGGAGCACCTGCTCGAAGGCGAGACGCGGGACGGCTTTGGCTTCATCCTGAAGGGCCGCGTCAACGATCTCGGCTACCAGTCGATCACCACGCCGGGCGCGCTCAAGGCCTATTTCGAGGCCGCGGCGGACTTCGGAAGCTGGGATTGGGCGGATATCTGCGCCCCTGCCGTGGCCCGGGCCCGCGAGGGCTTCACCGTGCGCCCGCATGTCGATTTCTGGTGGCGGCAGACGGAACAGCTCGGCCGCACCGCCAACCGGGAGCGCAACGCCTTCTCCGCCACCGGCCGGGCCGTCTATTTCCACGAGGATGGACGCATCAAGGCAACCGGCGACCATGTCGTCAATCCGGACCTCGCCCGCACGCTGGAACGGGTCGCCAAAGGCGGAGCGGACATCTTCTATACGGGCGAGATTGCGGAGGAGATCGACGCCGACATGCGCGCCAATGGCGGGCTGATGACGGCCGCCGACCTCGCCGCCTACCGCACGACCCGCACGGAGCCCATCTGGACGGATTATCGGGGCCGGCGCGTCGCCTCAAACCGCCCGCCCGGCGGCGGCGTGCAGGTGTTGCAGATTCTGAACCAGCTCGAGCATTTCGACCTGGCCGCCATCGGGCACAACAGCACGGAATATCTGCGCGTGATCAGCGAGGCGATGAAGCGGGCGACGCGCGACAAGGACGCCCATGTCGGCGACCCGACCTTCTACGACGTGCCGCTGGACTGGCTGCTTTCCGGGGACTACGGCGCAAAGCTCGCGGGCGAAATAGAGCGCGGCGAACAGGCGTCGGTCGCCCGGATTGCGCCCGAGCCGCCGGACACGACCCATGTCGTGGCTGCGGATCGCGAGGGCGGCATCGTCACCATGACCCACTCGCTCGGCATGCCGTCGGGCGTCATCACGCCGGGGCTGGGCTTCATGTATAACGGCTGCATGGCGGTCTTCGACCCCCGCCCCGGCCGCGCGGGTTCGATCGCGCCCGGCAAGAGCCGTTTTTCCTCGCTCTGCCCGACGATCGTCTTCGAGAGCGACCGGCCCTGCCTTGCGCTCGGCGCGCCGGGCGGCACGCAGATTGCAATGGGCGTGACGCAGGCGATCCTGAATGTGCTCGACCACGGCATGACCATGACCGAGGCGGTATCGGCGCCGCGCTTCTCCTCGACCTCGAACGCCATCGACATCTCGAACCGCATTCCGGGCTATGTCGTCGAGCCACTGGAGCGAATGGGCTATGAGATCGTCCGCAGCCCGCTCACCTTCGGCTTCGCGGCGGTGCATGGCATAAGGCTGCTCGCCGACGGCAGCCTCGACGGCGGGGCCGATCCGGGCCATGACGGCGTGGCGCTGCAGGTCTGACCCGGACGCCCTATACTGGCTTTGCAGCGGGACCTGCGGGGGAGGAGGACGCCATGTGCGGCATCGTCGGGCTTTATCTGAAGAATCCCGCCCTGCGTCCGCATCTGGGCCGCCTCTTCGCGCCGATGATGGGCGAGATGACCGAACGCGGCCCCGACAGCGCCGGTTTCGCGGTCTATCGCGAGGACGGCGGGAGAGAACGGGCGAAGGTCACCATTTGCTCTTCCGCCCCCGGCTATGACTGGGCCGGTCTCGCGGAACGGGCCGGGTGCGAACTCGGCGTCGAGGCGGCGGTCGAGCCGGCGTCGAACCACGCCGTTCTGAGCGCCGCCACCGACTCCGCCACCCTCCGGGACTGGGTCGAGGCCGGGCATCCCGAGCTCAGTGTCACGAGCTCCGGCGCGGCGCTCGAAATCTACAAGGATGTGGGCCTGCCGGCGGATGTCCTCGAACGCTTCGGGGTGAGCCAGATGGCGGGCTCGCACATGATCGGCCACACCCGCATGGCGACCGAGAGTGCCGTGACGACGGAGGGCGCCCACCCGTTCAACACCGGCGACGACCTCTGCCTCGTCCATAACGGCTCGCTCTCCAACCACCACCGCCTGCGGGACTGGCTCCGGGACCGGCAGGGCGTGCGCTTCCGGACGGACAACGACACCGAGGTCGCCGCCGGATACCTGACCTGGCGGATCGGCGAGGGCGCCAGCATCGCCGAGGCGCTGGAGGCCGGCATCAGGGACCTGGACGGCTTCTACACCTTCGCCGTCGGCACGCGGGACGGCTTCTCGGTGCTGCGCGACCCGATTGCCTGCAAGCCCGCGGTGATGGCCGAGAACGACGACTGGGTGGCGATGGCGTCCGAGTTCCGGGCGCTCGCCCGCCTGCCGGATGTCGAGGCCGCGTCCGTCTGGGAGCCGGAGCCGGGCAGGGTCTATTCCTGGGGCGGCGGCGCGTGACGGTAGAGACCATAGACCTCGACGCGGCGGGCGTCCGGGCCCTGAACCGGCGCCTCCAGGGCCGCGAAGGGCCGGTAGCCGGCAGGCATTTCATCGTGACCAACGCCAAGGGGCGCCACGCGCTCGCCGCCGGGCTGACGGAGCGGGTGAATGTCCGGATTCGCGGCCATGTCGGCTATTACTGCGCGGGCATGAACCGGCTTGCGGACGTGACGGTGGAAGGCAATGCCGGCACGGGTGTGGCGGAGAACCTGATGTCGGGCGCCGTCCGGGTGACGGGCGACGCCAGCCAGTCGGCGGGCGCGAGCGGCCGCGGCGGCCTGCTCGTGGTCGAGGGCAGCGCCAGCGCCCGCTGCGGCATAACGATGAAGGGCATCGACATCGTGGTGGGCGGCTCCATCGGGCATATGTCCGCCTTCATGGCGCAGGCCGGGCGGCTCGTGGTCTGCGGGGATGCGGGCGCCTATCTCGGCGACTCGATCTACGAGGCCGAAATCTTCGTCCGGGGCCGGGTGGAGAGCCTGGGCGCGGACTGCGTCGAGAAGGAGTTGAGCGCGGAGGACGCAAGCGGTTTGGAGGCGCTGCTGGCGGAGGCCGGCATGGACGGCGATGCAGCGCGGTTCCGCCGCTACGGCTCGGCGCGCCAACTCTACAACTTCCGCATCGACAACGCGGCGGCCTATTAGGGAAGGCATCATGGCAGGCGATTACCCGGAGCGGCCCTGGGCCACATTCCCGCCGCATGTCATCTCGGAGATTCACCGCGCGGCGGATCAGGGCCTCTACTACATCCGCGGCGCGGGCGCGCGCCGGGCGCTGCCGACATTCGACGATCTGGTTTTTCTCGGCGCCTCCGTCTCGCGCTATCCGCTGGAGGGCTACCGCGAGCGCTGCGACACGAATGTAACCATAGGCGCGCGCCATGCGTCGCGGCCGGTGGAGCTCAAGATCCCGATCACCATCGCCGGCATGAGCTTCGGCGCGCTCAGCGCCAATGCCAAGCGCGCGCTCGGCCTCGGCGCCAGCGCCATGGGCACCAGCACGACCACCGGCGACGGCGGCATGACGATGGAGGAGCGCGAGGCGTCGGAAACGCTCGTCTATCAGGTCCTGCCGTCGCGCTACGGCATGGACCCGGACCACCTCCGTATCGCCGATGCGATAGAGGTGGTGGTCGGGCAGGGCGCCAAGCCCGGCGGCGGCGGGATGCTGCTCGGCCAGAAGGTGACCGAGCGGGTGGCGGACATGCGCACCCTTCCGGCCGGCATCGACCAGCGCAGCGCCTGCCGGCATCCCGACTGGACCGGCCCGGACGACCTCGCGATCAAGATCCTGGAGCTGCGCGAGATCACGAACTGGGAAAAGCCGGTCTATGTGAAGGTCGGCGCGACGCGGACGCAGTATGACGTGGCGCTTGCGGTCAAGGCCGGCGCGGACGCCGTGGTGGTGGACGGCATGCAGGGCGGCACGGCCGCCACTCAGGAAGTGTTCATCGAGGATGTCGGAATCCCGACGCTTCCCGCGGTCCGCCTCGCCGTGGAAGCGCTCAAGGAGCTCGGCGTCCACCGCCAGGTGCAGCTGATCGTGTCGGGCGGCATTCGCACGGGCTCCGATGTCGCCAAGGCGCTCGCGCTCGGGGCGGATGCCGTTTCCATCGGCATGGCCGCGCTGATGGCGCTCAACTGCAATGCTCCGCTCTACCTCGAGGACTACGAGGCGCTCGGCACCCGGCCGGGGGCCTGCAATATGTGCCAGACGGGCCGCTGCCCCGTCGGGGTGACGACCCAGGACCCGCTTCTGGAGGCGCGGCTCGACCCGGAGGAAGCCGGGCGGCGGGTGCGCAACTACCTGTCCACCCTCACCATGGAATGCCAGACCCTCGCGCGGGCCTGCGGCAAGAGCCATGTCCACAACCTGGAGCCGGAGGACCTTGCCGCCCTCACCGTCGAGGCGGCGGCGATGGCGCAGGTGCCCCTGGCCGGCACCAACTGGATTCCGGGCCGGTCCTGACGGCGTGACCGTGACAGGAATGCCGGGCGGTCGTAGCATGGCGCGGCATTGGCGACCGGAGAGGACGGCATGAGTGCGCGGCGGGCGTTGCGGCGGCGGGTCCCGGCCCGCAAGGCGACCTATCGGGATGTGCTCGAAGCGCCGGCGCACATGGTGGCCGAGATCGTCAAGGGCGTACTGCATACGCAGCCGAGGCCGGCCAGCCGGCATGCGCTGGCAGGGTCGTCGCTCGGCATGGAAATAGGCAATCCGTTTCAGCGGGGCCGGGGCGGACCGGGCGGTTGGTGGATCGTCGATGAGCCGGAACTCCATTTCGGCGAGGATATCCTTGTGCCGGACCTTGCCGGCTGGCGCCGCGAGCGGATGCCGGATTATCCCGATACGCCTTATTTCACCCTCGCGCCGGACTGGGTATGCGAGATTCTCTCTCCTTCCACGAGAACCTTCGACCTGGAGGAGAAACGCCCGATCTATGCGCGGGAGGGCGTCGGCCATCTCTGGTTCGTCGATCCGGCGGCAAGGACGTTGGAGGCGTTTGCCCTGCAGGACGGCGCCTGGACGCCGGCCGGCTCGGCGCGGGAGGACGAACCGGTGGCCTTTCCGTCCTTCCAGGCGGTGACCTTCCCGCTGGACGCCCTCTGGCCCTGACGGCGGTGCGCCCCTTCTAGACCCGAAAGGATGACCATGACCGGCAAGCTGGAAGCCTTCGCGAAAGCGAACGATGTCAGGTATTTCCTGTTCAACTTCACCGACATTCGCGGCATGCAGCGCTCCAAGCTGGTGCCGGCGGCCGCCGCGCCGGCGATGGAGGAGGCGGGCGCGGGATTTGCGGGCTTCGCAACCTATCTGGACATGACGCCCGCCCATCCCGACATGCTGGCGGTCCCCGACACGGCGAGCGTCATCCGGCTTCCCTGGCAGCCCGACGTGGCGTGGATCGCCGGAGACCTCGTCATGGACGGCCGGCCGGTCGAGCAGGCGCCGCGGGTCGTGCTGAAGAACCTCGTCGCCCGGGCCGCCGCCGAGGGGCTGCGGATGAAGACCGGCGTCGAGGCCGAATACCACCTGATCGACGCCGACGGCGGCGGGATATCGGACCCGCGCGATATCGATGCGAAGCCCTGTTACGACCAGCAGGCGCTGATGCGCCGCTACGATGTCGTGTCCGAGATCTGCGACGCCATGCTGGAGCTCGGCTGGGGCCCCTACCAGAACGACCATGAAGACGCCAACGGCCAGTTCGAGATGAACTGGGACTATGACGACGCCCTGGTGACGGCCGACCGGCACGCCTTCTTCAAGTTCATGGTGAAGTCGATTGCCGAGAAGCACGGGCTGCGCGCGACCTTCATGCCGAAGCCGTTCCTCAGCCTGACAGGCAACGGGTGCCATGCGCATGTGTCCGTCTGGGATGCGGATGGAAAGACAAACCTGTTCCACGACCCGGATGCGGACCTCGGCCTCTCGGAGCTTGCCCTGCATTTCCTCGGCGGCGTGCTCCACCACGCCGAGGGGCTCTGCGCCATCACCAACCCCATCGTCAACTCCTACAAGCGCATCAACGCGCCTGTGACATCTTCGGGCGCCACATGGTCGCCCAACACCGTCACCTGGACGGGCAACAACCGCACCCACATGGTGCGCATCCCCGACGAGGGCCGCTTCGAACTCCGGCTCGCCGACGGCGCGGCCAACCCCTATCTGCTGCAGGCGGCCTGCCTGGCGGCGGGTCTCGACGGAATCGGGAACAGGCGCGACCCGGGCAGGCGGAGCGACCTCGACATGTATGCCGAAGGCCACAGGCGCCGGGTCAGGCGGCTGCCGAACTACCTGCTCGACGCCGTCCGCGCCTTCGACCGCAATGCAGTTTTGAAGGACATGCTCGGGGCGGAGTTCTCGTCTGCCTATGTCAAGCTGAAGATGCAGGAATGGGACGCCTATTCGCGCCATCTGAGCGACTGGGAGCGGGAGACCTCGCTGGACATCTGAACCGGCGGTGCAGGGCGGTTTCGGGGTAGCGGCATGGACCGGATGGATCGCGAATACGGGCCCGGCGGCTGGGTCGGGGTGGGCGTGCCGCAGGCGAACCCGACCGTCGAGGCGGAGATGAGGCGGCTCCTGCCGCGCGATGTCGAAATGCTGGCGAGCCGCCTGGCGAGCCGCGCTCCGACCTCCGTGGAGCGGTTGATCGA
This sequence comes from Alphaproteobacteria bacterium, assembly GCA_022827685.1. Lineage (GTDB taxonomy): Bacteria > Pseudomonadota > Alphaproteobacteria > Bin95 > Bin95 > Bin95. Next base: position 21,690 of record JAJEIH010000008.1, read on the forward strand.
CTATTATGACGGGCTCGACCGCACGCTGGACAGCTACGATGTGCTGCGCCCGGATGTTTACGGCTTCGCCTGCACCGGGTCCTCCTATCTCGTCGGCGCGGAACGCGAAGCGGCCATCGTCGCCGCTGCGGAGGCGCGGCTCGGCTGTCCGTTCGTCACGGCCGCGCAGGCCATACTGGACGCGCTGGAGGCCATCGGCGTCGTGCGCATCGCGCTGCTGGCGCCCTATCCGGCCGACATCGTCGAGGCCGGGGTCGCCTTCTGGCGGGCGGCGGGACTTTCCGTCGTCCAGGTCATGACGATCGACCTCGACTCGCAGGACACCCGCCGGATTTACGGCCTTCGCAGCGCCGACGCCCTTGCCGCGCTGGAGGAGGGCGTGTCCGACGAAGCCGGGGCGCTGCTGATGAGCGGCACCGGCATGCCGACCCTGGCGGCGCTGGCGCCCGCGGCGGACCGGCTCGGCCGGCCCGTTCTGTCGTCCAACTACTGCCTTGCCTGGGCGCTGCGCCGGGCCCTGGGCGAGGATGCAAGCCCCTGGTCGGCGGACGGCCCCGGACTTCTCCCGACCGCTCCCTGATGCGCCGTTCGGCCCGGCTGCCTCGTTGAGCGGCCGCCGGGACAGGCCGGGAATGTCATGAAGTGTCATGGGGCCGGTCTCCGTCCCGGTCGTTTGCAAGGCATCGCAGCGTCCTTGCCGGTCCGCGGTCCCGAACGCCCCGCTGCCGGAGGGGCGTCCTTCCCGCCCGCATGATGCGCGCCTGCTTGTGCGCGCGTGCGCGAGGCGGCGGGACCGTCCTCTCCACGGGAGATGTCATGGAATGTCATGAAGTGTCATGTTTTGCCGTGAAACAGGGGTGGTGCGGGGTTCCGGGGATGTCGGGCGGCGGGCGGCGGAGGCCTCCGCGCGGCGGTGCTGGCGGTC
>JAJEIH010000074.1 GCA_022827685.1 Alphaproteobacteria bacterium
TCGTGCCGGCCTGGCCGTCCGCTCAATCGCCGCGCGGCTCCCCTCCGCCGGGTTCCCCGGCGTCGATTTCCCGATCCCCCGTTCAGCGCTAATCAGGCTTCCGACCCGCCGGGGCGGGCCTTGGGACTCACACCCGACGCATCGGTGATGCTGGCGGCGCATGCGCGCGCGGAGCCCATCCTTGCCTCGTCTTCGGAGCACATCCGCCGCCTTCGAGCGTCTCTCTCTTGCAGGACCGAGCGTGTATCGGTGCGATACACGCGGGTTCTCATGGGTCCGGCAGGCCCCTGTCGCTCCCTGTCATCGACCGATACACGCACCGATACACGCGGGCCGGGGACCGGCATACGGTAAGCGGTGGCCGGGCCCCATACCGAAGTCCGGGTTGACAATGATTCCGAAGGGACGGTTCGAGCGTCGCGGTCAGTGGTTCCCGCTATCGAAGTTCCACGGCAGCAGCTCATGGATCTTCGACTGCGGGTGGCCGGCGGCGATTTTTTCCAGCGTGCTCTTGAGCCAGGCGTAGGGTTCGACGCCGTTCATCTTGCACGTCTCGATCATCGTAGCGATGCGAGCCCACGCCGCGGCGCCCTCGTCATGGCCTGCGAACAGCGCATTCTTCGCGGTGAGCTTCAGCGGCCGGATGCGGTTTTCGACGAAGTTCGAGTCGATTTCGACGCGACCGTCGTGCAGAAACACCAGCAGCCCGTCCCACCGGTTGGCGATATAGGTCAGCTTCTCGCCGAGCCGCGAGCGCGGCGAGACGCGCGAGCGTTGCTCGTCGAGCCACACTCCGAAGGCGTTCACCAGTGGCGCGGTCTCGGTCCAGCGGACGAACTGGCGCGTCGCCGGCGGCTCGCCCCGGATCCTGTCTTCGATCTTGTAGAACTCCGCGATCCGCTTCAGACCGGCCTTCGCGATCGGCGATCCGCTCGAATCGAAGATATCCTTGAGGGCTCGCCTTGCGTGTGCCCAGCACTCCGCGAGCGTCAGCGGTCCCCCCGGCCGGTCCGGCCGATGCAGCGGGTTGTAGCCGGAATAGCCGTCGATCTGCGCGGTTCCCGAGAACCCTTCCAGCAGCTTCTCGCCATGCCTGGCGCCGCGGCCCGGCGCGTAGCGATAGACCACGCCCGGCGGATCGGCACCCGACCATGGCCGCTCGTCGCGCACCATCGTCCACATGTAGCCCGTCTTGGTCTTGCCCCGGCCCGGGTCGAGGACCCGCACCGGGGTCTCGTCCACCCCGAGCTTCCCCGACCGCTTGAGGTCCGCCGCCAGGCAGTCGACCACCGGGCGCAGATGGAACGACGCCTTGCCCACCCAGTCGGCCAGCACTGCGCGGTGCAGCTCCAGGCCCTGCCGCGCGAATATCTGGCTCAGACGATAGAGCGGAAGATGGTCGCCGTACTTGGAGACAAGCACATGCGCCAGAAGCCCTTCGGTCGGCAGGCCGCCTTCGATCAGCGAAGCCGGAGCTGGCGCCTGGACCACTCCGCCGCCCTTGCACCTGTTGCAGGCGTAGCGCGGACGAACCGTCTCGATCACCACGAACTGCGCCGGCACGATGTCGAGCCGCTCGCTGCGGTCTTCGCCGATCTTCACCATCTCGCCGCAGCCGCACGGACAGAGCGTGCTGGCGGGCTCGATCACCTCGGTCCGGCGTTCGATATGGGCCGGGAACCGGAGCCTGGGCCGGGCCGACCGCCGCCGACGGCGGGGCTCGGCCTCGTCGTTCCGCTCTTCCGTGGCCGGCTCGCCGCCGGCTTCGGCCACCGCCGTGCCGATGTCGTCGAACGACAACTGGCGGTCGTCTTCGTCCAGCTTCTCCGACTTCTTGCCGAACAGAAGCTTGCGGAGCTCGTCGTTGAGATGTTCGAGCCGCCGGTTCTGCTCGGCGATCTCCGCCTTCTCGGCCTCAAGACGCGCCGCGTGCGCCTCCGCCGTCCGCCGCGCCGCCCGTTCCTCGTCCAGATGACGCTCCAGCGCGGCAAGCGCGGCCGAAAAAACCGCCGCCGACGGCGAACCGTCGGTTGCTGAAGCGATAGGCGGTGTCGGCAACATGGCCGCTATATGTAGCGAATCTTGCTCCCGTGACCACAAAATAATCCAGCTTGCGGCCGATCATTCCGCCGCCAGCGGGCGGCGCGGCGTGAGAGCGCGCACGCGGCGCCAGTACAGCCCCTCGAACAATGCCTCGAACTGGCCCCGGCTCAGCCGTATCGTCCCGTCCTTGATCCCCGGCCATGCGAAGCGTCCTTCCTCCAGTCGCTTGAAAATCAGCACCAGGCCGGTCCCGTCCCACGTCAGAATCTTGAGCTTGTCGCCCCGCTTCGACCGGAAGATCACGATCACCCCGGAGTAGATGTCGATGTCCAGCTCCAGCAACGCCGTGGCCGCAAGCGCATCGTGGCCGCGGCGGAAATCCACCGGGCGGGTCACCAGCACGATGCGCGGCGAGTGGTCCGGGAGCATCATGGCGTCAGCCTCAGACCGGAAGCCACCGCCACGATACGGTCCACGGGGCTGTCGCCAGGAAGACGAACTACAACGCCGCCGGCCTCGATCGTCACCGACACCGATGGATCCGATGGAACCTCGTCCCCGATCATCTCCGACGGCCCCGGCGGGACCTCGTCCATCACCACAGAGACCACTGCCGGTGGCGGCGGCGTGACGCCCGGTAAAGAACCAAGCTCGCCCCTCATCGTCTGGGAGCGCCAGCGAGTGAGGGCCACGCGGCTCACGCCATGGCGGGCCGCCACCGAAGCCACCTCGGCGTCCGGAGCAAAACTCTCCGATACGATCCGCATCTTCTCGGCAAGCGACCAGCGCCGTTGTGTCGGATGAAGACTATCGTCGCGAGGTGCGACCGGCGCATCCTTCCGGTTGGACCCGAAAGGGTTCCTCGCCATCCAGCTCCAATCCGCCATTGCAATCCCCCATCAGGGTTCTTCGTCATCGCGGAAACTGAAACCGGAAAATACAAAGGGCGAAAGTATGGGGCCCGGCCACCGCTTACGGCATACGGACCGATACACGCGCGTCGCGGCGTCGCTCAAGAGCCTGGCGTCCGCTGTCGGCGACCGATACACGCGCGCCATGCGCGGGATTCCTGAGGTTGCTGTCCCGCAACCGGTCCGGGCGGGCGCCGGTTTCGCTCAGTCGGCGGCGTCCCGGCCGAGCGAGTCCTGGAACGCCCGGGCCTCGGCAACCAGCTTTTCAAGCTCCTCCCCGCGCCCTTCGCGGACCATCGCGTCGCGCCGTTCGGTCGCCAGGAACCAGGTGTAGCGGACCGTCCGCTCGATCAGCGGCGCCATCGAAGCCGCAACCGGGGCCGGTGCGGCGCTCTCCAGCGTCCGATCCGCCCCTCGGGGTTCCGCGCGAGCGCGAGGATGCGCTCGCGGACGAACTGCTGGTGACGGACTTTTCGTGGCCAGCCCGGCGCGCTTGACCTCTTCCCACTCCGATTCCGGGAAGCGGATGCTCCGTGCCTTGCGGGCATCGCCCGGCTTTTCGGTCGCGTTTTCGCCGCCGGAGGCTTCGTTGCGGCCGTCTTCGCTCATCCCCCGGCCCCTCTACGGCCTCTCATCAGCCTCTTCCGCGCGCCGCATGGCGCCCCGGATACGGCGCACGCGAGGCGGAAGCGCGGCGGCCGAGCCCGGGTTTCCGTGCCGACGGCAAACGAACGCCCGGCATTTCGGCAATTGGCGCATCGCCGTAAAGCGCCGCAGCGCGCCTGCGGGCTACTTGCCCACCGCCATGTCGCGATACTGTTTCAGGATCGCCTTCGCCCGCGCCCGGCGGCGCTTGACGCGGGTATGCATCCAGCTGCCGTCGTAGTACTCCTCCGCGACCCGCTCCCGGCCCCAGAGCCGCACCGCGACCTCGCGCCGGGTGAGCCCTTCCGCCTCGCTTTCCAGCGCCAGCAGAAGTTCGGTGTCTCCGTCCTCCCCCGTCCCCGCCCCGGCCGAGGGACCGGGGCAACGAGCCAGACATCCTCGATGGCCGCGACCTCGCGGACCAGCAGGAGTCCGCCATCCTCGGGGAAGACGGCGCCGCGGGGAAGGCGGACCTGCACCGACCGGCCGTCCCGCTCGATCCGGAGCATCAAGGCGCCGTCGCCAAGCCGCAGACCGGAGAGCGCCGCCCCGCCTTCCGCCGCGAGCCGGGTCAGGGGCGGCGCGTCAGTCGTCACCCGGCCGTCGATCGCCCCGGCATGCATCCAGAACGGCGCGAGCGGCCGTTCCGCATAGGGGTCTTCAAAGGCCGCCATCCCCCAGGCCGCGGCGGCGAGATCGGCGGCGGTCTGGAGGCGCACCGGGAACGGCGCGCGTTCCGGCAGGCCCGAGAGATGGCGGCGCTTTGCCCAGGCGTCGCGATACGCCCTGCTGGCCCGGATGAAGCGCCAGGCCCGCAGGGCGTCCAATCCGCGGACCTGCCGCGCCAT
>JAJEIH010000072.1 GCA_022827685.1 Alphaproteobacteria bacterium
GCGTGCCGGCCGGCGCGGCGGCCGAAGACGGCGCCGCGCATGACGGAGGTGGCGCCCGTATAGTCGCCGTAATAGAGCCCGGCGGTCTCACCGGCGGCGTAGAGGCCCGGGATCGGGTCGCCGTCGAGGTCGATCACGCGCCCGCTCGCGTCGATGCGCAGGCCGCCGAAGGTGAAGCAATTGGCGCAGATCACCGGCCAGGCGCGGAAGGGCGGCCGGAGGAGCGGCCGCGCCCAATTGCTCTTCGCCGGCCGGAGGCCCCGCGTGGCGAGGCCGTCCGGCCCGTCCGGGCGGAAGGCGGACGCATCCTCCGGGCAGGCGGCGTTGTAGGCGGCAAGCGTGGCGGAGAGCGCCGCCGGGTCGAGGCCGGCCGCCTCGGCCAGCGCCCCGACCGTCGGCGCTTCCAGCGGCTCGCGGTCGCTGCGCACCGTCACCCGCCAGTGCGGCGCGTCGTCGAGCCCGGCGTCGAACAGGGCCCAGGCAAGGCCCTCCGGCTGCTCCAGCACGGCGCGCGCGACCCGCTCATAGCCGGCATCGACCGGCCCGGCCGCCTCGTCCGTGAAGCGTTCGCCCTCGCGGTTCACCAGCACGCCGTAGCCGTAATGCAGCAGCACGGGCTCGATGGCGCCCGAGCGCGGATCGACCGGCTGCGCGTGGAAGGCGCCGAACTCGCCCGCCGGCGCGGCGCCCGCGGCAAGGCCCATCGCCACGCCCTCGCCCCGGTTGTAGTAGCCGCCGCGCGCGACGGGCCGCGTCCATTGCGCCTTCGGCCCGATATAGCGCGCCAGCATTTCGGGATTGCCCTCGAAGCCGCCCGAGGCCAGCACGACCCGGCCGAGGAAATGGCCGGGCCGGCCGCGCTGCACGGCCTCGACGCCGACGATCCCGCCCTCGTCGCTGAGCACGAGGCCCCGCGCGGCGGTCTCGTAGTAGATCGAGGCCGAGAGCCGCTCCGCCTCCGCCGCCAGCGCCTCCACCAGCGCCAGGCCCCCGCCCACCGGCGCAATCCGGGTGGTGGACTGGTAGGGGAAATATGTGGGCAGGAAGTCCCAGCGCACGCCGAACCCCTCCAGCCAGCGCAGCGCCGGGCCGGCGTCCTCGCCCCAGACGCGGATCAGCTCCGGGTCGGTGAAGCCGAAGGCGCGCAGCGGGCGCGGCCAGTCCTCGTAAGGCCGCCCCGCGTCCTTCACGAATTCCGGGTCGAAATGCCCGCCGGCATTGCTTGCCAGCCGCTCGTCGAAATCCTCGGAGACCGTGTCGCGGTCCCGCATCCGCCAGAAGCTCTCCGTGTAGCGGGTGTTGCCGCCCCGCTCCTCGCGCGCCGAACGCTCCAGCACCGCCACGGACGCGCCCGCCTCCAGCGCCGAGACGGCCGCCGACAGGCCGGCAATGCCCGCCCCCACGACCACAACATCGAAAGATCCGCCCATGGGCCGCGACCATAGCCCGGACGGCGCCCGGCCGCACACCCGTCCTTGCCTCCTTCGCCCGCGGCGGCGAGAGTGCGGGCCATGACGGCGCGCGACCCCCTTGCCGCAACCGATATCCGCATCCGCGGCGCCTGGGAGCGGGCGATCCCGCTCCGGCTCGTGCCCTATTCGCGCCTGGCGCGCTGGGACCGGCCCATCGGCGCCTGGCTGCTGCTGCTGCCCTGCTGGTGGGGCACGGCGCTGGCGGCGGCGGGCGCGCCCGGCTTCTCCGCGCTCGAAACCGCGTGGCTGGTCGCGCTGTTCGCCGTCGGCGCCTTTGCGATGCGGGGCGCGGGCTGCACCTACAACGACATCGTGGACCGGGACTTCGACGCCCGCGTCTCGCGCACCGCGATCCGCCCGCTGCCGGCCGGCCACACGACCGTCTTCCGCGCCTGGGCGTTCATCGCGCTGCAGGGCGCGGTCGGGCTCGCCGTGCTGCTGGCGCTGGAGCCGGGCGCGGTCCTGGTGGGCCTCGGCTCGATTCCGCTGGTGCTCGCCTATCCGTTCATGAAGCGCCTCAGCCACTGGCCGCAGGCCTGGCTCGGCCTCACCTTCAACTGGGGCGCGCTGGTCGGCTGGGCGGCGGTCCAGGGCGAGGTCTCGGGGCCGGCCTATGCGCTCTACGCCGCCGGCATCGCCTGGACGCTCGGCTATGACACGATCTACGCCCACCAGGACAAGGAGGACGACGCGCTGGTCGGCGTGAAATCGACGGCGCTGCTGTTCGGCGCGCGCACCCGGCCCTGGGTTGCGGGCTTCTACGGGGCCGCGCTGGCCCTGCTGGCGCTTGCCGGGTGGCTGGCGGGACTCGGCTGGCCATTCTATGCCGGCCTTGCGGTCGTCGGCGCGCAGTTCGCCTGGCAGGTCCGCCGCCTCGACATCGACGACCCGGACCGCTGCCTCGCCATCTTCAAGTCCAACCGCCCCGCCGGCCTGCTGGTCCTCGGAACCATCGCGCTCGGCATGTCAGCTTAGCCCCAGCGCCGCCGCGAGCGCGTCGCCGATGCGCCGGGCCCAGAGGGCGGCCCCGGCCCCGTCGCGGATGAGGTCGTTGCGGATCTCCAGGCCGAGATGCGGGATGCCGCGCGGCTCGGCATGGCGCCGGGTCGTGTAGCCGCGCCGGGAGCGGCCGGAATAGGGAAGGTTGTCGCCGACAAGGATGCCCGGCTCCGCCAGCGCCGCCATGAACGGCCGGGCGAGCGCCTCGCTCTCGTTCCAGAAGGTGCCGACATGCCAGGGCCGCGGGTCGCCGCCGGCCAGCCGCGGCGTGAAGCTGTGGACCGAGACGAACGCCCGGAGCGCGCCGCAGCCGTCCAGCATATCCTCGATCGCGGCATGGTAGGGCTCGAACAGCGCGTCCCGCCGCCAGGCGCGCGCGGCGGTGTCGAGGCCCCGGTTGCCGGGCACCGCCACGCCGTCGCTCTCCTCCAGGATTGAGGTCGGATCGTCCGGGTCGCGGTTGCAGTCTATGGCGAGGCGCGAATAGCCGGAGAAGGCCGCCGGGGCCTCGAAACGCGCCGCCAGCAGTGTCGCGACGACGGCCGCGCCCGGGTCCCAGCCGATATGGTCGCCGAGCTCGCCCTCCGATATGCCGAGACCCCCGAGGCGGGCCGGCAGGGCATGGCTCGCATGGTCGCAGACGAAAACGACGGGCGACTCCGCCCGGCCGGGCCGGATGCGGAACGGCGGCGGGTCTCCGGGGGCGAGCGTCACGGGCGCGGCCTGCCTTCCCCGCCGTCCGGGGACGCGGCAGGATGCGGCGACCCTGCCGGGAGACCGACATGACCGACGCCGACCTGCCGATCGTCGATGCCCACCACCACCTCTGGGACCTCGATGCGCTCCGCTATCCCTGGCTCCACGACCCGGAGCCGCATGGCGGTTTCTTCCTCGGCGATTACGCGCCGCTCCGCCGGAACTACCTGCCGGCGGACTACCGCCGCGACGCCGCCGGCCACAATGTCGTCGCGACCGTCCATGTCGAGGCGGAATGCGACCGGAGCCTCCAGGTCGAGGAAACGATCTGGGTGGACGGCATCGCCGAAGCGCACGGCATGCCGGCCGCCATCGTCGGCCACGCCTGGTTCCACCGGGAGGACTGCGCGGAAGTGCTGGAGCGCCACATCGCGGCCTCCCGGCGCTTCCGGGGCGTGCGCTCCAAGCCGGTGACCGCGGCCCGGCCCGGCCTTTCGGTGCAGGGCCGGCCGGGCACGATGCAGGACGGGAACTGGCTCCGGGGCTTCGCCCTGCTGGAGCGCTACGGCCTTTCCTGGGACCTGCGCGTGCCGGCCTGGCATCTGGAGGAGGCGGCGGAGGTCGCCCGCGCCTTCCCCGCCGTTCCCGTCGTGCTGAACCACACCGGCTTCCCCTGGGACCGCTCGCCGGAAGGGCTCGACCTCTGGCGGCGCGGCATGGCGGCGCTGGCCGCCTGCCCCAATGTCGCGGTCAAGCTCTCCTGCCTCTGCCTGCCGGACGGCCCCTGGCGCGAGGAGGAGAACGGCCCGCTGGTGCGCGAGACGATCCGGCTCTTCGGCGCGGAGCGCTGCATGTTCGCAAGCAATTTCCCCGTGGACGGGCTCAGGACCGGCTTCGGCGACATGATGAGCGCCTACAAGCGCATGGTCCGCGACCTGCCCGATGCAGACCGGCGCGCCCTCTTCCACGACACCGCCGCCCGCTTCTACCGGCTGGACGCGTGACGGCCGGCGGATTCGCGCATCGGTCTGGAGCTTTTCCATTGGCGGGACTGTATCCGGAGCCCGCCCGCAGGCCCCGCTGAGCCCCGACCGGCGCCCCGGCGGGCTACGATACGGCTGCGGATGCTACACCATGTCCGTTCCATGCCGCCAGAACGGAAAAGGAGTGCATGGGCGGCGCTGCGCGGTTGCGCCGCCCATGCAGCGGCGGGGAAGGACGGAGGAGGTCCCCCCTTGCCGTTTCGCGATACGGCTTCAGCCGTCGTAATCGACGCGGTCCACCATCCGGCCGGCTTCCTCGCGCAACTCGGCCACGCGGGCGAGCGGCAGGTCGTCCGCCTTGAAGGCCGTGAGCCTTTCGGGACCTTCGACACCGGGCTTGACCGGATATTCGCCGTTCACCCTGGCGTAGATGTTCTGGCCTTCCTCGCCGGACGAGAATTCGAGCAGCGCGATCGCGTTGTCGCGATTGGGAGCGCCCTTCACCAGCGAGGCGCCGGAAATGTTGACATGCGCGCCACGCCCGGCCTGGTTCGGAAAGACGACCCTGACCGCCTCGGCCCAGGCCTTCTGCTTCGGGTCGTCCAGCATCTTCTGGTAGTAGTAGTGGTTGCCGATGGAGACGTCGCACTCGCCGGCATGGATAGCCTTGACCTGCGCGCGGTCATTGCCCTGGGGCCGGCGCGCCAGGTTTGCTTTCAGGCCGGCCAGCCAGTCCTCGGCCTTTTCCTCGCCGTGATGCGCGATCATCGAGGCAATCAGCGCAATCATGTACACGTGCTTTCCGCTGCGCGTGCAGATGCGCCCCTTCCACTCCGGCTCGACAAGCTGCTCATAGGTCTCGATGCCCCCCTCCGGCACGCGGTCATGCGAGGCGTAGATGAGGCGCGTGCGGGTCGTGAGCCCGTACCAGTTGCCGTCCGGGTCGCGCAGCGAAGCCGGGATGTTGGCCAAAAGCGTGTCGGTCTTGACGGGCTCGACGACGCCGGCCTTCACCGCATCGTGCAGCCGGCCTATATCCACGGTGAAGATCAGGTCCGCCGGGCTTGCCGTCCCCTCGGTCTTGAGCCGTTCGATCAGGCCCTTCTTCGCGAAGACCACGTTTACTTTGATGCCCGTCTTGTCTGTGAACGCCTTGAACAGCGGTTTGACGAGGAAGGGCTGGCGGTAGGAATAGACATTGACGTCCGTCGCCTGCGCCGACGCGGCCGCGATGACCGCGATTCCGGCTGCCGCGGCGATTTCAACAATCCGGCTACGCATTGCTTCCTCCGTGCAATGACATGCAATTGATAGTCATTCGCATATATAGAGCAATGATCGAGGCGCGCAAGATGCGAATGCTTCTCATTATCGCGACAAAATAACGCAGCATCCCAGGCAGCCGGACAAGGCTGCCCGCCCGGATATCTCCATGCCGCCCCGCTGCCGGTCAGGCGCGGTGGGCCATCGGTCGGATTGCGACAGACCGGCCAGCGGCTCACCGCCGGCCCCGAGGCCAGGATTTGCCCTATGCTGCCGCGGCGGCGTCCGGCGTGAGGTGGCTCACCCGCGGCAGCACCTCGTTCATCAGCAGACCCATGGAAGTGTGCCAGGCTTCCGGATTGTCAGCGTAGTCGAAGCAGAACAGGAGGAGTTGCCCGAAGCCGCCGACATCGTCATAGACCGCCTCCAGTTTTTCGGCGACGGTCGCCGGCGAGCCGACCAGCCAGTTATGCTTCGCGCAGTATTCCGGCGTCACATCGCTGTCCGGCACGTCCTGATCGTGCTTCAGGAACTCCAGGAAGCCGAAATTGGCCAGCAGCGGCAGGAAGTAGTCCCCCATCATCCGGCCCATCATGTTGCCGACCGAGAGCCGCCAGGCCTCCTCGTCCGTCTCCGCGACAAACACCTCGCGCACCATGCGCCACTCATTGCGGCTGGGGGTGCGCCCGGCCCTCGCCGCGCCCTCCTCGACCGCGTCCCAGTGGCTGCCGACATAGGCCGGGTTCAGGTTCAGGCTCATCGGCAGGAAGCCGCGCTCGCCCGCGAGCTTGAGCGTGTCGGAGTTCTTGGAGAGGCCGGCCACCCCGATGGGCGGATGCGGCTTCTGCAGCGGGAACAGGTGTGGGCGCAGGAAGCCGAACATCTCCGCACCCTTGGTCACATGCCAGAATTTGCCCTGGTAGTCGAACTCCGGCTCGTCCGACCAGAGCCGCAGGATGATGTCGAGCGCCTCGCGCGTCATGTCGCGATTCTGGCCGGACATGCCGTCCACGTTGAACATCTGCCAGTCGCTCGGCAGCCCGCTCGCGGCGACGCCGAAATTGAGTCGCCCCTCGCTCAGCCGGTCCATCATCGCAATCCGGTTGGCAAGCTCGGCCGGGTGGTGGTAGGGCAGCAGGAAGCCGCCGGGTCCGAGCCGGATGGTTTCGGTCTGCCGGAGGCCCTCGACCACCAGGAAGTCGGGTGCGGGATGCGGCTCCCAGGGCGCGGTGTGGTGTTCCCCGATCCAGCCTTCGGTAAAGCCGAGTTCGTCAGCCCAGCGAATATGCTGGAGGTCCCATTCGTGGCCCTCGCGCAGGTCGCGCTCGGGCGGGTGGGAAGGCATGCTGAAAAAGCCAATCTCCATCGGGGCGTATCCTCTCGTCACCGCTCTGCCGGCGCCCGGCAGAGGGATGGAACTTTCGGGGCGTGCGCGTGCAGTGTCAATCGGCCTTCGGCGCCCGGACCAGCCAGCGATGGGCGGAGAAGGACACGAGCCCGCAGACCGCGACCGTGAGTGCGAGCGGCAGCGCCGTGCCGTCGTGGAACTGGCCGACCGCGAGGCCCGACAGCGTGCCGAGGGCGAAATGCCCCGCGCCGATGAGCGCGATCACGGTGCCGGCGAGTTCCGCCTTGTCGGCCGTGGCGATGACGATGGTGTTGGCGGCGATCAGGTTGAGCGCGAACATGAAACAGAGAAGCGCGGCGACAATGGCAGCGAGGCTCCCGGGAAGCAGCAGGACGACGAGGACCAGCGCAAGGCCCGCCGCCAGCAACAACCATGTGCCCGCCGTCATCATGCCGGCGGGCCCGGCGCGGGCGACCAGCCGGCGGTTCGCCCAGGCGCCGGCCATGATCGCCAGGATATGGACGGCGAACAGCAGCCCGTAGGTTTGCGGCGAGACGCCGAACACCTCCATGAACACGAAGGGCGTGCCGGAGATGTAGGCGAACATGCCGGCAAAGGCGCCGCCGCTTGCGAGCGCGCAGCCGAGCGTCCGCCGCTCCGAGACGAGGCGGGCGTAGTTCACGAAGATCGAGCCGAGGCCCGCGCGGATGCGCGTCTCGGGAGGCCGCGTCTCGGGCAGCAGGAAGAGAACCGCCAGCAGCGCCAGCGCGCCCCAGCCGGCCAGGATCAGGAAGATCGCGCGCCAGTCGGCGAAAAGCAGCACCTGCGCGCCGAGCGAGGGCGCCAGCAGGGGCGCGGCCGCCATGATGAGCATGAGCGTGGAGAGCATGCGCGCGGCTTCCGCGCCCGAATGGCGGTCGCGCACCGAGGCCCGCGCGATCACCGTCGCCGCCCCGCCGCCGAGCGCCTGGAAAAAGCGCGCCGCGGTCAGCGCCCCGATATCCGGCGCGAGCGCCGCGCCCGCGCTCGCCGCCAGATAGACCGAGACGCCGACGAGCAGCATCGGCCGCCGCCCGTAGCGGTCCGACAGCGGGCCGTAGAGGAGTTGCCCGAGCCCGAAGCCGACGAAGAAGGCCGAGAGCGTGAGCTGCACATCGCCGGCGGACGCACCGAATTCGCGCCCGATGGCCGGCAGGCTCGGCAGGTACATGTCGATGGAAAGCGGCCCGAACGCCGCCAGCATGGCAAGCACGGGCAGGAAGAAGACGGCCAAGACTGTTCGAGGGGCTGCGGGAGAAGGCGAATCTAGGCGGCTGAAGCGCGGCGGCAAGGCGGGTGGCGCCAACTCCCCAAACGCATTACGAGCATGAAATATTCGTCCCGCATATCGCAGTGTTCGGATTTTCCGTGCTTGTTTGGGCCGATTTGTCCATCTCCTGCTTTCATCTTCTACGCATAATACGTATTATCCGCAGAAGATGAATTGGGACTAACGGCATGCAACGGGTCGCATCGGGCGAATTCCAACGAAATTTCGGCCGCTTTCAGGACGAGGCGCTCAAGGCTCCCTTGTCGATCACACGCAATGGCCGGGACCGGCTGGTGGTCCTGTCGGTGGAGGAATACGACCGCCTCAAGCGCCGGGACCGCCAGGCTCTCGCCGTCGAGGAGCTGTCCGACGCCGAGATCGAGGCCATCGCGCAGGCGGAACCGCCACCCGAAGCTGCTCGGTACGATTACGAGCTGGCCGGCGGGCATGGCGCCGATTCCTGAGCCCGAACCCGGGCTCGTCATCAGCTACGCTTATCTCTGGCACTCTGAAGCGAGTCGCGGTCGGGACGAAGGGAGCAAATACCGCCCTGTCGTGGTTGTCTTGGCGACGCAGGACAAGCCCGACGGCGGCAAGGCGGTTCTGGTGGCCCCGATTACGCACCGCCCGCCCGACGACCCTGCAATGGCCGTCGAAATCCCGCCGCAGACCAAACGCCGCCTGGGCCTCGATGCCGACCGGTCATGGATCGTGGTCTCGGAGGTAAACCGGTTCGAATGGCCGGGGCCCGACCTTCGCCCTGTATCTCCGGGCTGCTGGGTGTTCGGGTTGTTACCGGCCGGCCTCTTCCGCACGGTCAGGGCCCGCATGGTGGAACTGGTCGGCCGGCGACGGGCAAGACAGGTTTACCGCAGCCCGTAAGGACGAGGCCAAGGCCTACAGTTCGCCGTCGGCCTTCAGCATGTCGAGGGAGCGGGCGAAGGCCGCGACGGTGGCGTCGATCTCGGCCTCGCCGTGGGTGGCCGAGATCGTGCCGCCCGGCCAGCCGGTCAGGTCCACGCCGTTCACGTTCATCGCCAGCCTCAGCTTGTGCGCCGCACCCGGCGCATTGCCCCGGAGCTCCTCATAGCCGCATGCGAACGGGTCGAACGAGTCCGGCGAGACATCCGCCCGCCCGGCGGGATTGGTGAAGATGTGGAACACGGAAAAGGTGCCGTAGGCCGCCCAGGGAACGCCGGCGGCGCGGATGGCGTCGTTCAGGCCCGCGCGCAGGCGCTCGCCCGTCGCGTTGGCGCGCTCGCAGGCGCCCGTCGCCTCCAGCTTGGTCAACGCCGCAAGGCCCGCGGCCGCGGCCACCGGATTGGCGTTGTAGGTGCCCTGGTGGCCGACCTTCTCGATGCCCTTCTCGCGGGTGATGTCGAAGTCGAGCCGTTCGAAGAAGTCCGCGCGGCCGGCAAGCGCCCCGCCCGGTACGCCGCCCGAGACGATCTTGGCGAACGCGGTCAGGTCCGGGCGGATGCCGTAATGGCCCTGCGCGCCGCCCGGCGAGACGCGGAAGCCGGTCACCACCTCGTCGAAGATGAGCGCCGTGCCGTTCTCCGCCGTCGCCTCGCGCAGCCCTTCGAGGAAGGCCGGAGAGGTCGGCACCATGCCCGTCGAGGAGCCGGTCGGCTCCAGGATGGCGGCGGCGATGTCGCCCGCGGCCAGCGCGGCGCGCGCGCCGTCCAGGTCCTCGGGATCGACCAGCACCGTGCTCTCGGCGATGCCGGGGACAAGGCCGATGGCCGAGGAGCCGTCGAAATGCGAGTTCTGGCCGGACGCCATATGGTCGTGCCAGCCGTGGAAATGGGTTCGCACCCGCATGATCTTCGTGCGCCCGGTCGCCGTCCGCGCAAGACGGAGCGCGAGCAGCGTCGCTTCCGTGCCGGATGAGGTGAAGCGCACCTTCTCCGCCGAGGGCACAAGGTCCTGGATCTTCTGCGCCCAGCGCAGCTCGCCCGCATGGCTGGCGCCGAAATGCGTGCCGCAGGCGAGCGCGTCGGAGATCGCCGCGCCCACATCGGGGTCGTTGTGACCGAGCAGCAGCGCGCCGTGGCCGCCGAAATAGTCGATATATTCATTGCCGTCGACATCCCATTTGCGCGGCCCCTGGGCGCGCTCGACATAGATGCCGTAGGGCTCGATCCGGCGGCTGTCATGGGTGATGCCGGAGGGGAAGGTGCGGCAGGCCTCTTCGAACAGCTTCGCGCTGGTCGGGGTCTTTTCCCGGTAGGCGGCCAGGATGCCGGAATTGCTGAGCGGGGCTTCGGGCATGAGTGTCACTCTCCGTCGAGTTTGTAGAAGCGCCGCGCGGTGCCGGCGAACAGGTCGGCCTTTTCGCCGTCCGACGCGCCGGAGGCAAGCTTCTTGAAGGCGTTCCACATGACAGCATAGCTGCAGGACGCCTTGTCCACGGGAAAATTGCTCTCGAACATGCAGCGCGAGGGGCCGAACGCCTCGATGCAGGTCTCGATATAGGGCCGCCAGACGGCGGCGAGCGTGTCGGAGTCGGGCGCCCGGTCCTGCCTGTGGAAGTCGAACCCGTAAACCTTCATGCCGAGGCCGCCGAGCTTGACATGGACGTTTTCGCAGGCCGCGATGGCCCGGATGCCGTCCCGCCAGCCGGGAAAGATCTCGTCGTGGCGCCCGGTATAGGGGCCGATGCCGAGCGGCCCGCCGACATGGTCCAGCACGATGCGCGCCTCCGGGAAGGCGCTGGCGAGGCCGACGACGTCCGCGAGTTGCGTGTGGTAGAGCCACGCTTCGAAGGTGAGGTCCAGCGCGGCCAGCCGGGCAAAACCCTCGCGGAAGGCCGCATCGTTGAACAGGCCCGGCGGCGGGTTGGTGTGGCTGTTGCGCACATCCGGGCTCGGGTCGTATCCCGCGGCATGGCGGATGCCCCGGAAGCGCCCGTTGCCGGCGGCGATCTCGGCCAGCAGCACGTCTTCGGCCGCGGCGCCCAGTGTGAGGTCCGCGAAGCCGACGATGCCGGCGCAGGTCTGCGTCTCGCCATAGCGCCCGGACGCGCTCATGGCGGCCGTGCCGTTGACGAACTCGACCTCGCCAATGGGGGCTTCCGCCTCCGGCCCGCTCGCCCGGTACATCGACCCGCATTCGACGAACACCGTCGCGCGCACATTGTGGCCGCTGCCGGTGTCTTCCAGCAGCTCGTGCAGCAGGTAGCGGTGGAAGGAAAAGTCCCAGAGGTGATGGTGCGGATCGACGATCGGCAGGTCCGGCTCCAGGATCTCCTCCTCGGTCGTCGCAAGCCAGGCATCGTCTATCGCGGTCATCCGCGTTTCGACGGAATTTGCGGTCATTCCAGTCCGATCTCCTCTCTCTCCCCCGGCGCCAGCGCCGCATGGAGCTTCGCCAGCCGATCGTAGCACTTGGCCTGGTAGCGGAACTGCGGCTGACGGAAGCGGTGTCCCGCCAGCATGACATCGACATCGCCCGCCGCATTGGCCCTGAGGAACGGCCAGTAGATTTCCCGCGCCATCTCCACAAGCGCGGCGACGGCAGGCCCCGGCTCCTCCCATTCGCCCTCGACGCCGGAGAGGTCGTCCGCGCGGCGCACCCAGGCGTCGGTGCGCGGCGCGCGGGCCCGCATGACCGCCATCGGCGTCGGGTCGATGCCGAGCGTCTTCAGCTGTCCGAACAGCCCGAGGTCGGCGACCGAGGGGCGCGTGCCGAACAGGAAACGCCCATTGGCGACCGTGCTTTCCAGCGCATCGAGAACGCGCAGATAGCTCGCTTCGAGGAGCGGCGCGGCGTCCGGTGCGGCGCCCACCAGGCCCATGCGCCCCATCTGGCGCTCCACGAAGGGCGCGACGGCTGCGGCGTATTGCTCCGTGGAGAGGTCCTCCTGCGCATCGTCCATCACCCAGCGCGCCGCGAATTCGCCGTCTTCCGGCGTGTTGAAGCGGTAGAAGAACAGGCATTTGGTCAGCCACTCGTCGGCCATGTCCTCGATCAACCGGGCGAGGAAGCGGTCGCGCGGGCGCTCCGGCAGCAGCGAGCGGCAGGCCCCGTGGCGCTCTTCCAGCTCCTCCAGGATGGGCGTGCTGTCGGTCCGGAGTTCGCCGTCGGGAAACCGGAGCACCGGCATCAATTGCGGGCGCACATGCGCGAGCGGCTCATACATCCGCACGGAGCGGCAGACCCAGCGATAGGGCAGCCGGCGGTAGCGCAGCGCGGCGCGGAGCTTCACCGTGTAGGGCGAGGCCTCCACACCGTAGAGGACATAGGCGCGCCCGCCCGGCTCGCCGCCGGCCCCGGTCAATGGGACAGGATCTGGCTGAGGAACAGTTTCGTCCGCTCGGACTGCGGATTGTTGAAGAAGGCCTCCGGCTCGTTCTGCTCCACGATCTGGCCTTCGTCCATGAAGATGATGCGGTGGGCGACCTGGCGCGCGAAGCCCATCTCGTGCGAGACGACCAGCATGGTCATGCCGCTCTCGGCCAGATCGACCATGACGTCCAGCACTTCCTTTATCATTTCCGGGTCGAGGGCCGAGGTCGGCTCGTCGAACAGCATGATGCGCGGCTGCATGCACAGCGAGCGCGCGATAGCCACCCGCTGCTGCTGGCCGCCGGAGAGCTGCCCCGGATATTTCAGCGCCTGGTCGCCGATCTTCACGCGCTCCAGGAAATAGCGCGCGCGGTCCTCCGCCTCCTTCTTCGGCTCGCGCCGGACCCAGATCGGCGCCAGCGTGCAGTTCTCGATCACCGAGAGATGCGGGAAGAGGTTGAAGTGCTGGAAGCACATGCCGACCTCGGACCGGATGCGGTCGATATTCTTGATGTCGGAAGACAGCTCCGTGCCTTCGACGACGATCCGGCCCGCCTGGTGGCCCTCCAGCGCGTTGATGCAGCGGATGAGCGTGGACTTGCCGGAACCGGACGGCCCGCAGACGACGATCCGCTCGCCGCGATAGACGGTCAGGTTTATGTCCCGAAGCACATGGAACTCGCCGAACCACTTGTTCATGCCGGCGATGTCGATCGCGACCTCGCCGGAGGCCGTCATGGCGCGGCGTTCTTCGTCCCGTTCGGTGGCGGCGGCGGTCATGGCGCCTCCCTATCGGTGTCCGACATCGAGGTTGCGTTCCAGATACATGGAATAGCGCGACATGGCGAAACAGAAGATGAAGAAGAACAGCGCGATGAAGCCGTAGAGTTCCCACACGATGCCGTTCCAGTTCTGGTCGGCGCGGATCGGCTGGAGCAGCCCCACCGGGTCCAGCAGCCCGATGATGATGACGAGCGTGGTGTCCTTGAACAGGCCGATGAAGGTGTTGACGATTCCCGGAATGGAAATCTTGAGCGCCTGCGGCAGGATGATGAGGCGCATCGACTTCCAGTAGTCCAGCCCGAGCGAGTCGGCGGCCTCGTACTGCCCTGTGGGCAACCCTGCGAGCCCGCCGCGGATGACCTCCGCCATATAAGCGGAGGCGAAGGCGGTCACCATGATGACCACGCGCAGGATCAGGTCGAATTCCGTGCCGGGAGGCAGGAAATAGGAGAGCAGCAGCCAGGCGACGAACAAGAGCGTGATGAGCGGCACGCCGCGAATGAACTCGATGAACCCGACGCAGACCGCCTTGATGAGGATGAGGTTGGACTGCCGCCCGAGCGCGAGCACGATGCCGATGGGCAACGAGCCCGCAATGCCGGAGACGCCGATGATGGTGGACAGCAGGAAGCCGCCGAGCCTGGCGGACTCCACCGGCTCCAGGCCGATCGCCACCACGCCGTCCAACGCCTCTTCGAATGCAATAACGCCGAACAGCCACCAGAGCGCCGTTGCGAGAATTCCCGCGCCGACCGCCGCCAGGAACGCGAGCCCCTCGTCCAGCCGTCCCCGCACAAGCGAAGGCAGGAAGCGGATGCAGGCCCAGCCGATGGCGATGCCGACGACGGCGCCCACGGGCCCCCAGAGCGAGCCGCCCCAGATGAGCCAGTAGGCGAGAAGCGGGTAGAGCGCGCTGAAGATGAGCAGCTTGCGCGGCGCGGAACTGAAGAGCGCGGGCCAGATCGCGACGAACAGCAGCACGAAGGCCAGGATCGGCCGCCAGCGCAGCTCTTCCGGATAGAACCCGAACACGAACTGCAGGAAGCGTTCGTTGATGACCGCGAGGCAGGCGCCGTCGTCCACTTCGCGGCACCCCTGCAAAGAGGATGCGTTCCAGACCGAATCGAGGAACAGCCAGGGCACGACCATCGCCAGGATGTAGGCGACGAAGGCGAGCGACAGCAGGGTCGCGACGGTGTTGAAGACGCCGGAGAACAGGTTGTCCCGCGCCCAGCCGAGCGCGCCGCCCGTCCTGACCGGCGGCGGCGACGGCGGGATTTGCCGCTCGGCAACGAAGGCGACGGGTTTCTCGCCGGCCACCTCAGCGCTCCTTCAGCCGGACGCTTCTGTTGTAGGCGTTCATGCCCGCGGAGATCGTCAGCGAGGCCGCCAGGTAGAACGCCATCAGCAGCAGGATGCACTCCATCTCGCGGCCGGTCTGGTTCAGCGTGATGCCGCCGAGCGTGCCGGTCGCGTCCATGTAGCCCACGGCAATGGCGAGCGAGGAGTTCTTGGTGAGATTGAGGAACTGGCTGATGAGCGGCGGCACGATGACGCGAAGCGCCTGCGGCAGCACGACGAGGCTCATGGTGCGCCCGGGCCTGATGCCGAGCGCATAGGCTGCCTCCGTCTGGCCCTTGCTGATCGCGAGGATGCCGGCGCGCACGATCTCGGCGATGAAGGCGCCGGTATAGACCGAGAGCGCCAGCCACAGGCCGATCAGGCTGTCGCGCATGTAGATTCCGCCCTTGAAGTTGAAGCCCTTCAAGGCCGGAACTTCCAGGGAGACCGGGGAGCCCATGGCGAAGAACGCGAGCAGGACCGGGATGGCGAGAATAGCGAGCCTTACCCAGAATACCGGCAGGATCTGCCCGGTCGCCGCCTGCCGGGCCCGGGCCCAGCGGCCGAAATACCAGGCCGCGGCGACCGACAGCAGCAGCACTGCCACCACCGCGGCCGAACCGGCCTCGAAGACCGGAGCCGGAATGTAGAAGCCCCGGTTGGTAATGAAGACGCTGTCGAAGAACAGGCCGCTCATCGCATCCTCGCCCCGGAAGGACCTCACGCCCGGCAGGACTTCGTTGACGATGGCGACCGTGAACAGGATCCAGATAAGGACCGGAATGTTGCGGACCGTCTCGATATAGACCGTCATCAGCCGCGCGACGACCCAGTTCCGGGAAAGCCGGAGCACGCCCGCGAGGACGCCTATGACCGTAGCCGTAATGCAGCCCATGATCGCGACGAGGATCGTGTTGATGATGCCGACCAGGGCGGCGCGCCCGTGCGTGGACGTCGAATCGTAATCGAGCAGGTGCTGGTTGATGTCGTAGGCGGAGGTCTCGAAGATGAAGCCGAAATCGATGTCCTTGCCGAGCGCCTCCAGGTTCCGCACGGCGTTGTCTATCGCCCATGCGAAGGCCAGCATGATGACGGCCAGCGCAAAGATCTGAATCGTATAGGAACGGTATCGGGTGTCGTAAAGAAGCTGGCTGACGCGGAACGGTTCCGGAGGCGGCTGTCCTGTGCTGGACATGCGTCACGGCTCCCCGTCAAACGCGGGCGAAGGCCTCGACGTTCGAAGGCCCCCGGCCCGGACAAAGAAAGGGCGCTTCCCCGGGGAAGCGCCCTTTGAGTTCTAGTGCTTACCGGAACGGCGGGGCGTAGAGGATGCCGCCCTTGGTCCAGAGCTGGTTCAGGCCTCGGGCGAGGCCGATGGCGGTGTTCTCGCCGATATGCTTCTCGAAGATCTCGCCGTAATTGCCGCCGGTCTTGATGGCGTGGACGGCCCAGTCGGCAGAGAGGCCCAGCATCTCGCCGTAATTGCCCTCGACGCCCAGCAGGCGCTTGATCTCCGGGTCCTTGGTGTCGGCCGAGGCCATGCTGTCCACATTCGCCGCCGTGATGCCCTTCTCCTCGGCGATGATGAGCGCGTTCAGCACCCAGCGCACGATGTCGCCCCAGGCGTTGTCGCCGTGGCGGACCAGCGGGCCGAGCGGCTCCTTCGAGATGATCTCGGGCAGGATGACGTGGTTTTCGGGATCCTCGAAGGTGGCGCGGGTCGCGGCCAGGCCGGATGCGTCCGTGGTGTACACGTCGCAGGCATTCGCCAGATATTTCTGCTGCGCCTCGGCGTTGGTCTCGATCGGCACCGGCTCGTAGCTCATGTTGTTGGCGCGGAAGAAGTCGGCCAGGTTGAGCTCTGTGGTGGTGCCGGTCTGGATGCAGACGGTCGCGCCGTCCAGCTCGGAGGCCGACGAAACGCCCATGTCCTTGCGGATCATGAAGCCCTGGCCGTCATAGTAGTTGACGCCCAGGAACGAGAATTTCAGGTCCACGTCCCGGCTCAGCGTCCAGGTCGTGTTCCGGTAGAGGACGTCGATTTCGCCCGAAGCGAGCGCCGTGAAGCGGGTCTTGCCGGTCGTCGGCGTGAACTTGATCGCATTCGGGTCGCCGAACACGGCCGCTGCCGTCGCGCGGCAGAAGACGACGTCGAAGCCGTCCCAGTTGCCGTCGGAGTCCGTGAACGCGAAGCCGGCGAGGCCGGTGGAAACGCCGCACTGGATGAAGCCCTTGGCCTTCACGTCATCCAGCGTCGCCGCGTGGGCCCCGACGGAGAACGCCGTGGCCGCAGCAGCGGCAACCAATGTCGTTTTGAGTTTCATGGGTTTTTGATCTCCCGTTCGAGTGCTTTGCACAATTGTGCGGAATCGCGCTGCTTTACCGCTCGGTTAAATTACCCCCAATTGCCGAACGCAACCTCCATGCTCATGTTACCAACCGGCGCGCCCGACGGCAACCGCGCTTCCTGCGATTCGTGGCGCGGCGGGAATGGCGCCGGCTCGGGGGCGGCGCTCAGGCGGCGGCGAACTCCCGGAACGCCCGCGCGCCTTCCTCTGCATGACTGAGCGCTATGCCGTGCCTGGCGCCGGGGAAGACCTGGAGGCGGGCGTCGGGCAGGACTTCCAGCAGGTCCGCGGCGACGGCCATCGGCAGGAACGGGCTCGAATCGGGATGCAGCAGCAGCACCGGACAGGCGATTTGCCGAAAGATGTCCGACAGCTCCGCGCCCATCAGCAGGTCGGCCGCATCGAGCAGCGACGAGGCGGCCGTGCGGCTCTGGACCTCATGCATCCATTCCCGTTCGGACCGGCCCACCTTGCCGTCGGCGAAGCGGCGCGGCACCATCTCTTCCGACCAGCGCTCCATGCCGTCGGCCTCCACCGCCGCCCGCCAGACGGCCACGTTCCGGATCGCCGGCCCGTAATGCCCGGTGGAGCAGGCGCAAACGCTTGCAATCCGCTCCGGTTCCCTGGCCGCGGTGAACAGGCAGGCCGTGCCGCCGAGCGATTCGCCCACGAGATGGAAGCGCTCGAAACCCGCCGCGTCCGCGACCGCCAATATGTCGTCAGCCAGCCCGTCAAAGGACCAGCGATGGTCCGGCCCCGGCAGGGTCGAGCGCCCGAAGCCGCAAAGATCGAAGCGGGCGACGCGGAACCGGTCGATCAGGCCGGGCAGCCAGCCGGACCAGATGTCGCAATCCACCGCGACACCGTGGCAGAACAGCACGGCCTCTCCGGGCGCGTTCCAGGGCGGCACGAGGTCCACCGTCTCGGTATGAAGGGCGTAGCCGGGTCGCTGAAGCATGGTCATGTGAGGCATGAAACGCACTTGCCCCCGGCTTGTCAAAACCGGCCGCCATCGCCGCGCGGCTGTCCTGCTCAAGAGCAGGCAGGCGCCTCATTTATCCTTGTATTTCTGGAATTTCATTCCATAATTGCAAGGATGTTGCCGCGCCGGAAATCGCAGGTCGTTCGTGCCCGGCTGGACCGGTTCCCGGCTGTGGCGCTGCTCGGTCCGCGCCAGGCGGGCAAGACCACGCTGGCCGAACTTATCGCCGAAGAGCGGCCGAGCGTCTATCTCGATCTCGAGGACGCGGCCGACCGGGCGAAGCTGAGCGATGCCGCGCTTTACCTGACCGGGCACGAAGACAAGCTGGTCATCCTCGACGAAGTGCAGCGGGCGCCGGAACTGTTCCAGACGCTGCGGGGCCTCATCGACAGGGGCCGTCGCCGCGGCATCCGCGCGGGCCGCTTCCTGCTTCTGGGCTCGGCGTCCATCGATCTGCT
The DNA here is from genome assembly GCA_022827685.1 of Alphaproteobacteria bacterium. GTDB lineage: Bacteria > Pseudomonadota > Alphaproteobacteria > Bin95 > Bin95 > Bin95. The sequence goes on from JAJEIH010000072.1 coordinate 18,273, forward strand.
CAAACAGTCGGGAGAATCCCTCGCCGGCCGCATCGCCTATGTCGAACTGGGGCCGCTCGACCTTCTCGAAGTCGATGCCGATGCACGCGACAGGCTCTGGGTCCGGGGCGGGTTCCCGGACAGCTTTCTCGCCGGCAGCGGCGAGGACAGCGCGGTCTGGCGGGAGAATTTCATCCGCACCTACCTGGAGCGGGATATTCCGCAACTCGGGCCGCGCGTACCGGCGGAAACCCTGCGCCGTTTCTGGATCATGCTGGCGCATATGCAGGGCGCCACGCTCAACGCAGCCCAGCTTGCGCGCGGGCTGGCCGTCGACGGCAAGACAGTCGCCGGCTATCTCGACCTGCTTGTCGATCTCCTGCTCGTCCGGCGGCTGCCGCCCTTCCGCGCCAATGTCGGCAAGCGCCTGGTGAAATCGCCGAAGGTCTATGTCCGCGACAGCGGCATCGTCCACACGCTGCTCGGCCTCGATGACCGCGAAGCGGTGCTGGGCCATCCGGTCGCCGGCGGTAGCTGGGAAGGGTTCGTGCTGGAAAACCTGCTCGGCGCCGCGCCCGAACGGGCGAAAGCGTGGTTCTACCGGACGGCCGCCGGCGCCGAAATCGACCTTGTGCTGGAGATGCCGGGCGGAAGGCTGTGGGCGGTAGAAATCAAGCGCGGCCTCGCGCCGAAACTCGACAGGGGATTCCATCACGCACGGGAAGACCTCGAACCGGAGCGGTCCTTCCTCGTCTATTCCGGCGACGACCGCTACCCGAAGAATGAAGCGATCGAGGCAATCGGCCTGGGCGAACTGGCTAGGATGCTGGCGGCGGAATGAAGCGTGGTTCCCCCCGGCCTGCCAAAACCGGCTACGATGAGACCGCGATGGCGATGCTCGAGGTCGAAATCTGGCGCGGAGAGGGCGGGGACGGCGCCTGGCGGCGCTATGCCGTGCCGCACGAGGCCAACCAGACCGTGCTCGACGTGGTGACGCATGTGCAGCGCTATCTGGACCCCTCGCTCGCCTACCGCTTTGCCTGCCGGGTCGGCATGTGCGGCTCTTGCGCGATGTCGGTGAACGGCCGTCCGCGCTGGACCTGCCGCACCCATGTCTCGCGCGCCGCCCGCAAGGGCCGGCTGCGCATCGGGCCGCTGCGCAACCTGCCGGTCATCCGGGACCTTGCGGTCGATATGGCACCCTTCTTCGAGAAGTGGCGCGACGCGGAGGCGCGGTTCATCCCCTCCAAAGAACCGCCGGAGGAGCCGGTCCGCCCGGACGAGCCGGAGCGCATGGCCGCTGACGCCGGCATCGAGTGCATCAATTGCGCGGTCTGCTACGCCGCCTGCGACAGCGTGGCCTGGAACCCGGATTATCCGGGCCCGGCCGTGCTGAACCGCCTCTGGACGCTGGCGAACGACCGGCGCGACGGCGACCGGGACGGCCATCTGGACGCCGCCGGCGCGGGCTGCCACCTCTGCCGCAGCCACCAGGAATGCGCCGATGCCTGCCCGACCGGCCTCAACCCGACCGCCGCCATTGCCGGCCTCAAGCGCGAGGTCTTCCGCCGCGCCCTCGGCGGCCGCGCGCGGGGTCCACGCCAATGAACGAGGCCTGGCTGTTCGCGGCGCAACGCCTCTCGGCGATGGTGATGGCGCCGCTGGTGCTGCTGCATCTGGGGGTCATCCTCTATGCCGTCCGGGACGGGCTTTCCGCCGATGAAATCCTCTCGCGCACCGAAGGCAGCCTCTTCTGGGGCGCGGTCTACGGGCTGTTCGTGGTCGCCGCGGCCGTGCATGCGCCCATCGGCCTGCGCGCCGTGCTGAGGGAGTGGGGCCGCTGGCGGGGCGCGGGACTGGACATCGCCATGGCGCTCTTCGGCCTGCTGCTGCTCGCGCTCGGCCTGCGCGCCGTGGCGGCCGTGCTGTGAGACGCGGACCCTGGTGGGCCTTCCTGCTGCACCGGCTCTCCGGCGTGGCGCTCGCGGTATTCCTGCCGTTCCACTTCCTCGTGCTCGGCCTCGCCGTGGAGCGCGCCCGGCTCGACGGGGTGCTCGACTGGACGGACAATGTCTGGGTCAAGCTCGCCGAGGCGGGGCTGGTCGTGCTGCTGGCGCTCCACCTGACGGGGGGCCTGCGCGTGCTGCTGCTTGAGTTCGGGCGCTGGTCCGACCGCCAGCAGTCGCGCATCGCGGTGGCGGGCGGCCTCGCGCTGCTCGCCGGCTTCGGCTTCCTGGCGGCGGCCTTCGCATGATCGAGCGGCTGGACCGGGACATGCTGATCCTCGGCTCCGGCGGCGCCGGGCTGTTCGCCGCATTGCACGCCTACCGCGCCGACCCCGCGCTCGACATCGCCATCGCGGCCAAGGGCCTGCTCGGCAAGAGCGGCTGCACCCGCATGGTGCAGGGCGGCTACAATGTGGCGCTCGCGCCCGGCGACAGCCTCGAGCGCCATTTCATGGACACGATCGAGGGCGGGGCCTGGATCAACCACCAAGAGCTGGCCTGGACGCTGATCGAGGGCGCGGTGGAGCGGATCCGCGAATTGGAGGATGAGATCGGCTGCTATTTCGACCGCAACCCCGACGGCAGCATCCACCAGAAGGCGTTTGCCGGCCAGACCTTCGACCGCACCGTCCACAAGGGCGACCTCACCGGCATCGAGATCGTCAACCGGCTGATGGAGCAGGTCTGGGCGCGGGCGGTGACGCGGCTGGAGGAGCACCGGGCGGCGGCGCTGATCCCCTCGCGCGACGGCTCCCGGCTCGCCGGCGTGCTGCTGATCGACATTCGCACCGGCGCGCTGCGCTTCGTGCGGGCGAAGGCCGTACTGCTCGCTACCGGCGGCGGCCCTACCATGTACCGCTACCACACGCCCTCCGGCGACAAGACCTGCGACGGCATGGCGATGGCCCTCGAGGCAGGCCTCGCGCTCCGCGACATGGAGATGGTGCAGTTCCACCCGACGGGGCTCTATGCCGGCCCCGGCACGCGCATGACCGGCACGGTGCTGGAGGAGGGCCTGCGCGGCGCCGGCGGCTATCTGCTCGGCGGCGACGGCACGCGCTTCATGGAGCGCTACGACGCCCGCCTGGAGCGCGCCACCCGCGACATCGTCAGCCGTGCCATGGCGAGCGAGATGCGCGCCGGCAATGTGACCGAGAGCGGCGGGCTCTACATCTCCATGGCCCATCTCGGCCCGGAGTCGGTGGCGGCGCGCTTCAAGGGCATGGTCGAGCGCTGCCGGGACTGCGGCTTCGACCTCGCCGGCGGGCTGGTGGAGGTGGTGCCGACCGCGCATTACATGATGGGCGGCGTCGCCTTCGAGCCCGACACGACGACCGCCCTGCCCGGCCTCTACGCCGCCGGCGAGGACACGGGCGGCGTCCACGGCGCGAACCGGCTCGGCGGCAACGGCGTCGCCAACTCCACCGTCTATGGCGGCATTGCCGGCGACCGGATGGCGGAGGATGCGGGCCGTGAGCGCGCTTTCCCCGACCCCGACGAGGCGGTTCTGGAGGAAGCCGCCGCGCGCTGCCTGCGGGTCTTCGACCGGCCGCCCGGCGATCTCTCCGGCATCCGCGAACGCCTCTCGGACCTGATGTGGGACGAGGTCGGCATATTGCGCTCGGCCGAGAGCCTGGAACGCGCCGAGGCCGGGCTTGCCGAACTCGCGGCGGAGGTAGAGGCGGCCGGCGCGGCAGGCGGCGGGCGGGCCTTCAACCTCGCCTGGCAGGAACGCCTCAACATGGCGAGCCTTGTCACCGTCTCGCGCGCGATTACGGCGGCGGCCCGCGCCCGCGAGGACTCGCGCGGCGCGCATTTCCGCGAGGACTTCCCCGAGACCGGAGACCTCGCCGCCACGCGCTATACCGCCGTGCGCCTGGAGGACGGCGAATTCGCCTGCGCTTCGGAACCCGTCGCCTTCACCCGCGTCTGGCCCGGCGAGTCGCTGTTGGACCAGGCCCCGGGATAGGCTGCAGGCCCAAAGCCGGAGCACGGCCCGTTCAGGTTGAAACGGCAGGAGCACGCCCCCGCATCTTCGTTCGGAAGCCCGGATTCGCACCCGGCCAGACATGACATTCCGCGGCCCGCTCCAAGCGGCGCTCCGGAAGGCAGGGCGGGCATTCCGGCGCCAACCTCCCTATACTCGCCGCCGTTCCCCGCGCGCCGGAGTTGCCATGAGCACCGCTTCCCTCGATGTGCTTGCCGTCGGAAACGCCATGCTGGACGTGCTGGTCCGTGTCGATGACGCCTGGCTCGCCGAGCACGGCATCGAAAAGGGCGTAATGACCCTCATCGGCGAGTCCCGCGCCGCAGAGCTTCACGGCAAGGTCGTTCCGGCCGCCGAGAGGTCCGGCGGCTCGGCGGCCAACACGGCGGCGGGCCTCGCGTCGCTCGGCGCCCGGGCCGGCTATATCGGCCGGGTGCGGGACGACGGCGCCGGCATCGCCTTCCGCCGCGATATCCGCGAGGCCGGCGTGCGCTTCGACACGCCGGCCGCGACCGTTGGCGCCGCCACCGGGCGCTGCCTGGTGTTCGTGACGCCCGATGCCGAGCGCAGCATGCTCACCATGCTGGGCGCCGCCGCCGAGATCGAGCCGGCGGACATCGACGAGGCCGTCGCGGCCGAGGCGGCCGTCACCTATCTGGAAGGCTATCTGTGGGATGCGCCCGCGGCCAAGGCGGCGATGGTGAAGCTGGCGGACGCCGCCCGCGCCGCCGGACGCAAGGTCGCGCTCACCCTCTCCGACCCGTTCTGCGTGGACCGGCACCGGGAGACCTTCCTCGACCTGATCGCGAAGCGGGTGGACATCCTGTTCGCGAATGAGGAGGAAGCGATTTCGCTGACCGGCGCCGCCGGGCTCCGGGACGCCGCGAACCGGATCGCCGGGATTGTCGAGACGGCGGCGCTGACGCGGAGCGCGCAAGGCTCGCTCATCGTTTCCGGCGGCGGGCGCGAGGAGGTGCCGGCTGCGCCGCCCGCCCGTCTCGCAGACACGACCGGGGCCGGCGACCTCTATGCCGCGGGCTTCCTGCATGCCTATGCGCGGTCCCGTCCGCCCGCCGAATGCGCCTGGCTGGGGAGCCTTGCAGCCGCCCGGATCATCGAGCAGATGGGAGCGCGGGCCGGCGAGCCGCTGGCCGGCCTCGCCGCCGCCGCGTCCGCAGGCATCGGGAACCCATGCGCGGCCGCCTGATCCAGCAGCTCCGGCTTTGGAGCGGCATCGTCCTGTTCGTCTATGTCGCGGGCCACCTGCTGAACCACGCGTTCGGTCTGTCTTCGGTGGAGGCGATGGAGGCCGGGCGGCGCGTCTTCGCCGGCGTCTGGCGCAGCCCGCCGGGCACGGTGCTGCTCGTCGGCAGCTTCGCCGTCCACGGCGCGCTGTCGGTCGCGCGGCTCTTCCGCAAGCGCGACCTGAAAATGCCGGTCTGGGAGGCGGCGCAGCAGCTTCTGGGCCTCGCGATCCCCTTCCTGCTCTGCCTGCACATGCTGGGCACGCTCGGGCTCTCGCTGCGCTTCGGCATGGACCCGAGCTATCCCTTCGTCCTCTGGGCGACATGGAGCGATCCCTGGCAACAGATCGCGCTGATGGCCGCCGCCTGGACGCACGGGTGCATCGGCATCCATTTCTGGCTGCGTCTCCAGCCCTGGTACCGAAGCGCCCTGCCGTTCCTGTTCGCGGCCGCGCTGCTGCTGCCGGCGCTGGCGCTTGCGGGCTTTGCGGTCGGCGGGCGGGACGTGCTGGCGCTGGCGGCGGCGGATTCCGGCTGGGTCGGCGCCATGCTGGAAGGCATCCGCTTCCCCGGACGCGCCGGCGTCGAATGGGTGCAGGGCATCGAGGCGCGGATGAGCGCCATGACCGGCATGGCGATAGCCGCGCTGGTCGCCTGGCGGCTGGTCCGCGCGCTCCGGGCCCGGCGGCAGCGGCCGGTCCGCGTCACCTATCCCGACGGGCGGGTGGTGCGGGCCGAACCCGGCGCGACCTTGCTGGAGGTGAGCCGCGCCGCCGGCATTCCCCATGCCTCGGTCTGCGGCGGACGCGGGCGCTGCTCCACCTGCCGGGTGCATGTGTCGCGGGGCTTCGATGCGCTGCCGCCGCCGGCCGACGGCGAACGCGCGCTGCTCGGGCGCATCGGCGCGCCGGAGCGGGTGCGCCTCGCCTGCCAGACGGTTCCCGCGGGCGACGTGACGCTCATGCCCCTGCTGCCGGCCTCGGCCGGGCCGGCGGAAGCGCGGGCCCGGACGGACAGCCAGCAGGGCGCGGAGCGCGAGATCGCCATCCTGTTCGCCGACCTGCGCGCCTTCACGAGGCTCTCCGAGGACAAGCTGCCCTATGACGTGGTGTTCCTGCTGAACCGCTATTTCCTCGCCATGGGCCGCGCGGTCGAGGAGGCGGGCGGCCATGTGGACAAGTTCATCGGCGACGGGGTGATGGCGCTGTTCGGCATCGACGGCGACCCCCGGGAAGGCTGCCGGAGCGCACTGGAGGCGGTGCGCGCCATGGCGGCGGCGCTCGGCGAGCTCAACGCCGCGCTCGGCGAGGAGTTGAGCGAGCCGCTGCGGATCGGCGTCGGTCTCCACGCCGGCCCGGTGATCGTCGGCGAGATGGGCTACAGCCGCGCCACCTCGGTCACCGCCATCGGGGACGCCGTCAACGTCGCGAGCCGGCTGGAGCCGATGACCAAGGAGTTCGCCTGCCAGGCGGTGATCTCGCAGCGCGTCGTGCGCCTCGCCGGGGCGGATTTCTCCGCCATCCCGTCCCGGCTGGTCGAGATACGCGGCCGCGAACGCCCGCTCCGCGTCTATCCCGTGGCCGACGGCGGCGACATCCCCGTCTCTGACGGCTAAAGTAACAGCTTGCCTGCCTGACTGCCCCGACAGAAGGTTCAAACCCGTGAGGACCAAAAGGTTCAAATCCATGGACACCAATTTACAGCGACCCCAGAACCTGTTCTTTCAGCAGGTGCGTTACGATATACCCCCTTTTCAACGCCACTACGTGTGGAAGCAGGAAGAACAGTGGGAGCCGCTCTGGGACGACGTCGAACAACTCGCGCAGTCGATCTTGGAGGAAGGTGAAACAAAACCCCACTTTATGGGCGCTGTTGTCCTTCAACAGGTTCCACATCCATCGGGAACAATCGAACGCCGCATTGTCGTCGATGGTCAGCAACGAATGACGACCCTACAGCTTCTCATGGATGCGATACAAGAGGTTGTTGAAAATAAAGGATACAGTGGTCAAGCTAAGCGCCTTACAGGTCTCGTGGAAAATCAAGAGGAATATCGCGACGGAGATCCGGATAAAGCGTTCAAGGTGTGGCCGACGATTAGAGATAGGGATGCCTTTCGGCAGGCGATGACCAACGATATATCCGCAACCGACCATGCAGCGTCGCGTATCGTGCAAGCTCATAACTACTTCAAAAAACAAGCCGAACAGTGGATCGAAAAGGCCTGCGACGAAACTGGAATGGGCGACGGAGCAGCGTCAGCTCTTGAGAAAGCGGTGAGGGAGAAACTCGAGCTTGTCGTTATAGACTTAGGCGACACTGACGATCCGCATGTCATATTCGAGACATTGAACGCGCGTGGCACACCGCTTCTTCAATCCGACATGATAAAGAACCAAATCCTGCATGACGCGCAGATCAAAATAGATAATGACGATGAAGCTTCGCTAGAGCAACAGCGGCTATGGCCATTCGACGAAAATGAATGGTGGGCTCAAGAGGTGGGGCGGGGATTTCAGAGAAGACCGAGGATCGACCTGTATCTGAATCACTGGCTCACGCTTCGCAATTTGGGAGAGATGAAGGCATACGACGAGTTCAGGGCTTTTCAGAGCTATGTCGAGGAACGGCAGGTGACCGGGGAAACGATTCACGACATTGCAAAGGACATAACGAGTATCGGGTACATCTACCACGACGTCGAGGAAGTTCGACGAGCAGACATCGCGAAGTTTCTAGAGAGGCGCAACGTGATGAATGTTGGCGCTGTCACGCCGCTTCTGCTCTGGCTCCTTTCAGCCGATGTTCCGCAGTCAACGCTCGCAAACTGCCTGAAAGCGCTTGAGAGTTTCCTAGTCCGACGGGTCGTTTGCGGATATAGCGCAAGGGGGTATGGGAATCTTTTTGTGCGACTGCTTGCGAGACTCGCCGATTCGCCTGTCGATCGGGCAGATCGGGTGCTGTCCTCGTTCTTGGCGGAGCAAGAAGCCCCCGCCACGTTATGGCCGAGAGATTCAGATTTGCGCGACAGGTTCATCACCGCTCCGCTCTATCAATGGCTAACTCAGGGACGGCTCAAGATGGTGCTCACGGGAATCGAAGAACAGCTGAGGCCGGAAAAGGCGGAAACGCAGGAAGCGCCTCCCAACCTGCAAATTGAACACGTAATGCCGCAAGCGTGGCACAAGAACTGGCCGCTACCGGAAGGTGAGGATGGCGAAGCCGCCCATGATCGCCGTAACCGTCTGATCCACACAATTGGAAACCTTACACTCGTGAATGACCGCCTGAACCCAGCACTGTCGAACGCCCCTTGGGATCCCAAGAAGGCGGCTCTGGCGGATCACAGCGTCCTGTTCCTGAATAAACATCTCGCGAGAGCAGAACAGCAGGTCTGGGACGAGGCCGCGATTGAGCAGCGGGCGGAGTGGCTCTACGAAAGGGCTGTAGAGGTTTGGCCGCGTAAAGGCGGTATCGAGGGGATATGACTGGCGAAGGGAGCGGTTCGACCGCGGGCGGGCTATTCCGGGAAGACATTGCGACGCTTACGGTGGATGCCATCGTCAATGCCGCCAACGAGACGGTGCTCGGCGGCGGAGTGAACGGCGGCGACTTCCCCCCGCCGGCGTGACGTGAATGGAAGCAGCGTCTCTCGAGTCCCCGCGCGGCCGGCTGCGGCGGGCGGCGGCGGCGTTCCGGAGCCGGCGCGTCGCCATGATGCTGGCGCTCGGCTTCTCCAGCGGGCTGCCGCTGATGCTGACCGTCGATGCGATGAGCGCGCGGCTCTACGAGTCGGGCGTGGACCTGACCAGCATCGGCCTGTTCTCGCTCGTCACCGCGATCTACGGGCTGAAATTCCTCTGGGCGCCGGTTATCGACCGGCTCCGGCTGCCCTGGCTGACGCGCCGGTTCGGCCGGCGCCGGGGCTGGATGCTGGCCACCCATTTCGCCTGCATGGCGGCGATCCTGGGCCTCGGCCTCTCCGATCCGGCCGCCGACCTCGCGGCGGTCGCCTTCTTCGGCTGCCTGGTGGCGTTCATGTCCGCGAGCCAGGACGTCGTGATCGACGCCTACCGCATCGAGATACTGGACGAGGGCCAGTACGGCCCCGGCGCGGCCTTCTTCGTCCAGGGCTTCCGCATCGGCATGTATGTCTCAGCGGCCGGCGGGCTCGTGCTCGCGGAGGCGCTCGGCTGGGCGGTCGCGCACGCCGTCATGGCCGCGCTGCTGCTCGTCGGCGTCACCGTCACGCTGCTTGCGCCCGAGCCGGCCCGCGCCTCCGATCCCGAGGCCGATGCGCAAGCGCGCCGGCTCGCCGGCAGGGCGGCGGCCTGGGGCGGGGCCGTCGCCGCGCGCTTCGCGAGCGGCGTTGTCGCCCCGCTCGCCGAGTTCGCCGCCCGACCCGGATGGGGCGCCGTGCTGGCCTTCATCCTGTTCTACAAGCTCGGCGACGCCGCGCTCGGCGCCATGGCGATCCCGTTCTATGTCGAGCTCGGCTTCTCGAAATCGGAGATCGCCGGGGCGGTCAAGACCGGCGGTTTCATCGCTTCGCTCGCGGGCATCTTCGCCGGCGGCATGCTGGTCCATGCGGCGGGCCTGCTGCCGGGCCTGCTGGCGGCGGGCATCCTGCAGGCGCTTTCGAACCTCGCCTTCATTCCTCTCAACGAGGCGGGCAGCGACATTGCGTGGCTCGCCGGCGTGGCCGCGCTGGAAGGCTTCACCGCCGGGCTCGGCACCACGGCCTTCCTCGCCTACCTGATGAGCCTCTGCAACATCTCCTACACGATGATGCAGTTCGCGCTGCTCTCCTCGCTCATGGCGTCGGCCCGGATCCTGCTCTCCGCGCCATCGGGCTGGATCGTGGACAGCCTGGACGGGGACTGGAACGCCTTTTTCGCGCTGACGGCGCTCGCCTGCCTGCCGGGCCTGCTGCTGCTGCGCCCGCTCTGGAGACGGCAGGGAGAAGGGGAGGCCCGGCCATGATCGAACTGTTCCGGGGCGACATCGCGGCGCTGGAGGTCGATGCCATCGTCAATGCCGCCAACGAGGCACTGCTCGGCGGCGGCGGCGTGGACGGCGCGATCCACCGCGTGGCCGGCCCCGGACTGCTGGCCGAATGCCGCACGCTCGGCGGCTGCCCGACCGGCGAGGCGCGCATCACGGGCGGCTACCGGCTGCCGGCGCGCCATGTCATCCACACGGTCGGGCCCGTCTGGCGCGGCGCGGGAGATGAGGACGCGCTGCTGGCCGCCTGCTACCGCAACAGCTTCGCGCTCGCGCGGGAGCACGGCCTCAGCTCCCTCGCCTTCCCCGCCATCTCCACCGGCGTTTACGGCTTCCCGCCGGACCGCGCGGCCGGCATCGCCGTTGGCGGCGCGCGCGCCCACGGCGCCGGTTTCGCGCGCATCGTCTTCGCCTGCTTCGACGAAGCGACCGAGGCGCTCTATCGGGAGGAGCTGGCGTCCCCCTGAACCTCCAGCCCCAGCAGGCGGAAGGCGGTTCGCAGCAGGGGCGGAGGCGGGGCCTCGACTTCCAGCCTGCCCCGGCCGCGGGGATGGTCCAGCGCGATGGCGCGGGCGTGGAGATGCAGGCGCGGTTCGAGCCCGATGCCGTCGAGGAAGGCCGCCCTGCCGCCATATTTGCCGTCGCCCAGGATCGGGCAGCCGATCGCGGCCAGATGCGCGCGGAGCTGGTGCGTGCGCCCGGTCAGCGGCCGGAGCGCCAGGCGGGCGGCGCGCCTGCCCGCGCGGGCGAGGGTCTCGTAGTCGGTGACGGCGCGCTTGCCTTGCGGTTCCACGCCGACCCGCTCGCCGCCGGGCCGCCCGCGCTTCGCCAGCGGCAGCGCGATGCGCCCGGCAGGCGGCTCCGGCGCGCCGGCGGTCACCGCCCAGTAGAGCTTCCCGGCCTCCCGCGCCCGGAAGGCCGCCGTCAGCCGCGCCGCATCGGACGCGCTCCGCGCCAGCAGCAGCACGCCGCTCGTGTCCTTGTCGAGCCGGTGGACGAGGCGCGGGCGTTCCGGTGCATCGAACCGCAGCGCCTCCAGCATGCCGTCCAGATGGCGCGGCGTGCCCTTGCCGCCCTGGACGGCCAGGCCGGCCGGCTTGTCGAGCGCGATCACCGCCTCGTCGAGATGCAGCACCCAGCCGCGCACTTCCTCCACCAGCCGGTCGGGCAGCGGCGCCGGCCGGGCCTCCGGAGCCGGACCGGACGGCGGCAGCCGCACCACGGCGCCTGCCTCCAGCCGGTCGCCGGCGCGGGCGCGCCGCCCGTCCACGCGCACCTGCCCCGTGCGCAGCAGCTTCTGGAGCCGGCCCTGCGACAGGTCCGGCCGCCGGCGCGCAACCCAGCGGTCGAGCCGCTGCCCGGCTTCGTGGGCCGCCACCGTCTCCATCTGCACGCCCGTCACAGCAGCAGGCGCGCGAGCCGGGCGCCGGCGAGGAAGGCGAGAATTCCGAGCGCGACGGAGCCTGCCGTGTAGAAGGCCGCCCCCGCCCACTCGCCCCGTCCGGCCAGCCCGACCGCATCGAGCGTGTAGGCGGAGAAGGTGGTGAAACCGCCGAGGAAGCCCACGGTGAGGAAGGTCCGGAGCTCCGCCGAGAGCGAGAGCCCCTGCGCCAGCAGGGCGGCCACCAGCCCCATCGCCAGCGAGCCCAGCACATTGACGGCCATGGTGCCCGCCGGGAAATCCGGGCCCAGCAGCCGCGTCGTCTGCACCACCATGATCCAGCGCGCGAGCGCGCCGAGCGCCCCGCCGGCGGCGACCGCGATCCAGAGGCTCATGCCTGCCGCCGCCTGGCCCAGGCGGCCAGCCGCTCCGCGATGTCCGCCTCCGCGCCGCGCCCGTCGGGCCGGTAGAACTGCTGCCGCGCCATGCCGTCCGGGAAGTAGTTGACGCCGGCGAAGGCATCCGGGGCATTGTGGTCGTAGGCATAGCCCTCGCCGTAGCCGAGGTCCTTCATCAGCCGGGTGGGCGCGTTCAGGCTGTGCATCGGCGGCATGAGCGAGCCGGTCTCGCGCGCCGAGCGCATGGCCTCGCCGAAGGCGGCGTAGGCGGCGTTGGACTTCGGCGCGGTCGCCAGATGCAGCACGGTCTGCGCCAGCGCGAGTTCGCCCTCCGGGCTGCCGAGCCGCTCATAGGCCTCCCAGCCGGCAAGGGCTGCGGGCAGCGCGGCCGGGTCCGCCAGCCCCACGTCCTCGGACGCGAAGCGGACCAGCCGGCGGGCGATGTAGCGGGGGTCCTCGCCGCCGTCCAGCATCCGCGCGAGCCAGTAGAGCGCCGCGTCCGGGTCCGAGCCGCGCAGCGACTTGTGCAGCGCGCTGATGAGGTTGTAGTGGCCCTCGCGGTCCTTGTCGTAAACCGGCACCCGGCGCTGCGCGACGCGGGCGAGGCCGGCCGCGTCGAGCAGAGGTCCGCCCGTCACCTCCTCCGCGAGGTTGAGCAGGTAGCGCCCGTCGCCGTCCGCCAGCGCCTTGAGCGCCGTGCGCGCGCCCTCGTCCAGCGGCAGCGGCGCGCCCAGGCTCGCCTCCGCCCGCTGCAGGAGCGTCTCCAGCCCGTCCTCATCGAGCCGGCGCAGCACCATCACCTGGGCGCGGGAGAGCAGCGCCGCGTTCAGTTCGAAGGACGGGTTCTCTGTCGTCGCGCCGACCAGCACTACCGTGCCGTTCTCGACCCAGGGCAGGAACCCGTCCTGCTGGGCGCGGTTGAAGCGGTGGATCTCGTCCACGAACAGCATGGTGCCGCGGCCCTCCTCGCGCCGCTGCTCCGCTTCGGCGAAGACCTTGCGCAGGTCGGCCACGCCCGAGAACACGGCCGAGAGCGCCGTGAAGTGCAGGTTCGCCGCGCCCGCCAGCAGGCGCGCAATGGTGGTCTTGCCGCAGCCGGGCGGCCCCCAGAAGACGATGGAGGCGAGGCGTCCGGCGGCCAGCATCCGCCCCACCGGCCCGTCCGGCCCGAGCACATGGTCCTGCCCGACGACCTCGTCCAGCGACGCCGGACGCAGCCGGTCGGCGAGCGGGCGCGGCGCCTCGTCCGCGAGCCCTGCGGCCTGGAACAGCGAGTCGGTCATCGGAAGATTGTCGTCAGCGCGCGCCCGCCGCGCCAGATCGAAATGCGCCACGGACGCTCGCCGGCCCGCAAGATGGCCTCCGCCTCGGCCGTGCTTTCCGGCTCCTGCCTGTCGATGCTGCGAAGCAGGTCGCCCGGCCGGAAGCCGTTCCGCCGGGCGGGCGAACCGCGCGCCACCTCCGCGATCATCACGCCGTCGCCGGGCCCGCTGAAGGCGAATTCCTCGATCACCGCCGGCGACAGGTTGACGATGTCGGCGCCGGCGAGCGGATGCGGCCCCGACAACCGCCTGCGGTCGCGCGGCGGCACTTCCGGCGGCAGCTCCACCGGAACGGAGAGCACCGCCTTCTCGCCGCGCCGGAGAATTCCGAATTTCGCCTCGCCGCCCGGCCGGAGCGTCGTCATGCGGAAGCGGAGCGCCGCCCGGTCCAGCACCGGATGCCCGCCGATGGACAGGATGACGTCGCCCTGCGCCCCGCCGGCGCGCGCAAACGGCCCGTCGGCGCGCACGGCGCGGACCAGAAGGCCGCCCGGCCGGGCAAGGCCGAGCGCGTCCGCGAGGTCGGGCGTCACCGGCTGGCTCTCGATGCCGAGCCAGGGCCGGACGACGCGCCCGCCGCTGCGGGCGGTCTCGACCATGACCCGCACGAGGTTGGACGGGATGGCGAAGCCGACGCCGTGCGAGCCGCCGCTGCGGGAGAAGATCGCCGTGTTCACGCCGATGACCTCGCCGGCGAGATTGACCAGCGCGCCGCCCGAATTACCGGGATTGATGGCGGCGTCCGTCTGGATGAAATAGCCGGGGCCGCGAACCGCGGGGCCGGTGCGCGCCAGCGCCGAGACGATGCCCGAGGTCACCGTCTGGCCGACGCCGAAGGGATTGCCGATCGCCAGCACGAGGTCGCCGACTTCGAGGCCGTCGGAATCGCCGAGCACCGCCGGCTGGAGCGTCTCGCCGTCGAGCCCGGCCCGGAGCAGGGCGAGGTCGCTGCGCTCGTCGGAGGCCACGACCCTTGCCGGAAACTCGCGCCGGTCGGCGAGCACCACCTTGATGGCGCCGGCGTTCTCGATGACGTGGTGGTTGGTCACGATCAGCCCGTCCGCGCCGACGACCACGCCGGAGCCGAGCGAATTCTGCGCCCGCTGCCGCCGCCGGTCGCCCGGGTCGAAGAAACGGCGGAAGAAGGGGTCGTCGAGGAAGGGGAAGCCGGAAAAGGGCGACCGGCGCTCGACCCTGCGCCCGGTCGTGAAGATGTTGACCACCGCGGGCCGGACGGCGCGCACCACGGGGGCGAAGGAGAGCCGCAGCTGTTCCGCCGAACCCGGCACGGCCGCGCGCGGCTCATGGGCATGCGCCGGCTGGACGGCCAGCAGAAGCGCCGCCAGAAGCCATGCGGGAAATGTCGGGCGGCGCATGCGGGCTATTGCAGCGCGTGCAATTCCTCGTCGGTCGGGAAGCGTCCCGCCGCCTTCTTGGAGAACAGCATCTCGCCGCCCCGCCGGATTTCGAAGACGCCGCCGCCGCCCTTGACCAGTTCGACGGCAAGGCCGGTATTCGCCTGCAGGATGTCCCTCGCACGGAGGGCGCGCGGCTCGTAGTTTCAAGCCACGCAGTATTCGATGGACAGGGTCCGCTCGGACATGGGGTCGCGCCTCCTGGCGGGGTGTGCCGCGTGGTGACCCCAACGGGGATCGAACCCGTGTCTCCACCTTGAAAGGGTGGTGTCCTAACCTCTAGACGATGGGGTCTCGCCAAGGCGGGCGGGATACTCCGTCCGGCCCGGTTTGGCAAGCGGCGGGCGGGATACTCCGTCCGGTCCCGGGAACCTTTGCGTGTCATGCGATGTCATGTTTTGTCATGAAGCGCGCCCGGCCTCCCTCGCCATGTGTCCCGATGTGTCATGGAATGTCATGTTCTGCATGCTCAGGGAACATGCCCTGCAGCCCGTCCGGGCATAACGCTCCATTCGTGACTCTTCCCTTCCGCCTGCGGGCCGGCGCAGCCGCATGTCCCTTGTCCGCCGTCCCTTTCGTCACCCCGGCCTCCGAGCCGGGGTCCAGCTACAGCGTTCCCGGCGGGCGCAGCCGGGGAGAACAGGCGCGACCGCCCCGGGCCGCCGCACGGCCGCACTGGACCCCGGCTCGGAGGCCGGGGTGACAGTTGAGGCCATCTCCCATGAGTCACAATCCGACGCCGTTGGTATGACTCTTCCCTTCCGTCTGCGGGCCGGCGCAGCCGCATGGCCCTTGTCCATCGCCCCGAACGGCGCGCCCGGCGCGGTGGTGCCCGGCCAGGGCGCGGTCGTCCTCCGGCGGCGGCGCTGCGCTGGTGTCCTCCGCGCAGGCGCCGGCAAGGGCCGCGGCGGCAGGGGCGAGCCTTTCGGCCGGCATCGCCGCCAGTGCGGGTCGGGGGTCGGTTGCCGTCATCGTTCCTCCTTCTGCCGACCAGGAGCGGGTCCCTGTTTCGCGCGTATCCCGCGCGGGCGCCTGTGCGTGTGCCGGCGCGCGTATCGCGGCGGCGCGGCTCGCGCGCCTGATTGCGCGCGCGATGCGGAGGACGCACTCCTCCCGTCGGCTTCTCACGGGTTTTCAGAAAGTGGCGCCGCCCGGCCGCGCAACGCCCGGGACGCGGCTCCGGATGCCGCTTCCCTGGGGACCATCATAACACAATCCGCCAGATGTCAAGCCCAAAACATGAACAAAAAGCAATTTCAGCAGATTTTTTTCATGATTCGAGAAGCCGGGAGGACTGCCGGGGACGACGGCTGCGGCCGGTTCTTCTCCTGCATCGATAGCCTTTATCCCCCGCCTGCCGCCGTGTCCATCCGGCCTTCGTTTGCCTCCTCGGCGCGCCGGCGGCCGGGGCGGGCGTGGAGGCGGGCGTCGTAGTCCCGGAGGACCTGCGGCACGGCGACGTCGCGGCGGCCGGCCCAGCCGAGGCAGGAGCCCAGCATGATGTCGGCGACCGAGAAGGTCTCGCCCAGCAGCCACGGCCGGCCGTCGGCCAGCGCCGACTCGGCCTTGGCCGCCTGCTTCAGCCAGTATTCGCGCGCGCCCGACACCGCGACCGGCGCCTCGCCGTAGATTTCCGAAAGGTCCCCGTGGCGGCGGATGACGTAGAGCGAGGTCGCGTCCAGCTCCATCGCCACGTAGAAGCACCATTCCAGCACCCGCGCGCGCTCGGCCTCCGGCCAGAGGTCCATCCGGTCGCGGAAGCGCGCCGCAAGCTCCAGCGCGATGGCGCCGGACTCGGTGTAGCGCACGCCGTCGATCTCCATCGTCGGGATCTTGTGCAGCGGATTGACGGCGCGGTAGGCGGGCGCCGTCTGCTCCGGCGTGCGCGTGCGGATCGGCGTCGTCCCGTATGTCAGGCCGAGCTCCTGCAGGGTCCAGTGGACGCGGAGCGCGCGGGTGGAGACGATGCCCCAGACGTGGATTGCGGTCATGCAAGCGCCCTTTCGAGAATGCGCGCGGGATGTTCGGCTTGTCTGCCGGCGCCGTCGGCGATCTGGTGGCGGCAGCTCGTGCCGTCGGCGGCGATGAGCGTGTCCCGCCCCTCGGCCCGCACGGCCGGCAGCAGCGCCGCCTCGGCCATTGTCATCGAGACCTCGTAATGCTCGGCCTCGTAGCCGAAGCTGCCGGCCATGCCGCAGCAGGAGCTCTCGACCAGCTCCGGCTCCAGCCCCGGCACCAGCGCGAGCGCGGCCAGAACGGCATCCGGCCCGTCGAAGCTCTTGCGGTGGCAATGGGCGTGGACGAGCGCGCGGCCTTCGGGCAGGGCGCCGAGCCGTTCCGCCAGCCGCTCCGCCGCCTCGCCTTCCGAGACCAGGCTCTCCAGCATGACGGCGCTTTCCCCGACGCGGGCGCTCTCCGGCCCCGGCAGCACGGCCTGCAGCTCGTCGCGGAAGGTGAACAGGCAGGACGGCTCCAGCCCGACAATGGGCGCGCCGGCCTCGGCATGGGGCAGCAGCATGGCGACGGAGCGGCGCATTTCGGCCCGCGCCCGGTCGATCCGCCCGGCCGCCAGCCAGCTGCGCCCGCAACAGGGGGGCCGCGCGCCGCCGGCCCCGCGCGGATGGCGCACGCGGAAGCCGGCGGCCTCCAGCACGGCCACGGCCGCGCGCGCGTTCTCCGGCTCGAACGCGGTGTTGAAGCAGTCGGCGAACAGCAGAACCTCCGGCTGCCCGTTCGCCGGCTCCCCGCCATCGGCCGGGTCGAAGCGGTCCCGCCGCCAGGCCGGCAGCCGGCGATGCCGGGAGAAGCCGGTCGCGCGCTCGCGCAGCGCGCGCAGCGGCCGGGCCCGCTCGGCGGCGTTGAGCAGCGGGGCAAGCGGCGCCAGCCGGGGCGCGTAATGCGGCAGGGAGGACACCAGCCGGTCGCGGAGCGTCAGGCCGCGCCTGGCCTTGTACTGGTGCAGGAACTCGACCTTCATCCGCGCCATGTCCACCCCGGTCGGGCATTCGCGCCGGCAGCCCTTGCAGCCGACGCAGAGCTCCATGGTGCGGGCCATGTCGTCGGAGGTGAGCGCATCCGGCCCAAGCTGGCCGGAGAGCGCGAGCCGCAGCGTGTTGGCGCGCCCGCGCGTCAGGTCCCGCTCCCGCCCGGTCGCCCGGAAGGAGGGGCACATCACGCCGGGGTCGGCCTTGCGGCACGCGCCGTTGTTGTTGCACATCTCGGCCGCGCCGAGGAAGCCGCCCGGCCAGTCGGACCAGTCGAGCGCCGGGGCGAGCGGAGCCGCGGCGTAGCCCGGCCTGAAGCGGAAGAGCGCGCGGTCGTCCATCCGGGGCGCGCGGACGATCTTGCCGGGATTGAAGAGGCCGGCCGGGTCGAAGGCGTCCTTCACCTCCTCGAAGGCGCGCACGAGCGAAGGCCCGAACATGCGCTCGTGGAACTCCGAGCGGACGATGCCGTCGCCATGCTCGCCGGAATGGCTGCCCTTGTATTCGCGCACCATGGCGAAGGCTTCCTCCGCGATGGCGCGCATGGCCGCCGCGCCCTGCGGCTGCTTCAGGTTCAGCACCGGGCGCACATGCAAGAGGCCGACCGAGGCGTGGGCGTACCAGGTGCCGGTCGTGCCGTGCTTCTCGAAGACGCGCGTCAGCCGGTCGGTGAAATCGCCCAGGTCCTCCAGCGGCACGGCGCAGTCCTCGATGAAGGAGACCGGCTTGCCCTCGGTCTTCATCGACATGACGATGTTGAGCCCCGCCTCGCGCACGCCCCAGATGCGGGCCTGGAGCGCCGGATCGGCGGCCCGGACGACGGCGCCCGGGTGGCCGAGATCGCTCATCGCGTCTTCGAGCGCGTCCAGCCTGGCGAGCAGCGGCGCCCGGTCGTCACCGGCGAACTCGACCAGCAGCAGCGCGTCCGGCCGTCCCTGCACGACCTCATGCACGGTCTCGCGGAACATCTGGATGCCGCGCCCGAGCTCGATGATGGTGCGGTCCACCAGTTCGACGGCATCGGGGCCGAGCGCCACCAGCCGGGGCACCGCGTCCATGGCGTCGCGGAAGCGCGGGAAATGGCACACGCCCAGCACCCTGTGCGGCGGCACGGGCTGGAGATCGACCTCGATCGCGGTGAAGAAGCCGAGCGTGCCTTCGGAGCCCACCAGCAGATGCGCCATGTTGTGCCCGGCGGCCTCGACGCTTTCGAGATTGTAGCCGCCGACCTTGCGCAGCACGTCCGGGAAGCCGCGCGCGATGGCGTCGCGCTCGCGCTCGGCGATGGCGCGCACCCGGCGCACGAGGTCGATATAACCGGGCGTGCCGCCGCCGGCGCCGAGATTGCCCGGCACATTGGCGAAGCGGTGGCGGCTGCCGTCGGCCAGGATCGCCTCGACGGCGTGGGTGTTGTGGACCATGTTGCCGTAGCGGATCGAGCGCGAGCCGCAGGAGTTGTTCGCCGCCATGCCGCCGAGCGTGGCCCGGCTGGCGGTGGAGATATCGACCGGGAACATGAGGCCGTCGCGGCGGAGCCGGGCATTCAGCCGCCCGAGCACGACGCCCGGCTCGACCCGCGCCCGGCGCCCCTCGGCATCGATTGCGAGAATGCGGTCCAGATGCGCGGAGCAGTCCACCACCAGCGCCTCGCCGACGGTCTGGCCCGCCTGCGAGGTGCCGCCGCCGCGCGCCAGCACCGGCACGCCTTCCTCGCGCGCGACCGCGAGCGCCGCCTCGACATCGGCGACGGAGCGCGGCCGGACCACGCCTATCGGCTCGATCTGGTAGATGGAGGCGTCGGTGGCATAGCGCCCGCGCTCGAACGGGTCGAACAGCACCTCGCCCTCGATCTCCGCGCGAAGCCGCGCCGCCAGCCGGGGATCGCCGACCCGGTCGCCGGCCCTGCGTTTCGCCATTACCGGACCCGCCACGGTCCGCCGGCTGTTCTGCATGCGGTTTCCTCGCCCCCGGTCCCGGCGCGGCCCGCCGCCTGCCAGCTCTTCCAGCCATAGCGGACGCAGGCAAGGCCTTCGGCCGAGCGCCAGCGCTTCTTCACCGATATGACGCCGCTGTGCCCGGTGCCGGGATTGGCCCAGCGCGTCTCGGCCGCGCCGGACTCCAGCGCCCGGCGCCGCGCCTCGGAGGCCAGCGCGGCGTCGGTGCGAAGCCCGGTCGAGAGGGCGTATTGGAGCGCGCGCCGGTTCGCGATCCAGCGGGCGATGCGCTCGTCATTGGCCGGGTGCGTGCGCGCCATCGCCATGCCGAGCGGGCCGTAGCCGCCGTCCCGGCCTTCCTTGGTGCGCGCGAGCCGCATCAGCATCCTTTCGCCCGCCTCCAGCGGCACGCCGGCTTCCGCCAGGATGAGCGCAGAGTAATAGTCCGCCTCCAGCTCGTGCTGCCGGGAATAGGCCAGCGCGCCGATTCCGAGGCCCATCGACCCGCCGGTATGCGCCATGTCCCCCATGCAGTCGCTGTCGGAACGGTCGCAGATCACGGCCCCGACGAGAGTGCCCGCGAGAAGCCCGCCAAGCGCGCCCACGCCGGCATCGCCCATGCGCTTGTCCACATGGTCCGCGATGACATGGCCGTATTCATGCGCCAGCACGGCGGCGATTTCCTCGTCCGACCCGGCTGCGCTGAGCAGGCCCGCATTCATCGTCACCCGGTGGCTGCCATCGACATGGGCGTTGATCTCCCGGTTGCGCGAGCGGATCGGGCTGCGCGTCAGGATCGCGCCGCAATTCGCGCCCCGCATGCGCTGGCAGACCCGGTGCGCCGCCGGGCGGATATGGCGGACGACGCGCGCGAGCGAGGCGTGCTGGCCCGCTTCGTCGAGCTGCCTGTTCCGGGGAATGGCGCCGGCCTGCAACAGGCGGCGCGCCTCCTGCTTCTCGGCCCCGGTTGCGGGCACGCCCGGGCGGTCCACCCCGGAGCAGGCGGCGAGAAGGAGCGCCAGAAGCGCAGCCGGAACGGCGCCGGACCGCGCCACCGCTACGCCCCCATGACGATGGCGACCCGGCCGACGGCGCGGCGTCCGAGCACGGCCGCCATGGCGTCCCGGAACCCGTCCAGCGGGAAGGTCTGCTCGACATGCGGCTTCAGGCGGCCTTCCTCGAACCAGGCGAACAGCTGCGCCATGCCGGCCCGCATCCGGTCCTCGACCTCGTAGCGGATGTCGTTCGGGCTCCAGCCGACATAGGTGCCGAAATTCATGCCGATCACACTCACCGTCTTGACCAGCAGGATGTTGGCCGGGATCTGCTGGATCGCGCCGCCGGCGAAGCCGACCGGCATAATGCGCCCCTCGAAGGCGATGCAGCGCAGCGACTGCCCGAAGACCTCGCCGCCGACCGGGTCGTAGATGACATCCGCGCCGCGCCCGCCGGTCAGCGCCAGCACCTCCTCGCGGAAATCGGCCTCGCGGTAGTTGATGACATGGTCCGCGCCATGCGCGCGCGCGGCCGCCAGCTTCTCCCCGGAGCCGGCCGTGCCGATGACGCGCGCGCCCAGGATCTTGCCGATCTCGACGGCGGCGATGCCGACGCCGCCGGCCGCGCCGTGGACCAGCAGCGTTTCGCCCCGGGCCAGCCGCAGCATGTTCGGCCAGCAAAGCGCGGCGTATGAGGTGTGGTAGGAGTTGGTGAAGGCGATGGCGTGGCGGAACTCCATGGCTTCCGGGATCGCGAAGGTGTTCACCTCCAGCGCGACGGCCTCCTCCGCCAGCGCGCCCCAGTCGAGCACCGCCAGCACCCGGTCGCCCGGCCGGAAGCGCGTGACCTCCGCGCCGACCTCGGTGACGACGCCCGCATATTCGCTGCCGGGAACGAAGGGGCGCGGCGGCCGGCGCTGGTAACGGCCCTGCACCACCAGCGACATGGCGAAGGAGACGCCGCAGGCGCGTCCGCTGATGCGCACATGGCGCGGCCCGAGCTCGGGCGGCGGCATCTCCCGGATTTCGAGTTCGTCGAACGGCTTCCAGTCATCCACGACCACCGCGCGCATGGACAGCCCCGCCTCCCATGTCCAGAATCGGCGCCGTCATGAAAGGCTATTTCGGCATCGGCGTCGAGGGGCTGAGCAAGCCGCTCAACGCCGGCAACCTGTTCCGCTCGGCGCAGGCCTTCGGCGCGAGTTTCCTCTTTACGGTCGGGGCCAGCTATGCGGAAGGAGCGGGGCGCGGCGGCGGCGACACCTCGCATGCGCCGGGCCGGGTGCCGCTCTACGCCTTTCCCGACGCCGGCGCCATGGTGCTGCCGCGCGGCTGCGCGCTGGTGGGGGTGGAGCTGCTCGACGAGGCGGTGGACCTGCCGAGCTTCCGCCATCCGGCGCGCGCGGCCTATATCCTGGGTCCCGAGCGCGACTCGCTCTCCGGGCCGGTGCTGGAGCGCTGCAGCCATGTCGTCCGCATTCCCACGTCCTTCTGCGTCAATGTCGCCATGGCCGGCGCCATCGTGATGTACGACAGGGCGACGACGCTCGGCCGCTTCGCGCCCCGCCCGCTCCGCCCCGGCGGCCCGCCGGAACCGCTGCCGCCCCACGTCCACGGCAAGACCAGGCGGCGGGCTTGAGCGCCGGCAGGGCGGCGGCATGACCCGCATGGAGACCGGCCGCTTGCTGCTGCGGCCCTTCGAGGAGGGCGACAGGCCGGGCTACCGGGCGATCCGCCTGAAGCCCGGCGTGACGCGCTTCCTGCCGAGCCATACGGAGTATCCGGCAGAAGCCGCGCGCCGCGCCGATGCGGCAGTTGAGGCGTTCCGTGAGGCATGGAAACAGGACGGCTACGGCCCCTGGGCGGTCGTCGAGCGCGCCTCGGGCCACCTTGTCGGGCATCTGGGGCTCCGGCGGCTGCCCGAACGCGGCGAAACCGAACTCCTGTTCCTGATCGATCCCGACGCGCAGGGGCGGGGCTATGCGACCGAGGGCGGGCGCGCCGCGCTGGCATACGGGTTCGACAGGCTGGCGCTGCCGGCGGTCGCGGCCTTTGCGCTGCCGGAGAATGCCGCCTCCATCGCCGTGCTTGAACGCCTCGGCATGAGACGCAGCGCCGGCCTCGTCCGAGCCTTCGGTCTGGAGGTGCTGAGATTCGGGATCGAGGTGCGCGATTTTCAGCGCCGCGCTCAGGGTGAATAACGTTCGAGAACCATCTGTGCGTGGGCGCGGACGGCCAGTCGCTCGCCGGACGCCCAGCGTCCGAGCAGCGTCCTGTACGGGCAGGCGACGAACGCGACCTCGTCGCCGGCAACGGCAAGGGCGAATGTCTCGACCTCCTCGCGGTGCCGCGCCTTTGCGCTCCGGTCCACCTCCCTCCCGTCGAACGGCCGGGTATCCGGCTCGGCGTAGAGATAGAAGAGGATCGGTCGCAGGCCCTTGTGCGGTCCGTCGCGGTGGACGTCTGTCCGCAGGGCGAATGCATGCTTGAATAGTTGCGCCGCGTCGAGGCGCAGATACGCATGGCTGTCCTGGTGCAACCTGTCCCGCACGCCCTCATAGCCGGTCATCCGCTCGCCCCAGCACAGGCGCCAATAGGCCTCGCTCAGAGACGGCGCCACCTTCTTCCGGAACGGCTCATACCGCTTGGATTCGATCCCGATGAGCGCGGAAGGCGTTGCAACGAGACAGTCCAGCACCGGATGTCGTCCACCCCGCCAGGGAAAGCGTATCGTCGCCTCGAGCGCCAGCGACCGGGCGGGCCAGACTTCTCCTTCGCAGCCCGGCAGCGGCGGCAAGTCCTGCACCCGGTTCAGGAAGAAGCCGAGAGTGTTGGCGGCGAGGGCGGCCGACGACTCCGGACTGTCGAACTTGCCGCTCGCAATTTCATTGCCCGGTGCGGCTCCGAACGCTGCCGCGACTTGCCGACCGGGCACGCCCGGCAGGAATCGGTCCGCCATTTTTCCTTCCCCGGCAGCCTTTCAATGGCCCCCTCCTTTGCCGCTGGGCGTCTCCTCCCAGTAGGGGCGGGGGCCGAAGCGTTCGACCAGGAAATCCACGAAGGCGCGGACCTTGGTCGAGAGGTGGCGGTCGGCGGGGTAGAGCGCGTGGATGCCGGTGTCGAGCGCGCCGGGCGCGGCCCGGTATCCGGGCAGCACTTCGACGAGCCGGCCGGACTGCACCTCCTGCCCCACCAGCCATGAGGGGAGCAGGGCGATGCCGAGCCCGCCGAGCGCCGCGGCATGCACCGCCTCGGTGTTGTTGGTGCGCAGATTGCCCGAGACGCCCACTTCCGCGAGCCCGTCCGGGCCGCCGAGGTTCCAGTTCACATTGCCGTGGTGACGCGTATAGACGAGGCAATTGTGGTCCGCGAGGTCCTGCGGTCGCTCCGGCGCCCCGGCCTTCGCCAGATAGCCGGGGCTCGCGCAGAGCACGCGCCGGTTGGGCGCGAGCCGGCGCGCGATCAGGCTCGAATCCTCGAGCTCGCCCACCCGCACGGCGACATCCGCGCCCACTTCCAGCAGGTCCACGAAATTGTCGGTGAGCGTGAGCTCGATCCGCACTTCCGGATAGCGCGCAAGAAAGTCCGGCAACGCAGGCGCGACATGGCGGACGCCGAAGGCCGTGGGCCCGTTGACATGCAGCACGCCGCGCGGCGACTCCTCCAGATGCGAGACGGCGGCGGTCGCCTCGTCGAGCGCCGCCAGGATGCGCGAGACGCGCTCGAAATAGAGCCGCCCGGCCTCCGTCAGGCTGAGCTTGCGGGTGGTGCGGTGGATGAGCTGGGCGCCCACGCTGTCCTCCAGCGCCGCGACCTGCCGCGACACCGAGGAGGGCGCCATGCCGAGCCGCCGCCCGACCTCGGAGAAGCTGCCGGCATCGACGGAGGCGGTGAAAAGGCGGATGGCGTTCAGCGAATTCATGGCGCGCTCATCTTTGCTTTATTTGCAAATATCATATCGTTTTTCGTCTCATTGTAAATCGATGAAGCGATAATAAATGCTGCGGCAACGGAAATCCGAACCCGGAGACAGGACAGATGATCCAGAGACCCCACACCCTCACCCAGGCCGAAATCGACCGGGCGGTCGCCCGCGGCCGGCAGTTGCGCGCCCAGGCCTTCGCCGCCGCCTTCGCCCGGCTCAGGGCCTTCCTCGCCGCCCGTTTCGTCGGGCAGACCTCGAACCCCTCTTACCGCGGCCGGCCCGCCTGAGCCGGCCCCGCCTTCAGCCCCGGCGGCCCCAGGAGCGCTGCGGCACATCCCGGAAGAGCGAAACATGGGTGTGCGCGCAGCGCCACGGGTCGCCGGGCTTCTCCCGCGTGAAGACCGCCGTCGTCCGGCCGGGCCGTTCGTAGCGGGTCCCGTCCTCGTGGAAGCCGGTGGAGGTCCACACCGTCATCCCGAACGCCATCAGCCGGTCCGGCGAGACCAGACAGCGCAAGCCCTCCGTTCGGTGCTCGAAATCCTCGATACCGGGCCAGATGCTGCGCCATTGCCGCGCCTCGAGCGCATCCAGGCCCTCGACATGGTCCATCCAGGTGCCGAAGCCCAGCACATCCGGGTCGAAGCGCCGGCGCGCGGAGGCGAAATCCCGCCGCGCCACTTCCGCGCCCCACTCGTCGAACCAGGCCCGGATCGCCTCCACATCCTCGGCGGGGGTGTCGAATTCGGCCATCGCGCTCCCTCCCAATCCGCGCTTATCATGCGCCGGAGCGGGGGGAGAGGCCATGCACACCATCGACGACGCTTTGCTTCGCCGCCAGATCGCCGCGGTCTTCGAGAGCTGGGGCATGGCGCGCGACCATATCGAGACGACCGTGCATGTCATGGTCGAGACCGACCTCGCCGGCATCGACAGCCACGGCGTCGGCATGCTGCCCTGGTACCAGAAGGCGAAGGAGGAGGGCCGCATCGAGCCGAGGCCCGACATCCGCATCGAGCGGGAGGCGGGCGCGCTGGCGCTGATCGACGCCGGCCGGAGCCTCGGCCATCCGCCCGCCATGCTCGCCATGCGGACCGCCATGGACAAGGCGCGGCAGGTGGGCGCGGCGGCGGTCGCGGTGCGCAACTCCAACCATTACGGCGCGGCCGGCTACTATTCCGGCATGGCGGCGGCGGAAGGGCTGGTCGGCCTCTCGCTCACCAATGCGCCGACCAAACAGGTGGCCCCGATGTTCGGCGCCGACGCCGCGCTCGGCACCAATCCCATCGGCTTCGCCGCCCCGGCCGGGACGAACCGGCCCTTCGCGCTGGACATGGCGACCAGCACGGTGGCCTTCGGCAAGGTCTCCATCGCCAGGCGCGCCGGCAAGCCGATCCCGGAAGGCTGGATGGTGGACCGGTCCGGCGCGCCGATCACGGATGCGCCGCACGGGCACGATGTCGGGCTGTTGACGCCGCTCGGCGGCACGCGCGAGCTGGGCGGCCACAAGGGCTACGGCCTCGGCGCGATGGTGGAGATCCTCTGCGCGACGCTCTCCGGCTGCCTCGGACACGAGACCGGGCATTTCTTCTTCGCCGTCGACCCCTCGCATCTGCGCGGGGAGGGAGATTTCGAGGCCGACATGGACCGGCTGCTCGACATGCTGCGCGCGACGCCGCCGGCCGACCCGGCGCAGCCCGTCATGGTGGCCGGCGACCCGGAATACGCCGCCCATGCCGAGCGCAAGGCGAACGGCATCCCGATGACCGACACGCTCTTCGAGGAGCTGCGCGACGTCTGCGCGCGTTCCGGCGCGCCCTTCCTGCTGGAGGGCTGACAGGCGGGCGGGCGGTCTGTAGTCTTGCCGGGCTTGCAGGAATGGAACGGATGGCAACGGATTCGACCGACGCGCCCTTTACCGCTGCAGAAAGACAGGCGCTTCGCCGGCTGCTGGCGAAGCCGAACAGCGGCGACCTCACCCGCAGCCCGATGGCGGTGGCCCTGGTCGTCGCCTTTCTGGCGCTGGTAGGCTGGATCGCGCTCGAAACGCAGGCCAACCGCGAGGCGATCCACGAGAACGGCGTCGCAATCGCGGTGCTGCAGACGAATCTGGCAGCCATGGATGCGCGGCTGGAGAAAGTGGAGGCCGGCATGGAGAGGCTGGAGGCCAGCCAGACCGAGCTGCACCGCAAGATCGACATTCTGCTGGCGCAGCAGACCCGGTAGCGGCGGCGGGCTTGCATCGACGACGACGCTTTGGCCCTCTGTTCCTGCCGGAGACCTCATGATTACCGTTCCGCACAGCCTGCTGGCGGCGCAGATACGAGCCGTGTTCCTCGCCTGGGGCATGCGCCCGGAGCCTGTCGACACCGCCGTGGCGCTCATGGTCGAGGCCGATCTGCGCGGTATAGACAGCCACGGCGTCGGCATGTTGCCGACCTACGACCAGCGCCGGCGCGACGGCAAGATCGACCCGCTGGCGGAGGTCCGCACGCTGCGCGAGGGGCCGGTGCTGACCCTGGTCGATGCGGGCCACGGCATCGGCCATCCGCCCGCGCGCTTCGCCATGGAGCGGGCCTGCGACAAGGCGGCGGCGGCGGGGCTCGGCGTATCGGTCGTGGTCCATTCCAACCATTTCGGCGCGGCCGGCGTCTATTCCACCATCGCCGCCGAGCGCGGCCTCATCGGCTTCGCCTGCACCGGCACGACGCAGCGCTCCGTGGTGCCGACCGGCGCACGCGAGCCGCGCTTCTCCACCAATCCCATCGCCTTTGCGGCCAGCCCCGACGAAGGCGACCCGTTCTCGCTCGACATGGCGACCAGCACCGTTGCCGTGGGAAAGGTCAATATCGCGCGCCGGGCCGGCAAGCCGCTGCCGGAAGGCTGGGCGGTGCGCCCGGACGGCCTGCCCGAGACCGATGCAGCCGCCGCCTTCCATGCGAAGCCGAAGCGCCTGACGCCGCTCGGCGGCAGCCGCACGCTCGGCAGCCACAAGGGCTACGGCCTGGCGGTGATGGTGGAGATACTCGCGAGCGTGCTCGGCGGCGCGAATGTGGGCGGCATCGACCTTAGCCCAAGTTTAACAGTTTGGCGGTGGCTTCGGTTGATATTGAAGTGTTCTGGTTCGGCAAGGTGTTGATATAGCTTGATTGTGGTTTTGGGCTTGTCGGTGTAGTGCCATTTTATTTTTGTGTTGAGGTTCCGG
>JAJEIH010000064.1 GCA_022827685.1 Alphaproteobacteria bacterium
CCGAAGCCCGGCTCGCCGC
The DNA here is from genome assembly GCA_022827685.1 of Alphaproteobacteria bacterium. Lineage (GTDB taxonomy): Bacteria > Pseudomonadota > Alphaproteobacteria > Bin95 > Bin95 > Bin95. The sequence continues at coordinate 20 of JAJEIH010000064.1, forward strand.
CGCGCCCGACCCGGTCCGCCGCCTCGCCGCCCTGCTCGCCCGCCCGGACCCCGGCCGGCTGCGGCTCAGCGCCGCCGAGGCGGAACGCATCGGGGCGCTCGCCGAGCCGAAGCCGCTCGACCGCGCGACGCTCTACCGCGAGGGCCGCGCCCGCTTCCTCGACCGCCTGCTGCTCGCCGGCGGCGGTGAAGCCGGCGAGACGCTGCTGGCCGAACCCCCGCCCCCGCCTTTCCCGCTCAAGGGCCGCGACCTGCGCGCCCGCGGCGTCCCCTCCGGCCCGGACCTCGGCCGCCTGCTCCGCGCCCTGGAAGACTGGTGGATCGCCCGCGCCTTCCGGCCGGACCGCGACGCCTGCCTCGCGGAGCTGGACCGGCGGCTGGGGTGAGGGAGTGGCGGCGCTGTGCTTCCAGGAGGAAATTGCGGGGGCTTGAGGCAGGCGGCGTTCCCGGCGGCAATCTGCGTATTGCGCGGCCGTCGGCAGGCGGCCTATTCCGCCGGGGCGGCCGGCGGCTCCTCTGCCGGGGCGTTGCGGCGCAGGATGTAGTCACGGACGAAGCTGAGTTCGCCCCGCACTTCGGCCAGTCCTTCCTTTACCTCGCCCAGGCCGGTCTCCAAGCGGTCCATGCGTTGATCGACCCTGTCGATGTGCTTTTCCATATCGCTGCGCAGCGAGCGGATCATGCCGACCGTCAATGCCGCCAGCGCAACGAGCAGCGTCGGCGTGATCCAGCTTTCCATCGGCCCGGCCCCTGACAGCAATACGGCGCCCACGATAGAACACGGGACCGGGAATGGCGAGTCGGAAGCGACCCGGGCGGCCCGTCCGCCGGCGACCGGAAGCGCATCGCCGCCCCCGCCCGCCATCGCCGCCAACTCCGCGCCCTGGAAGACTGGTGGATCGCCCGCGCCTTCCAGCCGGACCGAAACGCTTGCCTCGCGGAACTGGAACGGCAGCTGGGGTGACGGAGCTACCGTTTCTCCATCAGGCGGCACGCCAACTCCCGGCCGCTCCAACGAGTAGCAAAGGTCTCATTGACTTCGAACCAGCTCCCGTCATTGCCTGCGCCGTGATTGGCGCCCATGCAGGAGCATTCGCATATATGTCCGACTGCCTCCAGACATTTGGGCGAGCACTTTTCCTGCTCCCTGTAGGGCTGAATAACGTATAGCCTCCCATAGCGTTGCAGCGCCCGATCCACGAAGTCATTGAACCAAGATTTTGGCAATTCCCAACACCGAAGCTCCGACAGCCATTCAGGAGATGTCCGACGCGCGTTCTGTAGCCAACCACGGTTATTATTGGAGTAAGGAAGTCGTACGCGTAGCTTTTCGCCTTTGCCATTCCGTCGCAGGACCACTGGAATCTTATCTTGACTCCAAATCCATTTCAGCTTCGCGCTTTCCGTGTAAACTACCATGCGCTGAACCTAGCGTTTCAGGCAAACATACGCTGCCCTAACGGGGAATGAAATAGCGGCTCTCGCCGTCCTCCCCGTCCGCAGTCCGTTGCGCCGCGCCGGCGGCGGCGAGGGTTTCGAGGGTTTTTTCCACCGCTTTCCGCCGGCGGGGCGAATCCTTGCCCTTGAAGGCTTCGCTCAGCGCCGCTGCGCCGGCGGGGACGGCTTGCCGGGCCAGCATGTCGCGGAGCGCGCGGATGCGGGCCAGTTCCTTCCCCGGCCATGTGGGTTTGCCGGCGACGGCCTCCGGCGCGGCAAGGTCCGCCTCCACTTGCGCGGCCTTCGCCTTTTGGCCGAGCTTCGGTATCTGGTAGTCCGGCCGCAACCAGCGGACCGTGCCGCCCTGCTCCTCCTCCGCCCGCTCCCGGTTCAGCTTAACGAGGCGGGCGAGCAATTCCTCCTCCGCTTCCTCCTGTTCCGGTGTCTTGTGCGGCGAGGGCGTCGTCGCGCCCGGCCTGCCGACCAGCGCGGGCGCGAGGTCGGCCCAGCCGTAAGCCTCGAAGACAGTGCGGTCGATGTCGTCGTGGATTTCCTTCAGGACCGAGACCAGCCCGGCCTCGTGGATGTCCCGTTCCTTCGCCGAGAGGGCCGGAACCTCGCAACCGCTCTCAAGCTCCCGCACCCGCTCCAGCACATTGTAAAGTACCGTCACGGTCAGGAAGTCGTGTTCGGCGAAACGTTCCTTGCGGAAGCTGTCAAGGCGTTCGCCGAGTTCGGCAAGCAATTGCCCGGACTTCGAGCCCTCGGGAAATACGGGAAAGGGAAATGTGTCGAGGATTCTGGTCTTGTTGTAGCGGGGACGGTCTTCGAGCGTGCCGCCCAATGACAGCATCCAGGATATATGCAACCGGGAAGAGAGAACCGCCAGAAAGCCGGCGTTATCCGAACCCAGACAAACAAGCATGTTGTCCGGCCGAACATCCGCATTGAGAAACTGGAAGAATCGGTGCTTTGCTGTCTCAACCGTCGTGATATAGCGATCTAACGGTTCCAGAACCGGCCTTAAATCTGAACGGGGCTCGCCGAAAATCCACCAATTGTCGCGATAAGTCTGGCGGTTGTTCTGATCCCGCTCCGGCTTCACCCGGTCGAGGACATGTTGGTAAACTCTCGGGAACCGCTCGCGGACCTCATCTGCTGACAGTGGATACAGATCGATCACCATGACACCGCGCGGATGCCGGGCAAGGTCCTGGCCGTTGCGGTAGGGCAGGATGTGCTTTTCCAGCCCCGGCGTAAATCCGAGGCCCAGCGCTCCGGCCTGTCGCGGGGTGACGATGAAACCCGACCCCAATAGCTGAACACCCCGACCGGTAATCAGATCGTTCGCCAACAGCGGCCGGACCGCCGCTATGTCCGCGCCCACCTTCAGGTTGCCGGCGATCTTGCCCGTTCGCTCCCTCAATTCGACGAGCGGCGTATCGGTGTCGAGCCCATCTTCCCGTTCGACGGTCGCAAGCCTGCCCTCGCCCTTGCCACGCGCCGCGACCGTCATGGCGATGCGCACGGCCGCCTTGTCCGCCGCCTTCAGCCATGGATGGTCCGGTACGGCGTAAGCCAGCGCCAGCGGCTCTTTCGCCTCCATATGCCGTTCGATAACCCGCCGGGAAAAGGTCTGCGTCACCGAATTGGTGGTGATGAAGCCGAAGCGGCGCAGCGGATTCGTTCGCCCTTTCTTCGGCTTCCGCAGCAGGCGGGTCGCGGCCTCGTCCCAGAAGTGCATGACGAAATCCGCGCCGCCGGGAATCTTCCTGCGAGCCTTCCAGCAGGCTTCGGCATAGCCGTCGCCCAGCCTCGCGCGCATGTCCTTGCCGCCGATGAAGGGCGGGTTGCCAACGACAAATTCCACCTCCGGCCACTCGGCCGGGCGGGGGTTCTCGTAGCGGTAGAGTTCCACTTGCGCGTCGGGGTCGGGAACCTCTTCTCCGGTGATCGGATGCAGCTTCACGGTCACGCCGTCCCAGCGGGAAAGCGGCTTTCCGTCCTCGCCGCGAAGAAGCTCCTGCTTGTCCCATGCCAGAACCGCGTCCTGCTCCCGGATCGTGCCGTAGGCGTGCAGCACGGGCTCGGAGAGGCGGTCGGGCGGGAAGGTGCGAAGCTGCCATTTCAGGTAGCCGAGCCACAGCACCAGATCGGCGATGGCGACGGCGCGCGGGTTCAGCTCCAGCCCGTAGAACTGGCGCGGCCCGACCGTTTCCCCCTCCATGACGAAGCGCGGCGCGTCCTCGCCCAGCCCCTCCAGCGCGTCCAGCGCCTCGCCTTCGAGCCGCTTCATCAACTCCAGCGAGACATAGAGGAAATTACCGGTGCCGCAGGCCGGGTCCAGCACGCGGGTCGTGCAGAGCTTGTGGTGGAAGTCCTTGACCCTGCCGAGCGCGGCGTCGCGGTCCCCCGCCTCGTCCAGCGCATGGGCCTCCGCCAGCGCCGCCTCCCAGTCGGCGCGCAGCGGCTCGATGATCGTCGGCACGACCAGCCGCTCCACATAGGCGCGCGGCGTGTAATGCGCGCCGAGTTCCGCGCGCTTTCGCTCGTCCAGCGCGCGTTCCAGCAGCGCGCCGAAAATGGCCGGCTCCACATGGCGCCAGTCGCGCCCAGCAGCGATTTGGAGTTCGCGGATTTCGCCCGCTTCCAGCGCAATCGCCGTGCGGTTGTGGAACAGCGAGCCGTTGAAGCGTTTGACAGTCGCGTTCAGGTGCGGGGCGTAGCCTCCCTCGTCCATCACCTTCCACAGGCCCTCCAGCGCCGGGGCGAAATTTTGCGGCGTCGCGACCATCGTGCCCAGCAGCGTCTCAAAGCCTTTCTCCGGCAGCAGCCCGACATCCTCGGCGAACATGGTGAACAGGCAGCGCATGAGGAATTCGGCGACTTCCTCGGGGTGGTGGCCCCTGTCCTCCAGGCTGCGGGCGATGCGCGCGAGGCGTTCGGCAATGTCGCGCGTGACCTCGGCGCTCCGCCGGGCGGGGTCGAGCGAGAGCGGATCGGTCCAGACCGCGCGGAGCCGGGCGTGGACCTCCGGGTCACGCAGGCCCTCCAGCGGAATGCGATAGCCCTCCCGGTCCGGGAATTGGGCGTAGTTCTTCCCCTGGCCGGAGAAGTCGGCATAGACCTCGAAGACATGGCCGACATCGACGACCAAGACAAAGGGCGGCCAACCGTGCTCCGCCGGCAGGGCGCGGGCATAGTCCTCCGCCTGCCGCTTGGCGGCTCGCATTGCCCGATCCCAGCCGCGCGTGCCGCGAACCGCCGTGCCAGCCTTCACCTGCATGGCGTCTTCAGGAAGCATGTCCGTCTGGCGGGGGGCGGCGATCTTCTTCGCTTGCCGCTTGGCGGACTGCTTCGCCTCCATGACCAAGCAACCCCGCTTGTAGAGGTCGATCCGTCCCGGCGTCGTGCCGCCGTCATCGTGCTTGAAGTCGATGCGCCGCTCAAAGGTGTAGTCGTTGTATTCGTTCCGCTCTTCCGAGGGGTCGGGCTTCGGCAGGCCAAGCAGCTCGCAGAGTTCGCCCGCGAACATCTGGAAATTCGCCGATTCGGAACCGCCGGACTTCTCCCAGCGGCCGATGAAGGCGTCGATATCGGCGGCGGCGATACCGTCCTCCGGCTGCCCGGTCTGCGCTTCCGAATCGCTCATGGCGGGACCATAGCGAGAGCGGCAGTCCGCGAAAGCCCCTTTGCGCGACCCTCACCGAACCGCCCGGAACAACCGACGCTGAATTGGGAAGCGAATTCGCGTATCTCTTGTCGGAATGGCGGCGTGAAGGGAGGCTGGACATGACCGATCCGACGATCCGGAACCTGCCCGACGAAGCCGGCTGGAGTCCCGACGAGGCCGTCCGGCCCGATGGTCGCGGCGGCCTGGGCTCGCTGCTCGCCGAAGCCGGCCGCCAGGCTGCGCTGACGGAGGAGGAATGGGCCGTGTTCGTGTCGCGGGATGCGACGCCGGGGCGGCCGGTTTCCCTCGAATAAGTCCGGCGGACAGGCCGTTGCAGCGAATCGCGTCCCGGCTGCTCCGCGCTTCGCGCGGCCCTCACCCAACCCTCTCCCCGGGGGAGAGGGCTTTTCTGCCGCGCTGCATGGGCAATGTTCAGATAAATCGGAAATATTTCTTGAATAAGGATTGACATTGCGGCGGACTGCCCCCAGATTGGCGGGAGGACGCGGCATCCGGAGCCGTTGTCTCTCGCGTCGGCGCCGGCGCGAAAAAATCCCCTCGGAACGGACGGGAGACGTGCGCCCTGCGGTCGGGTCGCGCGCACGGGCGCGCAGGCGCAATCAGGCGCGCGAACCGCGCCGCCGCGAAACGCGCGCCGGCGGGCGCGGGCGCCCGCGCACATAACGCGCGAATCAGGGTCCCGCCTCTGGCAGGCCGGCGGCGGGGAGAACGGAACGAAACGGGAGCGAAAGGAACGGCCCATGCCGAAGACGACCAGCTACCGGAAGCGGATGGAATACCCGGCTTCCATGCCCGAACGGGCCACAGCATATGCGCCGCGCGCATGCAGAACATGACATCCCATGACACACCGCAGGGGGTCCCGCCGGCCCCGCATGACAAAACATGACATTCCATGACACGGCGCAAGGAGCCTCCCCGCCCTCCTTCGACAGGCTCGGGGCCGGCTCTGTCCGGGGCGGCGTCGGGAACCCGGGGTCGGCCCGCTATTCCCTGGGGGCGTATTTGGCGAGGATGCGCTGGAGGGTGCGGCGGTGCATGCGCAGGCGGCGCGCCGTTTCCGAGACATTGCGCCCGCACTGCTCGTAGATGCGCTGGATATGCTCCCAGCGCACGCGGTCGGGCGACATCGGCAGCTCCGGGGGCCCCGGCGGGTCGGCGCCCATGTGCTTCAGCGCGGTCTCGATGGCGTCGGCGTCCGCCGGCTTCGGCAGGTAGTCGATGGCGCCGACCTTCACGGCCGCCACCGCGGTCGCGATATTGCCGTAGCCGGTGAGGATGATCGCGCGGCTCTCGGGGCGCACGGTCTGCAGGTGCGAGACCACATCGACGCCGCTGCCGTCGCCGAGCCGGAGATCGACCACGGCGTAATCGGGCGGGTCGATATCCACCGCCGCCTTGCCGTCCGACACCGAGCCGGCCGTGCGCACGTCGAAGCCGCGCCGCTCCATCGCCCGCGCCAGGCGGTTCAGGAAGGGCGGGTCGTCATCGACCAGAAGGAGCGTGCCGGCGTCGCCGGAGCCCTGTTGTTCGTTCATCGCTCATCACCCCTTGTCTCGGGCTCCAGTATGACGCGCGGCCACAGAACCTCAACCTCCGCGCCGCCTTCGGGGCGGTTGAGGAAGGTGACGTCGGCGCCGGTGCGCTCCAGCAGCGTGCGCGCGATGAAGATGCCGAGGCCCATATGGCCGTCGCTGCCCCGCCTTGTGGACAGGTACGGCTCGCCGAGCCGGCCCAGCAGCGCCGCGGGGAAGCCGGGCCCGTCGTCCGAGATCGTCACGGCGACCCGCTCGGCGTCCCAGACGATGGCGGCGACCACGCGGCTGCGGGCGAATTGGAGCGCGTTGGACAGGATGTTGCCGAGGCCGTTCACGAGTTCCGGGCGGCGCTCCAGGGCCGGCTCGGCCGCGTCGTCGCGCGCGCGGCCGAGAATGGCGAGATCGACGTCCTCGCGCCGGTGCGGGTCCGCCATGCTCTCGATCAGCGCCGTCAAGGGCATGCGGAGATAGGAGGCGCCGCGCGCATCCGGGCGCTGCGAGAGCTCGGTCAGGATGGCCTTGCAGCGCTCGGCCTGGCTCTTCAGCAGGTGCGCGTCCTCGGCGAGCGGGCTGTCCGCCGGCACTTCGCGCGCGAGCTCCGAGGCGATGACGGTGATGGTGGCGAGCGGCGTGCCGAGCTCATGCGCCGCCGCCGCTGCCAGGGTGCCGAGATCGGCGACGCGCTGCTCGCGCGCCAGCGCGTCCTGCGCGGCCGAGACCGCGTCCGTCATCCGGCGCCGCTCGATCGCCACCTGGCCCACATAGACGGCGAGGAAGGCGATGGCGGTGATGGTGGCGAACCATATGCCCAGCACCAGTTCCGCCGGCATGGTGGGCGGCGGCCCGTCCCAGGGCAGCGGCAGATGCCAGACCGACAGCGCGCTGGCGGCAACCCCGGCCAGCACGACGAGCTTGATGCAGCTCGCCCGGGACAGCACCGACGCCGCCACCGTCACCGGCGCCAGCAGCAGCAGCGCGAACGGGTTCTGGAGGCCGCCCGTGAGGAACAGCAGCAGGGCGAGCTGCAGCGTGTCGAAGGCGAGGAAGCCGAAGGCCTGCGGCTCCGGGAGGCCGGCCCCGGCGCGGTGGTGCAGGCTGGCATACAGGTTGACGACCGCCGACATCGCGATGACCGCCGCCGCCGCCTCGATCGGCAGCCGGTATCCGAAGCCGAAATGGACGACCAGCACCGTGCCCGCCTGCCCCGCCACCGCAACCCAGCGAATCAGCACCAGCGTGCGCGTCTGCACGATGCCGGTCTCGCCCCGGGGCGGCGCGGGCTCTAAAACCTTCATGGGCGGCGGGCGCTCCCCGCTGGTGTCGGAGAGGGAAACATAGCATGAGCGAATGGGCCGTCTCGGTGCGCGACCTCTCGAAGGAATTCGGGCCCGTGAAAGCCGTGGACGGGCTGACCTTCGATCTCGAGCATGGCGGCATCGTCGCGCTGCTCGGCGGCAACGGCGCCGGCAAGACGACCACCATCGCCATGCTGCTCGGCCTGCTGCTGCCGACCTCGGGGACGGTGCATGCGCTCGGCGCCGACATGACCCGCGACCGCTACCGGGCGCTGGAGCGCATGAACTTCTCCTCCCCCTATGTCGAGCTTCCCGGCCGGCTGACGGCGGAGGAGAACCTGCTGGTCTATGCGCGCCTCTACGGCGTGGCGCGGGCGGGCCGGCATGTGCGGGAGCTGGCCGAGGCGCTGGAGCTCACCCCGCTGCTGAAACAACGCACCCGCACGCTCTCCGCCGGCCAGAAATCCCGCCTCGCGCTCGCCAAGGCGCTGGTGAACGAGCCGCAGCTCCTGCTGCTCGACGAGCCGACCGCCTCCCTCGACCCCGAGACCGCCGACTGGGCGCGCTCCTATCTCGCCGCCTATGTGCGGCGGACCGGCGCCACCATCCTGCTCGCCTCCCACAACATGCTGGAGGTGGAGCGGCTCTGCCGCGACGTGCTGATGATGAAGGACGGCCGGCTGGTGGACCGGGGCGCCCCGGACGCGCTGATCGCCCGCTACGGGCGGCGCAACATGGAGGAGGTGTTCCTCGACATCGCCCGCGGCGGGGCTAGAGCGGGGTGAGTTGATTAGGAATCGATGGGGGATTCCTTTGGTTGCGGCGAGCTGATTCACTGTCGTGGTCGCGACAGTGGAGGGGTTTCGTCATGGGCCGTGCGATATCGATGGATTTGCGTGAACGCGCGATGGC